>JALGVA010000219.1 GCA_029820295.1 Candidatus Zipacnadia bacterium
AGATGCGCCCCTCGATCTTGCCGCGCCCGCTGCCGCCGTCGGAGTGGAACCAGCCGCGTTCGGCGTAGGGAGCCCAGTCCATCTCGGGATACACGTCGGCGATGCGGTCGAGCAGCACCCCGGCCTTCTCGGCGTAGACGGGCTCACCGGTGTAGAGGTAGGCCTCCGCCAGGGCGCTCAGCACGCCGTAGATCTGCCGCCAGAGCCGCCAGGTGTAGTAGGCGATGAAGCGGTGCTCATGGCCGTCGGCGTCGATGTAGCCCCAGCCGTCATCGACGCCCCAGGTGTGCAGCGGGTCGTTGGTGTCGGGGTGTTCGGTGTTGAACAGCAGGCTGCGGTCACCCCGCGAGGCGTCGAAACAGCCGTGCTCGTCGATGGCGCTCTCATAGAACGCGCCGAAGTCGTTGGTCGGAAAGACCGTGCCGCACGAGGGGCACGTCAGTTTCCACGGCAGCTCGAAGTGGTCGGGACTGTAGGGGTAGTTCCCGTGCTTGAACAGCTCCTCGCCACATACCAGACAGCCCAGTCGCAGGTTCCCTCCTGATTGCCGGGTCATCGTCACATCGATCGCGGGCACCAGTCGCCACAGTTCCTCATCGGACATCGCCACCCAGCGCTCGGCGCGCGACACCGCCGCGTCGCGCTGGGCGCGCGCCCAGTCGAAGCGCTCGACGTTTGCGCGCAGGTTCGCCACACGCTCGGCGCTGTAGTAGCCGCCGCCGTCGCGCCCGGCGTGGGCCAGGCCCAGCGCCAACGACAGCAGCGCGCAGGTCAGCAGGAATCGCACCACGGTCTCCAGCATAAGCCAGGTCTCCCCTCCGGCCGTCAGTGGAAGAGTTGTGTCGGGGTAACTTCACCATCGGATCGGTGTGCGCCTCCCGGCAGTGGGCGTTCGACATACGGCTGGGAATGAAGCGGCCCAAACTATCTGCGCGCCGGGTTGACACGAGGCCCCAGCCACGGTTAGACTCACCATCGCGTGACCGCTGGAGGAGCGGACGAGCTCGACTCAAGGTCGGCACAAGTGGCGATAATTGTGTCACGAGCCGGCCGGTGGTGTGAGCGCAAACGGGGAGCGTTTGTGCACGCGCTGCTCTGAACTGCAGGAGGCACAAGCGCATGCTCCGAGACGTTCCGCATGTCAAGGCATTCCTGGCCCTGGGCTTCGGCGGCATGATGGTCACGCTCGCCATCTGCACCTGGGTCTACCCGTCCTTCAAGGCCCGTTGCGGGGAGGCGCGCACGGAGGCCACTCGCGAGGTCTGGGCCAACCTCTACGGCATCAGTGACCGCTCGGCCTCCGCGGCCGTGCGCACGGGCGAGGACTTGACCGACGAGATGCGTCGGGCCGCCGGCGAACCCGTCCCCGCCGGTACCGAGGGGCACGACGCGATGTCTACCGCCGTCACGTCCGACGTGCCCGACGCCGCGCCCTCTGACGCGCCTCCTCTCGACGCCCCGTAGCCCGTCCGCCCGGCGTGCCCTCAGTCCCACTCGCACACGACCACGCGCACCTGCTTCGGCGGGATAGTCAACGCGATGCGCGCGCGCCCACCCTCGATCTCCGGCTCCAGCGCGACGTCCTCCCACGCCTCCAGGTAGCGCGCCCCCTCACGGTGCGCCACCTCGATGATCGCTCCGTCGATCGTTCCCTCAGCCGTGTAGGGCAAGTCGTTGAAGATCGCGTACACCTCGTAGCCCTCCGCCGGGAAGCGGTTGGCGTAGACCCCGCGCTGCAGCGTCGGCGTCAGGAAGTCCGGCGAGGTTGTCGCGAACGCCTCAGGCCACCGGTGCCAGATCTCGTTGATGTGACGGATCGCGGCCGCGGTTTCGGGCGCGTACTCCGTCGGTTCGCCCGCCATGTACAGGGTCTCGCGCCCCCAGAACGCGCGCAGCGGCAGCCGCACATTGTCCCAAACCACATTGTCATTCCCCGCGTACAGCTCGAAACACTTGACCTCGGGGATGGCCCAGTAGATCGGGTTGACAAGGAAGGTGCTCGGCCGCTCCCACTCAAAGCGATGGTTGTGCGTGAACGCCCCGTCCTGCCACTGGGTCATGATCTCGGTGGGCACGAACTCCGAGTAGTTGACGCGCTGGGCATCGACGCCGTTGATCGCCTCGCGGATCTCGCGCACCAGCGGCGCCTGTGAGACGCGCATGCCGACCGGCATCGGGTGGTCGTGCGCGGGGTTGTAGCAAGCCCATGAGCCGGGGTTCCAGTAGCCCACCTGGTCCATGTACAACCCGCTCGCGGGGAAGGTACGTGCGACGCGCTCGTAGGTCTCGGCCCAGTACTCCCGGCACGCGGGCACCGCGCCGCAGGTGTAGAAGTTGCCCGCCGACCACCCGGTGACCTCACCCTCGGCGTTGAGGATCTTCCACGCTTGAGCGGCGTCCGCCGCCTCCGCCCGCTCATCCATCAGCAGCGGATCGAGGTAGAGGCCGGTACGCACGCCCCGCGACTGCAGCTCCGCCAGCGCCCCCCGCCACGCCTCCTCGCCGCCCAGCAACTCGTAGTGCGAGTAGTCGCCCTGCCCGCCGTGCTCGCGCGACGCGAACCAGCCGTAGATGTGCAGGTAGTCGATCGGCCCGAAGCGCTCGGCCATCGCGTCCACGTGCGGGGGCAGGTCCATGCGCCCGTTCTCGTCGAGGAAGATCGCCAGCGTCGGCGTGACGCCGATGAAGCTGCACACGCGCCGGAACCACTCCGGATGCGCGGCGGTGGACGCGTACCAGGTGCCGATCCAGTTGCGATAGGCGGCCAGCGCCTCGCAGTAGTCGCCCAGGTAGGCGCCCACCGCCACCTCGGGCATAGTGGCGCTCTCCTCCGGCGCGACGTCAAGGTAGAGGTAGCGAGTCGCGCCGGTCACTCGGCCGAGGTACTTCTCGAGCACGAAGTGCGTGTCGCGCTCGGGCACCGTATCGTGGCCCATAACGTAGAGGCCGCCACCCCGCTCGGGCGACCAAGCCGCCATGAGCTGCAGCGGGAAGTGGTCCGACTGCAGGCTGTCCTCGAAGAAGGGCTCGTTGGTGATCATGGTCCCGAAGCCGGGGTAGAACAGCCAGACGTTCTCAGCTGTAGTGTCGATCACCACGCCCGGCACCGGGGTCACGGTCAGCGATCCCCGCAACGGCTCGTCGCCCGTGTTGCTCACGCTCACCGTCATGCCGATCTCGCTCGCGCCATGCCAGGCGAGCGTCAACTGCCCGGTGCACTCCACCGGCAGGTAGCTCTTGAAGGCGATGGCGACCTCGGTCGGCGAGGGCCGTTCGACGCCGGTCACGCGCACATCGTCGCCGGTGATCGTGCCCGCCTCGGTCTCCAGCGCGAACAGTGCGCCGTCGGGCATCAGGTCCTGACCGAGGATGCCCGAGAACATGCGGGCGGGCCGCACGCCCTCGCTCAAGTCCAGCTCAAGATTGAGGTAGTCTGAGCGCAGCGTGACCGCGTCACCGCCGATTTGGATGCTCGTGGAGGCATCGCGGGCGCGGTCCGTCGCGGGGGTGGGCGGAGGCAGCGGCCGACCGGCCTCGGGCGTCTCGAACAGCGGCTCGCCGGCCGTCTGCACGGTCATCGCCAGCACATGGAACCCGACGCCGCGCGAGCGATCGACCAGCGCGACGCTCGCGACCTCACGCTCGGGGTGCGGGTTGGCCACGCCGCACAGCGCCGGACCGGGGGGCATGACGTAGCTGCCCCCAACGATGTTGACCGGGAAGGACTCGAAGCTGCTCCCATCGGCGTAGTCGATGCGGATCACGAAGCGCTCGGGCTCGCGCACCTCACGGATGGGACCTCCCCAGTAGGTGAAGCTGTCCGAGCCTTCGGGGCGCGTGGCGATGAGGGCATAGACCGCGGCCACACGCCCGCCCACCGGGATGACCAGCTCATCTCGCGCCAGCACGGCCAGCACGTGCGCACCCCCATCCATCCGGAGCGGAACGCCGGCGACCGTCAGTTCCCTCTCGCCCGATCCTGCCGAATGCACGTCATGGTAGCGCGCAAGCAGGTCCTTTGCGGTGACGCCCGTCGTGGGCCGGATGTCGGCCTGACGGAACTCACACTGAGCGGCCCTCGGTGGCGTCGGCACACCTGCGAACAGGTCCTCGAGCGTCGGACCATGGTACGCCCCGGTCAGCGCGATCCAGTCCAGCTCCGCCCACGCGCCCGGACTCTCCTCGGAGACCAGGTTGATGCGCACGTACTCGACGCCGTCGGGGAAGCGAGCGGCGGGGAAGCTGTTGCCGGCGACATGCCACGCGCCATCATGGATGAGCGAGTTCCACAGGTAGACCGGCTCTTCGGTCTCGCCCGCTCCGACAGTCATGAAGTAGCGAAGCGTGCGCGGATTGCGCGTGTACACCTGCCGCTGGCCGCGGATGCGGTAGCGGAAGACCACGGTCTCGGCGCGCTCGGTCTGCGGGTCAACCGGCCGGGGCAGGCGCCAGACGAAGCTGGCGTTGCGCTGCATACCCTCGACCTCGAACTCGGCGGTACCATCATGCGCGCACATCGAGCCGATGCCGCGGTACGGCACATCGCGCAACTCGCTCCACCCGCGCAGATCGTCGAAGTCGTGGCGGACGGCGAGGCGGTAGTTGGCCACCCACTCGACCTCCCGGGCGGGCGGCTCGGCTCCCTCGAGCCTGATGTAGTCGATCCACACGTCGGCGGCGCGGTCGGTGGACTGCACGGAGAGCACTAGCTTCGTCGCCCACGCGCGGCGCCCGTCCCTGCTCGGCATCGCCTTGCGCAGCACGTGCCATTCGCCGTCGGCGACGATCTCGCCGAGGGTCACCGGAGGCTCGTCGGGCTTCGCCGATGACGGGTTCACGCGCATGTAGAGAAAGTAGGCGTCGCCCTCAGTGACCTGGCCCTCAGCGCGGTAGCGGATTTCGAGCGTGTCGTATGTCGCGAGGTTGACGCCGCCGGGCGTGGTTATCCAGCGCATCGACTTGCCGGGCTCGCCCACGCGGAAGTGGCCGATGCCCTCCTCGACAGTGAAGCCGAAGTCCTGCGGCAGGTTGTAGGTGTAGCCGACCGGGTACCAGTTGTCGGCGGTGTCGAAGTCCTCGACCCAGCCGACCTCCCACTCCCCGAGGTCCGGTCGGTCACGCAGGTCCTGCGCCGCGACAGAAATGCACCCGCCGATGAGTGCGACGACGATGGCAATGCGCATCTGCCCGCTCCTCACTGCAGCGTCGCGACCTCACGCTCCATGATCTCCCAGGCCTTCGCGATGTAGAACCGGTAGGCCTCCAGCGGCGTGCCGTTGGGGATGCGGTGGTCGAGGCCGAGCACGCAGCCGCCCGTGTGGATCATCGGCGGGATCTTGCGCTCCAGCTCCGCCACGATGGCCGCCTCGCCGCACCGGAGCACGTGCTTGTCGAGGCCACCGATGAACGCCAGCTTCTCACCGAATTGCTCGCGCAGGGCGACGATGTCCATCCCGGCGGCGGGCTCCATCGGGTACATCATGTTCACGCCCGCGTCGATGAAGGCCCGCACAACGCTGTTCATGTTTCCATCGGAATCCTGCCCAAAGACGCGCGCCCCGCGGTCGCGCAGCATCTCCCAGATGCTCAGGTAGTACGGCGCGATGAACTCTGTGACCTGTTTCGGCCCGGCCAGCGGCCCGCTCTTGCCTGCCATGTCCTCATGAACATTAAGCTGGTCAACCTGCACAACGCTGGACACGCGGTCGAGCACGCGCCGCGCGGTCTCGCCGATGGTGCGCAGGATATCGTGGATCAGCTCCGGCCGGTCGTAGAAGGCGACGCACACGCCCTCCTCGCCAAGGAGCTGGCGCGGCTCGTCGAAGCCGCCGGGGATGCTGACGGTGACCACCTTACCCTCGGCCGCCGCCTGCCGCGCCGCCTCCTCCCAGCCCGGCCGGAAGCGCGCCTCGCTGAACTCATAGTGGTGGCGGAAGGCCAGCCAGTCGTCCATGTTCCGGACCGGGTAGTCGAGCGGCAGGGGGATGGTCGCGGCGTCGGTGAACAGCTTCACCCGCCGGCCATAGCGGTCGATGCCGAGCAGGTATTCGTCGGTCTCCTCGAGCACCTCCTCGGGGCGCCCGCCCATGAGCCCGGTGTTGACGGGGATGCCCGCACTCATCTGCCGCCGGTAGCGGAAGGCCGACAGGTCCAGCTCGGCCTCGCTCGCGCCCTGCGCCCGCCACTCGTCCTTGAGCCCCACCATCGGCCCGAAGATCTCGGTGAACATGGGCGAGTGGTTGGCCGCGAAGGTCATATGCTCGAGGTACTGCTCGCGCCGCACCTCCATCGAGCGGCGGATGGCCAGGCCGGCGTGTGCGGCTCGAAGCGATACGCCGTCTCGCCTCGGCCGAGGCGTCCCCGGTGCGGACGCCGATGACGTTTCGCGTGCGTCCTTCATGCTTCAGAGCCTTCCCGCGTCCTCCATCTCTCGCGGTGTGCTTGCCACGTCCATCGCCTGCCCGTTGACGCCTGCCCCATCCTGACGGTCTCCGCCCGGCGCAATGTTCGCGGGTATGAGTCCGCGCGCAGGCGCGCTCGCGCAGGTCATGGCGATCACCGGAATGACGGATGATGCCATGCGCAGGTGACTTTGCCGCGCATGGGCCGCAATCCTCCCGGGCGCGCAGCGCGCAGGCCACGGGCGACGCGCGGCGAATTCCCCGGGGACGCTGGCGGACCGCACGCAACACGGTCGTGCCTGGGAGGCCCGTGCCATGAGCCTGGTGCTGCAGATCCTGGGTGGACTGTTTCTCCTGTTGCTGCTGGTCATCGCTGTGGTGATCGTCGTGATCCGCCAGAAGGTCCGGGCCATTGTGTCTGAGATGGGCGAGCTGGCCTCCTCCGTGCCGCCCATGCGCATTACTCTCGTGCCCACAGATGAGGACACCTGGGACGACGAGGCGACCGTGC
>JALGVA010000220.1 GCA_029820295.1 Candidatus Zipacnadia bacterium
ACGGCATCGACGGTCTCGATGCGCTCCTCGGCGCGCGGGACCGCGTTCGAGAACACCACGTCAGTCAGCGGGCGCCCGAACAGTATGAAGCCACGCTGCTGCTCGACGTCCGTGGGAGCGGGCGGCTTGGCGTCATCGACATAGTACATGGGCTCGAAGCGATCGTCCATCCTCGCCCACTGGAAGTCGTCGAAGTAGACGGTGCAGTCCTCGCGGGGCATGCGCCGGTAGAGCAGGATGCGGGTGATCGGCTCCATCCCGGTGACCCACACCTCTACGTGCGTGGTGCCATCAGCCTGCAGGCTGGTGCCGCCGAACTGGTTGCGGCCGTCGGCCAGATCGATGCGCCAGCTCAGCGCCAGCGGATCGGGGGCGGGGTTGAAGGCGTCGAAGGCGAAGATCTGGTACTGCGTGGTGTCGGTATCGGTGGTGAAGTACAGCCCCGGCCACGTGTCGCGCTCGCTGCCGGGGTAGTCCACGCGCAGCGACCACTCGCCGTCGGATGCGTGCTCCTGTACGCGCTCCATGGTCACGCCACCGGGCGAGAACTGCTCGAGGCCCGCCTCGTCCTCGAACGAACTGATCGGCTGGGCGTGGGCCAGCGCGCACGCCGCGACCAGCCCGGCCGTCGTCAGATACACGCTCAGGCGCGTCACGTCGATCACTCCTCCGCGATGGTGATGCGCCACACGTCGTTGACCACCGGCCAGGTGTTGCCCGCCACGATCCACAGGCTGCCGTCGAACACGTAGGGCGTCACCTCGTGGCGCCCGGCGTAGCCCTCCGGCGTGGGCAGCTCATGCCAGTTCACGCCATCGGTGGTCCACCACACGTCCCCGAAGTTGGCCTCGTGGCGGTTGTCGTAGCCGCCGATGATGAACATGCGGCCGCGGTAGACCTCACCCACGACCCACTTGCGCTCCGCCCACGGAGCGTGCTCGAGCACGCGCTCCCAGGTCACGCCGTCCTCTGAGCACCACACATCGTTGTAGGTGGTGATGGTCTCGTAGCCCGCTTCGGGGGGATCGTTGGGGACGTTGACGCTGCCGGCCATGAGCCACAGCTTGCCATCGAAGGACAGGATGATCGAGCCCGAGCGCCCGCCGTAGGGCAGGTCGGCGGCCACCTGCGTCCAGTTCACGCCATCGGTGGTGGTCCAGATGTCGGAGCCGCCGATCTGCCAGATCTTGCCATCGTGCACCACCACCTCGCCGTAGCCGCGCACCCCGAATGGCGTCTCGGCGAGGATCTGCTCCCAGTGTTCGCCGTCGGTCGAGGTCCACACGTCACCCTTGATGGCGTAGATCTTCCCCTCGTACACGACCATCTCGGCGTAGGGCCAGTAGGGCGTGTGCTCGAGCACGCAGCGCCAGTTGACCGCACCCGGCTCGGCCACCCACAGGTCGGGGTAGAGCACGTTCCCGTGGTAGTAGCCGTTGCTGAGCCACATCCTCCTGTCGAAGATGAACGGTTCGGCGGTGTCGCGCGGGCCAAACTGCGCGTGCTCGGTCACCAGCTCCCACTCGGCCTGCAGTGGAGCCGCCTCCTGCGCGCCCGCGATCTGCACCGCAACCATGGTCCCCGCGAGTATCATCAGCGTCACCAGCCTCGTCATCGCGTTCGCCTCACTTTCACGCGGTCAGTCGAGCACGACCGCGCCGTGGATGTGCAGGCGCGGCACCGTCGTGACCAGCACGCCCTCGTCCCAGCTCCACTTCAGCTCCTTGCCATCGGGCTGCCAGGTCACGGCCGCGGGGCTTTCCGGCACGCGCATACGCACGTCGAGCGGCCCGACGGCCGGGATGCTCTCGACCGCCAGGTAGGCCGGCGCAAGCTGGGCGCCGGTCAGGTTCAGCAGGTGCACGCACAGCCGCCCGGCGCTGTCGCGGCGCAGCGAGATTTCCACCTCCGGCGGCGCGTCGAGTTCGACCATCGGCTCCGGGAAGAGCCGCCGCGCCAGCTCCCCCACCAGCGCGCGCACCGTCGGGTGGTGGGTCTGTCGGTAGCCGGTGCCCACCGGCCCCCAGGCCGCGCCGATGGCGCCCTCGCCCAGGTCGGCGACCGTCGCCGCGGGCACGCCGTGGCGCGGGTGCCAGGTCTCGTAGCGCAGCACCACCGCATCGGCTGCGACCGGGGTCACCGCCTGCCACGCCCCATGCACCGCGCCCATCGCCAGGGGCGAGTTCAGGTACGCGGTCTGGTCAACCGGCTCGCCGTCAAGGCGCACGCCCAGCTCGCGGGCGAACATGCGCGCGCTGTCCGGGCCGAGCAGCATCAGCCGGCCGCCGCCGCGCACATAGTCGATGAGCGCATCGCGTACGCCGTCGGCCAACACCTGCGCGTCCGGCAGCGCGACCAGCGGGAACTCATCGAGGCGGTCGAGCAGCGCCCACTCGGCCAGCACGTCCACCGAGTAGTGCAGGTCGAGCAGCGCGTGCAGCGCGCCCTCAAGGTCCTCGCGCGGCGCGCCGCCGGTGTGGAAGACGCGGTCGCTCCGGCGCATCAAGTCGTCGGCACACAGCAGCAGCGCGACCTGTGGAAGCGACGCGCTGCGCTCGCACAGCGACCGGCGCGCGCGGCAGAAGCCCGCGACCTCAGCCGCGGTCTCGATGAACTGCCGCGGCACGTGGCCGGACCGCGTGGGCTGATAGTAGTACTGGAACGCGCCGCCCTGCGCCAGCACCACGCCCGCCTCCTGCATGAGCTGAACCGCGGGCTTGTGCTGGCGCACCGAAGGTGCGCCCTGCGGGCGGTTGAAGCCCCAGGCCATCAGGTCCCAGGGCTTGCCGGTGCCGGCGAGGTAGCGGGCCTCGATGCGCGCGCGCTCGCACGATGCCTCGGGCGAGAAGTCGCCGGAGAGGTAGTCGAGGTCGATCTCGGGCTCCACCGGGGCGTAGGTCGAGTACATCCAGTTGCTGGTGATGTCGAGGTCGGGCTTGGTCTCGTGCAGCGCATCGACCCAGTGGCGCAGGTAGCGCAGGAACTGCTCACGGTGGAAGTCCTTCCACGCCTCCCAGTCATCGTCCTCGGGGTCGGTCGGCGGCTCGGCGCCGGTCTGCTCACGCCACGCTGCGACCGCCGGCTCCGACCAGTCCAGCTCAGTGCCCCAGCAGTCGCCATCGACCCACACGCCGTCGATGTCGTAGCGCTCGACCACCTCACGCAGTTGCGGGATCATCAGCTCGTCCACGTAGGGGCCGAAGGTGCTCGTGCTGCGCTTGCTGCGCTCGCCCTCGGCGTCGCGCGCGGCCCACTCGGGGTGCTCGGCGATGGCCTTCTCGTCGATCACGCCCGAGTAGTGGATCAGCAGCGCCACGCCCAACTCGCGCGTGACCTCGCGCAACACCGCCAGGCCATCGGCGGCATAGCCGGGCGCGGTCCAGCCGACCTCGGTGGGGTAGCTGGTGTAGCCCGGATGGCCCTTGCAGTCCCACTGCACCCAGTCGGGGCGCACGCGCTCGATCAGCTCACGGATGTTCTCCGCGGTGGTCTCGGCGCCCACGGCCTCGTCGGTCTCGTTGGCGTGCTGGTCGAAGTGCAGCCCGAAGAACGCGTCCCTGCGCCGCAGCCGCTTGTTGGCCATGGTCAACGCTCCCATCGATGCTCAGTCGATCTCGTCGCCCCAGAGTTGCAGCTCGGCGATGGTCAGGTAGGTGCGCCCCTCCATCAGGTGCAGGCGCAGGCGTAGCCTCTGTGCCCTCAGGTCGAGGTCCTCGAATACGTTCCAGCCGTCCACGACCACGTCGAGCACCGCGATGGGCTCGTCGCCTTCGGCAGGCAGCAGCTCGATGCGCCGGGTGCCGTGCGCGCGCCGCGACGGATCGTTGCTCGCCTTGATGGCGATGCGCTCGATGCGGTAGGTGTCCCAAAGGTCGATGAGCAGCTCGCCGGCGGGCCGGCGCTCCCAGTAGGCGTAGCTGCACGGCTGCCGGCTGTAGTCGTAGCCCTCGTTGCCATCGGTGAGCGCGCCCTGCGTGAACGGGATGGGGCCCTCGAGGTCCACGTCGCCGGTCATGGGCGCGTCGGGCAGGTAGGTGCCGCCGGTGCGGATGACCAGCGCCGCGCTCGGCTCGCGGCCCTCGTGGCCCACGCCGTTCTCGGTCAGCAGCCGCCCGACCTCGGCCAGGTCCTCCAGGTCGCCCCACGGCAGCGCCTCGTGGTCCTGTGCGCAGGCCATGCCAGACACTCCGATGATCGCGATCAGCGCCGGCATGGCCCTCATGGTCGGTCTCCCTGGGGGGGATCGGTGCGCCGACAGCCCCGCACCGCGCCACTTCGCGCCCGGCCGCGGCCACTCCTGCACGCACACAGGAGGCCACTGCGCCTTGAAGGCGAAATTGCCATGCGTCCCCGCAGCACCCGAAGCGAAGGGAGGCCGGCAGGATGACCGGGCGGTGGCCGAGGTCGGTCGTTCTGGCCGTGATGATTATGGCGGCGCTGCCGGCGGCGGCCCAGAACCCCGACGACATCATCAACTTCGTCGCGATCGGCGACCCGCACACGTACACCGGGAACCTGGTGAACCTGCCGCAGGTCGTCGAGCGCATCAACGCGCTGGCGATCCAGCCGGACTTCGTTATCAGCATGGGTGATAACATCGCCGGGCACGAGGACCACGACGTGCTCGCCGACGCCCGCGCCTACCACGAGCAGGTCTCCCGCCTCACCGCGCCACACTACTACGTCATCGGCAACCACGAGTGTATTCCCATCGAGGTCTACGGCCTCATGACCTGGGAGCAGCTTCTGGGCGCATGGGAGATGGACTCGCGCTGGTACAGCTTCGACTGCAAGGGTTTCCACGTCGTCGTGCTCGACGGCTGGATCGCACTGGGCAGTGAGGCCTTCGCCGAGGTGTTCGCGGCCGAGCAGCAGTGGCTGTTGAGCGACCTGGCGGCGACCGACCTGCCGACCATCGTCTTCATCCACCAGGCCATCGGCTTCCAGCAGCCCGACTGCCCGGACTGGATCACGACCGACAACCGCAAGTTCTGGCCGCCGGGCAACTTCTTCGAGCAGACCATCATGGCGCACGCCGACCGGGTCGTGGGTGTGTTCTCGGGGCACAAGCACAAGAGCCTGTGGAAGAGCTGGGGCGGCGTGGTCTTCCACCAGATCGGGGCCTCGTTCATGCACGACGGGCAGTTCGCGCAGGTGTTCATCGACCGGACCACACGCCGCTTCTTCGTCCTCGGCCATCCCGAGCGCGCCGAGCGCGACGCCGCATGGGAGATCCAGCAGACCTACGGGGATCGGTCGCTCATGGAGGCCCTGAGGCCCGGCGTGCCGTAGACGACGCAGAAGCACAGGCTGACCCCCTTGCGCGCGGACGACGCGGGGCGACGGTCGCTATTCCCGGAACTGCCACGAGTCGGTCCGCCACGTGTCGCCGTCCGGGAGCACGCAGACCAGGTCGCCCGGCTCGCCGCCGGAGGCGTTGGTGACGACCCAGCCGAGCACGTCGCGCGGCCCGTCAACGGTCAGCGCCTCACGCAGCTCACCGGCGTCGAGCGCGAAGAAGACGAAGCGGCCGTCTGTGCGCCGGACGACGAGTTCCTGCTCCCGACCTCCGAGCCAGTGCGCGGCCTCCAGCCGGTCCTCGACCTCCGGCAGGTCCAGGCTCGGCGCCATGCCCTCCATCCCGAAGCCCTCGAAGTGATACGCCGTGAGCAGCCGTCCGCCATCTTCAGCGACCTCCAGCGCGGCGATCTCGCCCTCTCCGGCGCCGGTCAGGTCGCAGAAGGTGGCGTCGCGGAAGGGATGCGCGAACGAGGTGCCGCGCCAGCGCGGGTCGAGGTGGGGGAGACCGTCCTGGCCCTCGGCCACGCGGTAGATCCACGGCCGGCGGCGCATCACGTCGTCGAAGGGCGCCTTGCTGTAAATGAACACCAGCAGGCTCTCCTCGCCCGCGAACCGGCCCGCACGGATGCGCCAGGGATTCACGTCCGCGGGCAGCTCCGACTCGCCGATGACCAGCTCGCCCTCGTCCAACCACGCCAGCCGCACCTCGCCGCCGAGGAGCCACGGGGGCGGCTCGGCGTCGGGGCCGGCCGCGCGGTCATGCGGCTGAGGCCGTCCGCCCGCGATGGTGGCGAGGTATCTTCCCGTGAGCACGGCGACGCGCACCTGGTGATCGACGGGCGCGAAGTCCGCACTTGACCAGGCGCGGTCCTGAGGGCGCAGGTGATGGACTGTGCGACGGCAGAAGACGAGGAAGCCCTCGTCCGGAGCGGGGGCCATGCAGCGCACAACGTCGCCGATCTGCATCACCGTTGACGGCTCGACCGTGAGCGTAATCGGTCCGGGCGCGGTGGCGACCACCGGCTCGCCCCGGTGAGCAGCGACCGCCATCGGCCAGCGGTCGAACTCAAGGCGTTCCGCGCAGCCGCCCGGCACCAGCGCCGCCACCGCCGCGAGCAGCGTACACGCAAGCGGCCGCGGGCTCCGGTGGGAGCGGCCGC
>JALGVA010000221.1 GCA_029820295.1 Candidatus Zipacnadia bacterium
AGGGGCGCGCCGCGCGGGCGCGCGATGCGCATGACGCGGCCGGGGCAGCTCGGCCGGCCCGGGGCGCCGCCGGTCGGCGCCGAGCTGGGGTTCCTGCGCTTCCTGTCGCAGATCTTCGACCGCGTGATGAAGGCCGAGGAGGCGGACCTCACGCGCGTGTGGGAGTCGATCAATAACGCCGCGGTCGCGATCCGCGAGCACAACGCCCAGCAGGTGCGCGACATCCTGGGCAACGCCATCGACGCCATGCACGATATCGGCGCACGCCGGCGGGAGATGGTCCAGACCATCCAGCAGGCACAGCAGCAGGCGCGCTCGGCCGCCCCGCGCCAGGGGCCCACGCAGGAGCAGCGCCGCGAGCGCACCGAGGTGGTGCTGGCGCGCATCGACGCCATCCTGGGCCGCGTGCGCGAGCTGACGCCAGAGCAATACGAGGCCGCGAAGGAGCAGATCGCGCGGGACCTGATGGCCGCGCTGACCGCGCCGGTGCCCGCCGCCACGCCGCCCGCGACGCGGGGGCGGGAGCTGACGCCCGAAGAGCGCGTGCGGGCGAAGATGCGCCTGGCCGGGGAGATGTACATGCAGTTCAAGGCTAACACCGACGCCGACACCACCGACCTCGACACGCGCTTCGAGGAGGTGCGGCGGCTCATCGGCGAGCATGACTACGAGGCGGCCGAGGAGCTGCTGGACGCGACCGTCGCCATCATGCGCGAGGAGGCGGCGCAGGCCGAGGGGCGCGAACCCGCCGGCCTCGTCGGCCCGGGGGAGTTCGACCTCGAGGACGCCACCCAACTGCACCTGCGCGGTCTGGGCGATGAGCCGATCATGGCGCCGCCGCCGGCGATCGCGCCGAACGACCAGCTCGACACTGCGGAGGAGAGCGAGCAATGAAAGTCGCGTTCATCGGCGTGGGACACTGGCACGCGGCGGAGTTCTACCTGCCGGCGCTACTGGCGCGCGACGTGCACATCGTCGCCATCTCGGACGAAGAGCAGGAGGCCGTGGAGCGCATCGCCGCGCAGTTCGATCTCGACTGCCCGCGCTTCACCGACTTCCGGCGACTGCTCGACGAGGTCGAGTGCGACCTCGTGTGGTCGTCCGCGCCCCATGACGCCATGACCGAGATCGCCGCCGAGCTGGTGCAGCGCGGGCGGCCCTTCCACATGGAGAAGCCGATGGGGCTCGACTGGCAGATGCTCCAGCCCATCGCGGCCCGCGCCGCGCAGAAGTCGCTCTTCACTTCGGTGGCGCTGGTCAGCCGCTACTACGGCGTGGTGCAGCGCCTGCGCGAGCTGCGCGAGTCGGGCGAGCTGGGCGTGCCCATTCACTACTACTACCGGCTCTTCGCCGGCGGCCCCGAGCGCTACATCGACGCACACTGCCCGTGGATGCTCGATCCGGTGCGCGCGGGCGGCGGGCCGCTGTTCAACTTCGGGCCGCACATCATCGACCTGTTCATCCACCTTATCGACGACGTGGGCGAGGTCACCGCGCGCTGGAGCTACGGCCTGCGTGATGCCGACATCGAGGATCACACCTCGCTGATGATGGTGGGCGCGAACACCGGCGCCATCGGCGTGGGCGAGGTCTCGTACACCATCCCGGAGGGCTACGAGCGCTACTTCTCGGTGACCACCGACCGGCTGCACATCGGTGGCGACGTGGGCGGCGAGCAGCTCCTGGTGCGCGACGCGCCCAACGAGCAGATCGGCGGCATGAACGGGCTGGAGGTCTACGATCACTACGTAGGCGACACGCTGGACGCCTTCGCGACCGGGCGCGCGCCGGTGGCGACCATCCACGACATGGTCCCGGTGCTGCGGGTGATGAACGCCGCCGCCGACTCCGCGGCCGAGGGAACGACAGTGACACTCGACTGAGAACGGCGGGCCGGGCGGGCGACTGAGATGAGGCTCGCACCGCTCGCCTCATCTCACCCCGAGCGCGCGGATCGCGCGCCCGGGGCGGCCCCTCCGACGGCACAGCCGCCGTCGCCGTTGCCGTTCTGGAGGGGCGGGCCTACGCGCCCGCCCGGTCGTTGCCGCCATAGACAGGTTGGCCCTCCGGTCGGGCGGGCGGAGGCGCGCCGTCGCCGTTCCCCCATCCCCGATGCCCGATGCCCCATGCCCCGCCGTCTACCGCATCCCCTCAATCGCCCGCGCCACACGCAGGCGCACCGCCGCCAGCACCTCCGGGTCCTCCGAGTATTCGTGCACCGATGTGACCAGCTCGTCGGGCACCGCCTGCACCGCGCGGGCCGCGGCCTGGGCGCTCGCCGGGCCGTCGCCAGCCGCGAGCGCCTGGTCGAGCAGCCACCAGTACTCGTAGTCCTCCATGCCGTCGCGGATGTTCTCCAGCCGGACCGTGCTCAGCGGACCGTCCGGCCCGGCGCAGATGATCTGGCCGTCGCCGTCGGGCAGCGTCTCGCGATAGACCGGGTTCCAGTCGGTGATCGGCCCGCCGGTGATCGGCCGGTCATTCGACGCCCAGCCCGCCACGCGGTAGTAGAGGAAGCCATCGACCGCGTACTTGCGCGCCGCCGCGCCCATGAGCAGGCGCGCGCGGATGGCGGGGAACTCGACGAACCAGTTGAGCGCGGTGGGGTTGCGCGGGCCCACGCAGATGTACCACCACGCCTGCTTGCCCAGCTCGCGGCCCTGCGCGATCTTCTCCCGGTCATCGTGGTAGCGCGGCGTCAGCGGCACCCAGATGTCGAGGAAGCGCGAGGCCGGCGTGTCCTCCAGCCCGTAACTTCGGTCATAGCCGGTGGTCATCAGGGGGATGTCGGGGTAGGCGGCCTTCATGACCTCCGCCGCTCGCCCCAGCGCCTCGAAGTCGCTGGTCTCGTCGAGGAAATACAGGCCGACGCGGTCCGCCGGCCAGCCCGCCTCCCGCACGCGCTCGACCTCGGGTCGCAGCATCTCGACGTAGGCCTGCAGGTACTCGTCCCAGCTCATGCCGCTCCACGGCTCGCGGGTCAGGGCGTGCTGCGGCGCCAGCACGTAGCCCACGTTCCACCACCCCGAGCCGCGCTCGCGCAGGCGTCGCAGGGCGTCCACGCTCACCAGATGGTAGGGCGAGTCCTCCGCCGGATCGCCGGTCGGGTGACTGCGGTACAGGTTCGCGGCGGACATGCGGTGGTCGAGGAACATGTCGAAGAAGCGCCACGCGCAGGCCTCGTCGTAGCGGTCCTGGTAGAACTTCGAGAAGAAGCCTTCGCTCATCCCCCAGATGGTCCTCAGATGCTGCTCGACCGGGAGCACGAAGTCGAAGACCTCGACCCGCAGGCGCAAACGTCGCTCGCCGGTACCCTCGGCGCGCACCATCAGCTCGCCGTCGTAGTCCCCCGGCCGCGTATCGGCGCCCGCGTGCACATCGACCCACAGCGGCCGCACCTCGCCGCGCGGGGCATCGTCGAGGCGCGTCAGGTAGTCGAGGATCGGGTCGGGCCACCACTGCGTGTCGCGGCGCACGCTGGCGTAGGCGGGCCGATGCTCGCGCACGTAGCCCACCGGCGCCACCGACACGCTCAGCCCCGGCGCGTCGAGACCCCGCACCTGCCAGGTGACGTCGCGCAGTCCCGCCTCCAGCGGCACGATCGCCACCTGCACGCCCTCGTGCTCGTTGCCCGCCAGCCGGACGGTCGCCTCGTCGGCGAACGGGCAGTCGAGCAGGTGCGGCTCGCGGAAGACCTTCACGGTGGGCCGCTGCACCGCCAGCGCGAACTCCGCCGGTCCGCCGGCGTGACGCACGAAGTCGCGCCCGCGCTCGATGGGCAGCGACCGCGCCAGCGACTCCAGCGATGCCCGCTGGCCGTCGAGCAGCGCCCGCGCGCGCTCGACGCCATCGGCCTGGCCCGGCAGCTCGTCGCGCGCGTGCGCCAGGTCATCGGCAAGCTGATGGAGCCGCCGCTCGATGGCGGTGGGCAGGCCGCCGTCGGCCATCTGCGCCCGAGCCGCCGCCAGCTCCCGGTCCGCGGCATCGAGGAGCAGCCGCGCTCGGGCGGCGGCGACTTGTGCCAGCAGCGCGTCATCGCCCTCGAGCGTGAGCACCAGCCGCGGGCGCAGCGCCAGCTCGTCGTTCTCGCTGGAGGCGAAGGCGCAGGCGTCGCCGCGCTCGGATGCCATCTCCGGCCACAGCCGCAGGCCGGCGTTGGCCTGCGGGTGGTCGATCCACCGCTCGACGACGGAGGCGGGCAGCTCGAAGGCCGCATCGCCGCCGCCCTTCTCGGGAACGGTCGCCTGGGCCGACCACGCGGTCGAGAAGTCCACCCCGGCCTCCGCCGCGCCGGGCCGCCCCGCCCAGCGTTGCGTATCATGGCTGAGGAAGCTCCAGCAGGGGGCGCCGGGGGTGGGGACGCGCGTGCCATCGCCGGCGCCCTCGACCCAGCCGGCATTCTCCTGCGCCAGCTCACGCACATCGACGGTCAGCTCACGGAAGGGGTAGATGCCCTCCAGCGCGGTCAGCAGCAGCCGTGCGGAGCGCACCTGCACGCCGCCGGGCAGCTCACTCAGGTCGAAGCGCAGCACGGACGTCTGGTGCTCTCCCCAGCGGTTGATGCCGCAGCTCAGCGCGGGATAGTGCCCGTAGTTGACCTGCGCGACCGAGCCGGGCGCGTAGAGCATCACGTCGGCGGTGCCGGCGTAGCCATCCAGCCCCTCCTGCAGCGTCACCTCGACCTCGGCGGCCCCGGCGGCACCCGCCGCCATCGCCACCAGGCATACACCGACCGGCACCATGCCGCCAACCCATCCGCGCGCCATCATCGATCACTCCCGGGCCTCGCGCCGTTGCCCTCCCGGCTCGGCCGGGCTTCAGACCGGCCGAGCCGTTTGCCGTCCGGGACGACTGCCCGCTACGGTACCCTCACCACATATACGAACCCGTCCTCGCTCGAGGCGATGACCTCGCCCGGCGCGGCGGGGGCCAGGTCGATCAGCCGCCCCTGCGTCGCGAAGCGCGCGATCATCGAGCCGTCGGCGGCGTTGAGCGCGTAGACCGCGCCGTCGTCACAGCCCGCCGCCAGGCGCAGCGGCTCGCCCGCGAGCACGGTCAGTGTGCGCACCTGGTTGGGCAGGGCGGCGCGCCACTGCGCGTTGCCATCGCCGTCCAGGCAGTAGACGTTGAAGGAGAGGCTGCTGACGAGGATCTCGTCGGCGCCGTCGCCGTCTACGTCGGCGCAGACCAGGTCGGTCACCTCGTCGCCGGTGTTGAAGACCCACAGGCGCTCGCCGTCGGCGTTGTAGACCTGCACGTTCGTGTCCGCGCCGCCGAAGATGACCTCCCTGCGGCCGTCGCCGTCGATGTCGCCGGCGGCGACGGCGTTGGCGCACGGCCCGCCCGCGGTGCGCGCGCCGAAGCGCTGGGTGCCGTCGGGGTTGATCACGTGCCACCAGTAGTACTCGGTGCCCGCGATCACCTCATCGCGGCCGTCGCCATCCACGTCCGCGGCGGCGCCCGCGGTCGAGCCGTGCACGCTCTCGTAGTGCCACAGCTCGTTGCCCTGCGCGTCGATGGCATAGTAGCGCCAGCTATCCGCACCCGCGATGACTGCCTGCGTGCCATCGCCCGCGAGGTCGGCGCCGAAGACGGTGCGCACGTGCGGCGTGCGCTTGTAGTAGGGCACCTCGTAGGTCCATAGCGGCTCGCCGTCGCCGCTCAGGGCGGTCACCAGGCCGCCCATGGCGCCCGCCACGACCGCCGGCCGGCCGTCGCCGGCGAGGTCCACGGTCGTGACCGAGTTCACCTCGGCGTCGCAGTCGTGCACCCAGCGCACCTGGCCATCGGCGCCCAGACAGTAGACCTTGCCGTTGGAGCTGCCCGCAATGACCTCGGCGACGCCGTCGCCGTCGAGGTCGGCGGAGTGCACCGAGTTGAACAGGTAGGCCGGCCCCGCGCCCTGAGCGATCAGCAGATCCTCCAGCCCCTCACCGCTGCCCCACAGCTCCAGTTCGGCCACGTAGACCGCCGTGCCCGGTCGAGGCGTGAGCACCAGGCGCAGGTCGCGCGCGTCGGCGTCCAGCGGGTACTCGTACTCGTGCGGGGCATGGCCGGGCGCGCCCCAGTTGCCGTGCTCCTCCTCGTCCGTGATGTCGAGCAGCGTGCGCTCGTCGGCGGCGAAGCCGTCGTTGGAGGCGAGCAGCCGGATGCGCGCGAGCTGGAAGAGCTTGTTCTTGCTTGAGGAGGTCGCGAACCAGGCCGCCAGGCGCAGGCGCTCCAGGTGGTAGCTGTCGCGCAGTCGCAGGTTGAGCGTGACCTCCTGGTCGTCGTCCCACATCACGCCATCCTCAGTGGCATTCACCGCGCCATCGACCGCGTTGCTCAGTGTGTTCATCCCCGCCGCCTGCGAGAACACGTTCAGCTCCAGCGGCTGGGGAGTCGCGGTGAAGCTCTCGACGGCGTCCACCGCCTC
>JALGVA010000065.1 GCA_029820295.1 Candidatus Zipacnadia bacterium
GACCTAGCAGCCTGATCGGTAGCCATCCATCGCACCAGGGGTGTGGCGTATGCAGCACCGGTGGCAGTTGCTGTTGGCAGCCTCAGCTCTGGCGGTGCTTGTGCAGTGCGCGGCCTTCCCTGCATCACCGGGGGCGCCGGGCGCGTATGCTGTACCCCCCCTCGACACAGCAGCGACCGGGCCCGTGGGCTTTCTCGTCGGCGACGGTGCGCGCGTGCACGCCGGGTCCCCGTTGATGCTCGTCCAGGTCCCGCAGGAGGGCGGCGCGGCTGAACGTCCGGCCGGACCTGCGGGGCCGGGGCAGGTGACGCAGCCCGAACAGCCCGGTGAAGCCGGGCGCATGCAGCCGCAGGGGGGCGGGATGGTCCTGCGTCCGGGCGATGTGCTGTCCATCAGCGTGCAGGGCGAGCCGGAGCTGACCGGCCAGGTCAACATCCGCCCTGACGGGCTGATCGTGCTGCCGCTGCTGGGCACGGTCGAGGCGGGCGGGAAGACGGTCACCGAGCTGGCCGATGACCTCACCGAGTCGCTGCGCGCCTACGTCATCAACCCCATCGTGTCGGTGATCCAGATCGGCGGCGTGCCGCGCGTGGTGTCCGTGCTGGGCGCGGTGATGAACCCGGGCACGTACGATGTGCGCCAGTACGAGCGGCTGCTGGCGGTGCTGGCGGCGGCCGGAGGCCCGAGCCCCGACGCGGACATGGAACGCGCCGTGCTGGTGCGGGACGGCGAACGCGCGCGTATCGTGGCCGGCGCCATCGAGGGCGAGCCGATCATCCCCGAGGACATCGCGCTGCAGGCCGGCGATGCGATCGTGGTCCCGTCGAGGGCCGACCGCGCGCTCCGGGTCGCGGGTGCGGTGGTGCGCCCGGGTCTGGTCGCGGTGGAGAACAACCTGACCGCCTCGCGGGCGATCCTCTCAGCGGGTGGGCCCACTGAGCTGGCGGACCTGGCGGGCGTGCAACTTCTGCGCGGCGCTGAGCAGCTTGATCTGAACCTGCGCCCGTTGCTGCAGCCCGAGCGTGCCGTGGCGGGCGAGCAGGCGCGCGACGAGGTCGTGCAGGTGGACGATGTGCTGATCGTGCCGCAGGTGCGCAGCGAGGCGGTGTTCGTGATCGGGGCGGTGGCCGCTCCCGGGCCGCAGTCGGCACGGGAGGCGCGCACGGCCTCGAAGGCGGTGGTGATGGCGGGAGGCGCCACCGCCAGCGCCGACCTCAGCCGCGCCTACGTCCTGCGCGACGGTGAGCAGACGCCGCTGGAGCTTACGCCGCTGCTCGACCCCGACAACGCGGCCGAGGGTGCGGTGGCAGTGGACGCGCCGGTGGAGCCGGGCGATGTGGTGATGGTGCCCGAGCAGATGCCGATCTTCGTGATCGGCGCGGTAGTCACGCCGGGCGCGGTGTCGCCGCACAACGCGAGGACGCTGTCGCAGGCGATCGTACTGGCGGGCGGTCTGGCCGAGGATGCCAGCAAGGGCGAGGCCTACGTGCTGCGCGCGGGCGAGCAGATCCGCGTCGATCTGGCGCGGCTCTTCGACGAGGGTGACGCGACCGCGGATCTGGCGCTGCTGCCCGAGGATGCGGTGGTGGTGCCGCGGCAGGCGCAGGTGTTCAGTGTGGTGGGTGAGGTGCTGCGCCCGGGGACCTACCCGCTGGATCAGGCGGCCAGCGTGCTCGACGCCTGGGCGCTGGGAGGCGGGCCGACGCTGTGGGCGGACGCGTCCCAGGCGCTGCTGGTGCGTGGCGAGGAGACCGAACGCCTCAACATCGACGAGATGGTGTTCGGCGGCGATCTGACGCAGAACCGCGAGCTGCGCGCGGGAGACACGCTGCTCATCCCGCGCATCGAGGACGAGGTGTACGTCCTGGGGGCGGTCGTTCGGCCGGGGGCGCACCCGATCCACGAGGGCGATACGCTCATCGATGTCATCGCAGACGCCGGCGGACCCACGGTGGGCGCAGACGTGGGGCGCATAGCCGTCATCCGGCGCACGGTGCTGGAGGAGGCGCGCCGGCGGGAGGTCTACGACCGCCCAGCGGAGCAGGAGGCCGGCCGGCCGCGCGTTGGTCCGCCATCGGCCGGCCGACCGGGCATGGGTCAGACACGCCCGCGCACGGCGCCACGGGAAGATGAGCCGCGCGATGAGGCCGAGCGGATCGCGCGCGAGCTGATCGAGGGCACCGAGGCCGTGAGGCTCTACGACCTGGCCGGCGGCCCGGCGGGCGATCCTGCCTACCTGGTGCGCCCGGGTGACGTCATCTACGTGCCCCCGAAGGAAGTGCGCCGCTACGACCTGATGTCGATCCTGATCAGCATCGCCAGCAGCGTCATCACGGGCGCCTTGTTGTAGGCGTTCTGCGGGGCCGAGCTGGAGCCGGTTGAGGCGAAGCGATGGAGTTCCTGGAATACTACCGCATAATCCGGGATCGCATCTGGATCATCCTGCTGGCAGCCTCCGTGGCGGCAGTGATCGTGATCGTGTACTCCATCGTGCCCCCCTCGTCATACAGCGCCAAGGGCCGGATAGTAGTGCGGCCCGAGGCGGCCCTGATCATGCAGCGGACGGGGAACGAAGTTGCAGTTGGGCGGACACCGAACCTCTGGCAGACGCTGCTGCAACTGCTGCAGTCGCAGGAGGTGCTCTACAGGGCCGCAAGCCGCGCCGGAATCACTGACCCCCAGGTCGTGAGAGAGTTGAAGCCCATCAAGGGTCGGCAGCTCTCCGCCAGCTCGATCGCCGAGGTGACCGCATCCGCACCTACGCCCGAGCAGGCCGTGGCGTTGACCGATGCGGCCATGATGATGCTACACCAGATCTGGACCGAGAGTCGGCTGGACCACATCGGGACGCTGACGGACGAGCTTGAGGCGATCCTGGCGCAGACCGAGGAGGACCTGGCCCCGCTGCAGGCCGAGATGGACAGGTACGCGCAGTCGGGAAGCCCGGGCACGCCGGCGGATCGGCTCCACGCGCTCGAGACGCGGATCGTGTCACTCGAAGGGCAGATCGAGGGAGCGGAGCTGGAGCTTGCTCTTGCGCAGGATCACGTGAACGCCCTGCGCAGTCTGCTGGCAAGCGGCGAGGCGGCGGCGCTGGGCGGCGAGCAGCAGTACGGCGGGATCCTGGCGGGGGAGCTGCGCACGCTGCACAACGAACTTGAGGACAAGCGGGACGAGCTGGAGCGGCAACTCAAGTACCGCACTGAGGAGCACCCGGCGGTCCAGGCGCTCCGAGAGAGCATCGCCAACCTGGAGGAGGACATCGCCGAACTGCGCAGCGGTGACGAGATCCCCGCAGGCGCCGGCTCGCCGCTGGCGGCACAGGTGCTCGACGCGCAACTGGCGGCCCAGGACGCGCAGCACCGGATCCAGGTGCTGCAGGCGACTGTGCTGGACCTGCAGGCCAGGCTGCCCGAATACCGGAGGCGCGCTGAGCAGTTCGAAGAAGTCGCCGATCGCCACGCTGAGCTGGTCGCAGAGAAGGCTGCACTGGAAGCGGAGCTGGATCAGCTCGCCGCCGAGCAGGGCCGCCTCACCGCGAGTCTGGAGGCGGGACAGGCCGAGAGTGAGGGCGCTCCTGACAGCGGGGACGAGGAGGCGGCGGGACGGCCCGCCGCGGACATCTACGTCCTGGATCCGGCCAGGCTGGAGGAGCCCGGCGGGGGTATCGTGCGGACGGTGTTCCTGCTCTTCACCGGCATCATGGGCGGCGGTGTGATCGGGATCATCGCGGTGCTGCTGCTGCACTACATCGATGTCACCTACAAGAACGCCCATGAGGCCGAGCGGCTCATCCAGCGCCGGGTGCTGGGCGCGATCCCGCGCACCGACATCATGCTTGCTCCCGTGGAGGTCGCGCCTGAGACGCCGGCGCCTCCGGAGACTTCGGGTGAGGACGGTGTGGAGGAGGGCGTCCTGCCACAGGGAAGGCCGGACGACGGTCCCTCGGGGACGGTCGATGACTCCGCGCAGGAGCAGCGTCCGGAGGACGATGCATGATGTTGCCGGGAACCGACACGTTGCTGGGGCCCACTCCCCCCGAGTCGGAATACCTCGAGGCCTACCGTCAGCTCCGCGCCTCGCTGCTGTCGCTGCATGAGCGCGTGCCCTTCCGCTCGCTCATGGTGACGAGCGCCAAGGCCTCGGAGGGCAAGTCAACGGTCGTCCTGAACCTGGGCACGGCAATGGCCTTCGCGTCGAGGCCGACGGTCTGTGTGGACCTCGACCTGCATCACCCGCAACTGCACGAACTGGTCGGCGTGCCGATGGTACCAGGCTTCACCGATGTGCTGGCGGGAGAGGCGACGCTGGCGCAGTGCCTGCAGACGACGGGAATCGACGGGCTCAGCTTCATCGCCGCCGGCAGCCGGGCCGGCGGGCGGGCGGATATCCTCGCCGCCTCGTCGCCGCTTGGTGTGCTCACCGAGTTGGGCGAGCAGTGCGACTTCATCATCATCGACAGCACACCTGTGCTGGACTTCGCCGTCTCCCTTGAGCTGGCGCGCGTCGTGGAGATGTGCGTGGTCGTGGCGCGTGCGCGCAGGCCTGCCGCGCCCGTGGTCCAGGCCGTCGAGATGCTGGAGAACGCCGGCGCCACCGTGGCCGGCATCATCGTCAACGACGTACTCCCCGAGGACCGGATCGGTGCGAGCGCGGGCTACTACGAAGAGGGCCTGCCGTAGGCGATCCGGCGCCACCTCACACTCTCCTCACAGCACACAATTCGGCCAGTACTGTGGAGGATTCCAGCGGCCTGACCGCGAACGCGGTTCATGTCGCAGCCTCAGGCTGCAGCGCGGGGGCTCCGGGCGGAGCTGCAAGGTCAGTGTGCTTCAGCGGCCTGATCCGCAGACTCGTCTGTCCGATGAGGCGGCGGGCGAGCCGACGGCAGGTCCCCGAGAGGCAGGAGTGGGCATGGGTACTCGCCTTCGGGGGGGGAGGGCATCCGGCGCCAGGGGGCGCCGTGTGAGGCTGACTATGGTGGGGTGGCTGGTCGTGTCCGCTCTGTGCGCCCCGCCGGTTGCCGCCGATGTCGTGCTGCAAGGTATGCCCAAGTACAACTGGTGGGGCGGCTGTGTCCCGACCTCGGCAGGCATGATCTTCGGCTACTGGAACGACCCCGACCTGTATCCGTTCTACGACGGCGACGCGAGCGTGTGGTCGGGGGCGAGCTACAGCTCCAATCCCGCCGACAACCAGCCCTCAGGCACTGCCGCCATGATCGCTAGTTGGGGTCATGTCCACGAGGGGGAGCTCGCGGACTACAATACGAGCATGGGCTGCGGAAAGTGGACCCCGGACTTGCGCGACGCCGACTGCATCGCCGACTTCATGTACACCAACAACGGAAGCACCACGTCCAGCGCCGCGCTCTACGGCATGAAAGCCTTTGCGCTGTGGGACAACCCCGCTACCGAGGACGTCAACGAGAGCGTGAAGGTGACGACAGGGATCTACTGGACGTTCCAGAGCCTTGACCCCTGGGACGTCTTCAGGGCTGAGATCGACGCGGGCCGCCCCTCTGTGGTGCTCCTCAGGGCAGGCACGACGGGCCACGCCATCGCCGCCTACGGCTACACGACCGATGGCTACATCGCCGTCAGGGACACCTGGAATGACGGCGTCAGCAACGCTCCCACCGGCTCGTACATCGACGGTGACGGCGTCGAGTGGTGGCCGTGGAACCCGACGTGGACGCCCTCATCGTCCTCGTATTCCTACAGCACAGTCGATATGTGGGTGTCCGGGGACATCGCCTACGGCGCCACGAACTGGACGGTCGATTCTATCATCACGCTCGACGCCAAGGCGGTGCCCGAGCCGGGTACGATGGTGCTGGTGCTGCTCGGGGTCGGCGGGCTGGCCGCGTGGCGCAGGCGCAGGCTGTCACCGGCCGCCTAGCTTTGCCAGATCATGGCGTGTGACGCGCGTGGGGCGTTCAACGGCCGGCTACACCCTTCGCCGATGGCCTCGCGGCGACGCCCCGGCGGCCGGACTTGTCTCCCTCGATCTCCTGCCTCACTCCACCCGCCTGGCCTCAATCATTGCGCAGTGCGCCTGCGGAGAGCAGGTGTGCGCCCCGGTGGCTGCGAACAGCACTGTGCCCCGCGGCAGGCCATGCCGCTCGGCACACGGCCCCCGCATGTCAGGGCTACTGACGCGACGCTCTGTTGCCTGCGGGTCTGAGCCCGTGGGCGGAGGTGCATCATGAGACCGCTCTCCGGCGCACTGCTGATGGCGATGGTGGTGACCGTGGCCGCGACGCACGCTGAGGTGGTGCTGAGCCCGCTGAACGTGGAAGTCGAGCGCGGCCCGAACCTGATCCCCGATCCCGGCTTCGAGGAGCTGGCGGACGGCCTGCCGGTCGGCTGGGACAACCAGGAGGCCGACGATTGGGCGGTGGATCACGACGTGGTCCACAGCGGGAACGCCAGTGTGCGCTTTGCGAAGGCGGACGCCGGCACCCTGTACTGGATCAGCCACACCGTGACCCTCAACCAGACCAGTCCCCGGCCGTTGGTGGTGGGCGCGTGGAGCCGCGCTGAGGCCGTCGAGGGCAGCCGCGGGCCGGAGTACTCGGTGTGGGTGGACCTGCAGTACACCGACGGGACGCCGCTGTGGGGCCAGCGGGCTACCTTCGAGGTCGGCACTCATGACTGGCAGTACGCGGAGCACGCGTTCGTGGTGGACAAGCCGGTTGGGACCGCCACCGTTAACCTGCTGTTCCGCCGCGGGATGAACGGCACAGTCTGGTTCGACGATGTCTCGCTACAGGAGTTGCTGGTCGACGATGGCGCGGTCTTCGACCGCACGTCCGTAGCCGTGGAGGAGTCCGTGGCGGCCCCCGGGGCCGCAGCGGCGACGCTGCGCACCGGCGACGGGCTGGCGCTGGCCCTCGATGCCCAGGGACGGCCGGCGGCGCTGAGCATCGACGCGGCCGACATGCTGGGGACGGCGCCCGGCGGGCTGTGGATCCGCGATGTTGCCGCCGATGGCCCGTGGTTGCGTCCGGACCTGCAGGTGAGCGCAGACGCCGATGGCGTCTCCTTGCGCGGCGAGCAGGGCGACGCCGGGCTATCGCTGGAGGCGCGCTTCGAGGCGAACGCCACGGGCATTGATGCGCGCGTCAACCTGACTGACCTGACGGAGACCGACCGCGCCATCACCGCCTACTTCGTGCTGCCGCTCCCCGAGCGGGAATGGGTGTGGCACAATGACGTGCTGCATTCGCTGTCGGCCACCGACACGGGGGAGTACCTGAACACCTCCGGCCGGCCCATCTCGGGCCTGTCGTCGGCCTATCCGTTCTCGGCGCTCAGCGCGCCGGACGCCGGGCTGTCGCTGTCCGTGCCGATGGACTGCCCGCGCATCTTCCGGTTGACCTGGAACGCGGGCCTGCGGGCGCTCTATGTCGCGGTTAACCTCGGGCTCACGCCCGAGACCGCCAACTTCCCCTCGCAGGCCGACTTCCGCTTCTCGATCTACCGCCACGACCCGGCATGGGGCTTTCGCTCGGCGGCTGCGAAGTACTACGAGCGCCACCCGGACTTCTTCGTCCGGCGCCTGCAGCGCGGCGGCATCTGGATGGCCTTCGCCGACATCAGCGCCATCGAGGGCTGGCAGGACTTCGGCTTCGCGTATGACGAGAACAGCGCCACGCCGCTTGAGTTCGACAACGCCAACGACATCGCCAGCTTCCGCTACATCGAGCCCATGACCCACTGGCTGCCCATGGCGCAGACCTACCCGCGCACCTATGAGGGCGCCATGCAGGCGCTGCAGGACAACCTGGCGGGCGGCAACGAGGCGCAGCAGCGCCGGGCGCGGGCGACGCTGCGCTGCGGCGTGTTCACGCGCGAGGGCCGCTACGACCTGTCGCTGCGCAACCAGGCGTGGTGCGACGGCGCGGTGTTCACGCTCGACCCCGATCCGAACATCCCCGAGGACGAGGAGTGCCCGGTGAACAAGGGCCACCTGGGCTACACGAAGCAATGGGCGGACGCGAACCTGCTGCAGGCCACCGGCCCACGCCTGGACGGGATCTACCTGGACTCGCTGCCGAACTGGGGTGGGGTGCGCAACTGGCGGCGCGAGCACTGGCGCACGGTAACCGTGCCGCTGACCTTCGACCCGGAGACGAAACAGCCGGTGCTGCTGCAGATGTTCTCGACGTGGCAGTTCGCGCAGTGGGTGGCCGATGACGTGCACGCCCGCGGCGGGGTGATGCACGGCAATGGCGGCGCGCTGTGGCCGTTCTTCCCGGCGCTGCTGGACGTCACGGGACAGGAGACCGGCGGCATTCTGAGCGATACGGCCATGGCGATGGCGCGCACGCTGCTGCGCGACAAGCCCTACTCGCCGCTGCTCAACACGCGCTTTGAGAACCTGCCGCCGGGCTACATCGAGGACTACTTCCACCGCAGCCTGCTGTGGGACATCTTCCCCAGTTTCTTCAACGGCAGCTACTTCGAGGACGGCCGGTGGATTACCGCCCACTTCTTCAAACAGCCCGAGCTGTATGACCAGGCCCGGCCGCTCTACCGCCGGTTCATCCCCATCCTCCGCCGCATGTTCGACGCGGGCTGGCAGCCGGTGACGCTGGCCCGTGCGACCCCGGCCGGCGTGCAGGTCGAGCGCTACGGGCCGAGGGACGGCGGCGAGGTGCTGCTGGCGGCCTTCAACGCGGGGGAGGAGCCGGTTGAGGCCAAGCTGGTGGCGGACGCCGCGGCGCTGGAACTGCCCGCCGACGTGACCGCCACCGGTCTCGTGTCCGGCGCCGAGCTGGAGAGCAAGAGGGCGGGAGGGGACCTGCGCATCACCGTGCCCCTGGACCCCGGCCGCTGTGAGGTCGTGCGCATCGGCCCGTAGCGCGTCGCGGGCAGGCGGGTGGCGGACCGGCCATGGAGCGTATCTTCCCGGCCGATGTGATGAACAAGCGCGAGCGGGTGGAGGCGGCGCTTGACCTCCAGCCGGTGGACCGCGTGCCCATCCTCGAGCAGCTCAGCTACAACCCGCGCGTCATCGCGCACTACACCGGCAGGGAGATCGCGGGCTTCGAGTACACGGTCGAGGACATCTGCGCGGCCATCCGCCTCACACTCGACCTGGCGATGCCCCCCGTCGCACCGCGCGGCAGCCGGCGCGTCACCAGCGCGGACGGCTTCGTGCACCAGCACGACAACTGGACGTCGTGGCGGGTCAGCCGCCCCTTCGACGATGTGCGCGGGGCACGTGCGTGGCTGGAGCGCCGCACCGAGGCGATCGCGAACGCCCCCTTCGACGCCGATGCCGCGCGGGCGGAGTTCCGGCGGTCGATGACCGACCTGCAGGCGATGATCGGCGAGACCGTGATCCTGCGCTACCACAGCGTCGGGCTGTGCACGGCGTGGGACGCAATCGGGCTGAAGCTGTTCAGCTACCTGATCCACGACTGCCCCGAGGTGTTCGGCGGGTACATGCAGGTCAGCGGCGCGAGCGAGGAGCGCTGGGTGCGGGCGGTGGCCGACCGCGAGCTGTCGCCGGTGGCGATGATCGCCGACGACTTCGCCACCAAGCAGGGCCCGATCTTCCCGCCGGAGTTCATGCGCCGCCACCACTACCCGCAGGTCGAGGCATCGACCGCGGCATGGCACGAGGCCGGCGTGAAGCTGCTCTACCACAGCGACGGCAACTACCGCGAGGCACTGCCCGACCTCATGGCCTGCGGCGTGGATGGCTTCTACTGCCTGGAACCGGCGGTGGGCATGGACATCGTGGACCTCAAGCGCACCTGGCCGGAGATGCTCTGGGCGGGCGGCGTCGATGGCGTGGACCTGATGGAGCGCGGCACGCCCGCGCAGGTGCGCGCTGAGGTGCGGCGGCAGATCAAGCAGACCGATGCCCTCAACACCGGCGGCATGATCGTGGCGTCCTCGAGCGAGATCAACCCGCCCATCCCGGCCGAGAACTTCCGCGCGATGGTCGAGGCGGTCGGCGGCCTGACCAACCCCGGTTTCCGGCCGCCTCAGTCGCGCTGAGTGCGCACCACCAGCGAGCCCATCTCCCGTAGTTCCGCGATGCGACAGATGACGCGGCTCTCACCTGCGGGCTGCCACTCGACCGCCTCGGCGTGCGGCGACGGGTCGGGGAGCAGCAGTGCGCAGCCGCTCACTGTCTCGCCGTCGGGCACGGCGACGGTCACGGCCAGATCGCGGCGCACCGGTGGCGGCTCATGGCGCTGGATGATGTAGTCGCTGTCGGGCAGGTTGAGCAGGTGCACGAGCGTCTCGTGGCTCTGCGCCGTCTCGCGCCGGAAGACGAAGGGCTGCCACAGCACGCGCTCGAGGCCCTCGCCGGCCAGCGAGACCACGTCGGCCGGGGCGTCCACCGGGAGGAAGCCCGGCCCGTAGAAGTACTCCGAGAAGCGCAGCGCGTGGCGGAAGCGCAGCCAGGTGTCATCGATCGAGTAGCGGGAGAGCGCGGGCCCGTACCAGTGGTAGCCCGCAGCCATCATGCAGTAGTGGATGAGCCGGTGGGCGACGCTGCCGGGCGCATATCCGCGCATCCAGCCCACCGATGGTTGCCCGCCCAGCGGACGGACGATGCGGGTCGTCTCCATCAGCGCCTCGCTCCACTGCCGCCAGGTCGGGTAGCGCTGGGCGACGTTGAGCAGGCCTTCGCGCAGGATGCCGGAGTCGGCGCAGACGGTACGCGTGTACTGCGGGAAGGCGGCGAGCATACGCTCGTCCACCTGGTAGTTGCCGTGGTAGATGAACTCCGGGTGGCGCGCCGCGACGGTCTCGCGCCAGATGCCGCACAGCTCGGCGGCGGTACGGTCGGGCTCCGGGAACAGCTCGCGTGACGAGCGACCCTGCCAGTCGAACCACACGTGCTGGTCGGTGGCCTCGCCCTCGCCGCCGAGGTAGAGCGGGTCCTGCGCCGAGACCGGGATGAAGTTCCAGTCGAAGCGCACGCCGTCCCAGCCGAACATGACGACCGAGTCGGCCATCTCCTCCGCCCACTGGCGGATGCGTTCGGGCGTGAAGACATTCGCGGGCACGGCGTTGAAGCGCTTGCCGTCGTGAATCGCCCCATTGTAGAGGTAGATCTGCCCGTCGGCGGTGTACTTCACGTCCTCGGGATGGCGCAGGGCGCCGTCGAGGCCGGCCATGCCGGTGTCCATCGCCACCACGCGCAGGCCGGCGTCGTGCGCCGCGGCGACCAGGTCGCGCAGGAAGGTGCGCGTCAGCCGCGCGCGATACGCGCCCTGCGACTCGGTGTGCGGCTCGAACTCCTCAGTGTCGGGCGTGAGGTCGAAGACCTGGTCCGGCGCCCAGCAGTAGTACTCGATGGTGCCGATATAGTTGCCGCGCGTCCACTCGATCTGCGGCGCGATCTCCCACGGCTGGTCCATCCAGCCCGGATTGAAGACGGTCATCTGCCCGACGCGCGAGAAGTTGTCGGCGACCGCGAAGTACTCGCGCGCGGCGGCGAGCACCTCGTCCTGCGCGTCGAGCGCGCGCACCAGCAGCTCGAAGCCCCATTCGCCCCGGTTCTGCCACTGCAGGGGGATGCGCCGGATCTCGCCCGCGGCGAGGTCGATGCGTTGCTCGGGCAGATCGTACGCGTCGGCGATGGCGCCTTCAATGCGTCCGGCGAGGCGGACGGACCGGGGCTCCCCGGAGTTGTTGCTGAGCGTGACCTGCGCGGCACCGGGCTCGCCGGTGTGGTGGATCATGTGCTCAATGTGCAGGCCGGTGATCTCGACGGGAGGCAGGCCCGGGGTGCTGCCGCGGTAGAGCGCCAGCGCCTCCGCGGGGCTGACGCCGACCGTGATGCGGAAGGACATCACGACGTCGGCCGGCAGGTCCAGCCAGCGCAGGGGCGGGCTGTACGTGGCGAGCTGGACGGCGTTCGGGCCAGGCTCGATGGCATGCGCCACGGCCGAGACGCCGCTGTCCGCGCCCGCCATCACCCCGAGGCCGATGTCGCCATCGTGCAGATAGACCAGGGCGGGAGCGGGTGTGAAGCGCGCGCGCCGTTCGCGGCGTGACAGGACGCGCTCGTCCGCCGGATAGACGCGGGCGTCGCGGAAGAGCCGCGCGTTGGTGCTGTCGACGCGCCACGAGACCTCCTCCAGAGGGGCGGTAACCCGCAGGGCGTAGCGCACTTCGATCACCGGCGAACCCTCGGCGAAGGTCACGGTCTTCGTGACCGTCGCGGCCGGGCAGGACCACTCGGCGATGCACGCGACCGCGCCGTTGCGCCGGTCGAAGCGCACCTTTCCAGGGAAGTTGACCTCGTGGCGCATCACCGGTTCGGGCGTCCAGGCCTCCGCCCACTCAGGTCGGTCGCGCTCCTCAGTGACCACCAGCCCGGCGCGCGTGAACTCGATGGTGCGGCCTGACGCCGCGTCCCGCAGCGACATCAGCGTCGCGCCGTGCGAGGTGTCCAGCACCGCCACATAGCGCCCGTTCCTCACCACCGCGCTGCCGTCGCGCTGTTCGACGGTCACTTCGCCCGTCGCCGCCCAGGCCAGCGCCAGCAGCCCCGCTATCATCGCCAGCGTGCGCAGCTTCACTGCGTCCCACCCCCGGCCTCGGTGATGCCCGCCATCTCGAGCAGCAGGCTCGGCCAGCCGTCCCAGTCCCAGAAGGGCTGCGTGCCCGCGAAGTCGGCCTCGTCGCCGAGGGTCGTCCCGAGGAACACGCCGACGCGCCCCTCGCCGAGCTGCCATGACACGGCCATCGGACGGTCGGCGGCCCTCAGCGGCACCCGGGACTCCGCGCGCGGGGAGACCTCGTGGTACCACCGCACCGCCGCCTGCCCCGCGACCGCGTCGAGCGGCTGCGGATCGTCGAAGCGACGCAGCTCCCACGGGCCAACGAGAGTGACCGGCAGCAGTTCTTCGAGCGGCGTGCCGGCATACGCCCCCTTACCGAGCGCGAACGGCCCGCCCAGGACCAGCAGGCTCGCGCCCTCGCGGACCGCGCGCTCGATGTCGGCGATCAGGTGCGGCGGCAGGCAGTCGTCCGGCCCGGCGGCCACGTCGGCCAGCACCACCCAGCGCGCCTGCCGCCACGTCGCCGAGCCGGGCACGCGGTCGAGCATGAGCTTGTTGCGCGGGGTGGTCGCCGCGCCCCGCGTCGCCATCGTGTACACGTAGACACGCTCGGGCCCCAGCGCGTCGGCGATGATGCGCGCGCAGGCGTAGCGCTCGGAGGTCGGGCCCTCGAAGACCAGCGCCCGGTCGCGCTCCGCGGGGGCTTCCTCCTCGGCGCCGAGCCCGCGCAGGATGATGTTGTCCACGCGATGCACCACCGTGCCCCTGGTCAGCCCGTAGTTGAAGATCTCCAGCGGGCCGGCCTCGCCCTCGATGGCCATGGGCAGGCGCGTGTCGATGACCAGCGGGTCCGGCTCGTCGCCCAGATAGTACTCGACGCGGCCGGCGGGAATGTCGAACTCCATGCGCAGGTGCACCCACTCGCCCAGCGGCACCGCACCGGTGATGTCGTACCAGGTGTTCTCCCCGGGCCGGTAGGCCATCAGGTGATGGCCGGCGTAGCGCTTGAAGGCGATCATGTGGCCGAAGAGCTTGATGCCCAGCGAGAGGTGATCGTAGTTGGCGAGGCCGTCCTCGGCGAGCAGGCAGTCGAGTTCGAGTACGCCCCGCTCGACGGCGGGCACATCGCGGGAGATGCGCCCGCCCTGGTAGGGGCTGCGGTGGCAGACGATCCGCAGCGTTCCGTCCACGACGGTCCACGTGCTCCGCGCCCCCTCGGCGGCGACGGTCCAGCCGCGCGCCCCGAGCGGCGCGTCGCCCCCGAAGTCCTCGGTGAAGAGCACCTGCGCGTGGGCGGTGGCCGCCATCAGCAGCAGGGCTGCCGGGCCTGCAAGGCGTCGTCCGATCGTCGGCATCCTCGATCTCCTCGACTGCGCGGCGTGTCCGGGCCGGGCACGGGTCGGTTCGCCACGGGCGGCCCCAAGCCTGCCCACACGGAGGTGCGGCGGCGGCGGACGGCAAACCTGTGCCCACTGCCGCACCAACGGAGGTGAGCCATGAAGCCCATCCTGTTCTCTGTCAGCTACGCCGGATACTGGGGTCAGCAGGCGCTGAGTCTGGAGGAGTTCATCCCGCACGCCGCTGAGTTGGGTTACACCGGCGTGGAGCTGGCGACCAAGCGCCCGCACCTGTCGCCGCTCGACTGGGACGACGCGCGCCTGGACGAGCTGGCGCAACTGTGCGCCGACAACGACATCGAGGTCGAGTGTCTGGCCGGCTACACGAACTTCAGCGGGGGCATGAGTTCGGTCGAGGTGCCCTTCGTCGAGATGCAGATCGCCTACATCGAGACGCTGGCGCGCATGGCGGCGCGGCTGGGCTGCCCGCTGGTGCGCACCTTCACCGCCTACGAGCGCGACGACATGCCGCCCGCGCACATCTGGGCGACCACCGTCACGGCCATCCGCGAGTGCTGCGACCGCGCGGCCGAGGTCGGCGTCACCATCGGCATCCAGAACCACCACGACATCGCCGTGCACACGAAGGCGCTGGCGTTCATGCTCGAGGAGATCGACCGGCCCAACTGCGGGCTGATGTTCGACGCGTGGTCGCCGTGTCTGCGCGGCGAGGACCCGTACGAGATCGCCCGCGCGATGGCGCCGCACACCGTGCACACCACCTTCGCCGACTACGTGCGCCTGCCGCGCTCACACTACCAGCCGGGGCTGGTGAACTACGCTGCGGAGCCGGTGGACCTGGTGCGCGCGGTGCCGATGGGAGAGGGCGACCTGGACAACGCCGGCTTCCTGCGCGGCCTGCGCGACGGGGGCTACGATGGCCCCGTGGCCTACGAGATGTGCTCGCCGGTGCTGGGCGGCGGCGGCCTCGAGAACCTCGACCACTGCGCGCGGCGGTTCGTGAGCTGGCTGGAGGAGCAGATGGGGTGACCCGGACGGCGGGTGATGGGGTGGACCCTGCTCCGTGGCCGCACGAAGGGGTCGCTTCGAGCGCCGCAGGCGCGAGAAGTGACGCCTGCGCGGTTCGCCGCGCACGTGTCAGGCTCCATACAGAAGCCCTCCGGGCTTCTCCTGGGAGTTCGCTGCGCGAACTCCATCCCGGCCCGCCGTTCGGCTGTGAACGACAAACGACCGGGCCGGCATGGAAGCTGCGCCACGCGACGCTGACGCGCCGCCTGGCGTACTCCGTACGGCTCACGGCATCACCTGAGTACTCGGCCAGCCGCGCGCACGCTGTGGCGACTGCGCGGCCATACCACAGGCGCATCTATGAGCCCGGCGCCGCTCCGCGTCCATCGCTCTACTCGGGCAGGATCGCGAAGTCGTCGTAGCGGAACTGCTGGCCCTCGTCCTCGCGCCAGTTGCACAGGAACATGAAGCGGCGCAGGTAGACCGTCTCGGGCGTGGCCTCGCGGATGGCGCGCAGGTCCACCGTCGCCTCGTGCCACTGATCGTCGTCGATCAGCCGCGGGCCGGACACCTCGACGTAGTCGCCGACGATGCGCGCGTCGGTGCCGCCAAGGACCCACCCGCGCGGGCCCGGCACCCCCTCGAAGGGCTCGACACAGATCGCGACCGGCACGCCGGGCGGGATGCGGTAGCTGAAGCGGATGGTCGGGTAGCGATCGATCTCCCACACGCCCGGCGCGACCGCCCCGGCGGCGCGGTTGGCCTTGCTCTCGGCGTAGAAGAGCCTCATGCACTTGCCTTCGCCGTCCTCGCGGTCGGCGTGCTCGTAGCCGGTCAGCCAGCTCCGGTAGAACTTGAAGTGGTAGCCCCACTGCGTCTCGCGCGTGGCCTCCTCGAAGTCGGCCTGCACCAGCGGCGCGGCCGGGTCCACCGGCTCCTCAACACCCACGAAGACCACGGCCACGCCACGCTCGCCGTTGTCGAACTCGCAGCGCACCACTACACCATGGTCGCCCGCCTCCGCCCAGGTGTGCTCGGGCGCGGGCTCGTCGGAGAAGCTGCCGTCACGGAAGTCCCAGCGCACCGAGGCGATGGTCTTGCCGAGGGTGTCGATGCTGAAGCGCACCGGCTCGCCCGGGCGCGGGTAGGCCGGCTCGGCGAGGGCCACGAACCGTGAGGGGTGCGCGCCGCCGCGCTCGAAGGCGCCCGCATCCGGGGCGTCGCCGCTCCACGGCAGGCTGACGGGCATGCCGTCGGTCCAGCTCACCTCGCGGTCGAGGTGCAGGATCGCGGGCAGGTAGTAGCGGAATTCGATCTGCTCGATGCGCGCCAGGTTGTCGCCGGCGCCGACGGCGATGAAGTCGCCCCGCTCGCCCTCGATGCCGAAGCCGTCATAGAACGGGCGGCCGTCGGTGACGGGCAACTCGGTGCCGGTGCCCTCGCCGATGGCCAGCGCCAGCGGCACGCCGACGTCGATGGCGCCGCTGCTCTCCCCGAGGCGGAAGTCGTTGGCGTCCGCGCCCACGAAGCCGGGGTCCGCGTCCACGTTGTCCTGCATCTCCGACCAGAAGCCCTGCATCAGCGGCGTGCGCTCGATGGCGCGCTCGACGGTCATGGTCTCGCCGCGGTAGCTGATGACCGCCTGGCCGGGCTCGGTGCCGCGAAACAGGTTACCGCGCACGCGGTTGTCGCGGGAGACGTCGCCGCCGTAGGTGAACTGCACGTTCGCGCCGGTCCAGTCATTGCGCGCGAACACGTTGTTGGCGAACTCGTTCGCGGTGATGGCGAGGCCGTTGATCTCCCAGCCGTGGCCGAGGTTGCCCACGATGGTGTTGTGGTAGATGCGCGAGTTCATCAGCCGGAAGGGCTCACGGAAGTACTTGGTCGGCCGGGCGCCCATGGGCATGTAGCTGCCGGAGTTGAGGGGCGTGTGCAGGTTCCCGAAGACGCGGTTGAAGCGGAAGATGCTGTCGATGTAGAGATTCTTGGCGCGGCTGTCGGCGGAGTGGGCGCTGTCGCGGGCGCGAGTGACGATGTTGCCCTCAACCAGGAGCTGGCCCGACGCCCAGAACTCGTAGTTGCGCCCCCAGGGGTTGCAGAAGCAGTTGGCGCGCACCACCACGTTGCGGCTGGTGGTGATCTGGATCGGGCTGTGCCCCACGTGCGAGAACTCGTTGCCCTCGATCAGCACGTATGAGCACTCGAGGATGCTCCACATGTTCCCGGTCACGCGGTCCTTGCTGAAGACGTTGTCGATGAGCCTGATCTGCTCGCCGCGCACGATAGTGGCGGTGTACCTGGCGTCGTGCATGACGCAGCCGCGGATGGTCAAGTGGTCGCAGTCGGTGGCGTTGACCCAGCCGCCGAGGCCGTCGGGATCGATGGCGAAGCCCTCGACTACGAGATGGCTGACCCCGCGCGGCGCCACGGCGTTGGCGCCTTCGGCGGCTTTGAGCGTGGCCGCCAGCGGCTCGGCGGACCGGAAGACGATCGGCGCCTCCGCCGTACCGGAGTTTTCGGGGGCGATTGCGCCCGGGTACTCGCCCGGCAGGAAGATGGCCTCATCACCGGCCTCGAGGGTCGCGTTGGCCCTGTCGATGGTCTGCCAGGGCTGCTCGGCGGTGCCCGGGGCGTCGTCGCTGCCTTCGGGTGAGAGGTAGTACTGCGCGCCCGCGCAGGGGATTGCGAACGCGAGGATGAGGGCGGCAATCAGAAGCGGATCCGTGATGGACATGAGCGACACTCCTGTCATTCGGGCAGAATGGCGAAGTCGTCGAACCAGAACTCCTGGCCACGGTCGTCGCGCCAGTCGCACCAGAACATGAACTGGCGCAGGTATTGCAGCTCGGGGTAGACCTCCCGGGCCGCGCGGACATCGATGGTGATCTCGTGCCACCGGCCATCGTCGATGAGCGTCCAGGCATCGAGGTCGGCGGCGCGGCTCGCCCGCGTCGCGGTGCCGCCGAGGGTGAAGGCCGCGGGGCGATCGGGCGCGGGGAACTGCCGGACCTCGATGCCCACCGGTACGCCCTCCGGGATGCGGTACGAGAACCGGACCAGCGGGTAGCGGTCGATGTCCCATGCCCCGGGCGCACATTGTGCGGCGGTCCGGTTGGCCTTGCCTTCGGCGCGGAACAGGTGGACGCACCTGCCCTCACCGTCGGGGCGATCGACGTAGGCAGAGCCGGTCTGGTGGCCGCGGTAGAACTTGAGATGCCAGCCCCACTGGGTCTCGCGGGTGGCGTCCTCGAAGTCGGCCATCACCAGCGGCGCGGAGGGATCGACGGGCTCCTCGACTCTCACGAAGGCCACATCAATGCCCTGCCGCCCATCGGCGAAGGTGGCGCGCACGGTCACGGGGTAGTGCCCCACTTCGGCGTAGACGTGCGCGGGCTCGGCCTCGTGGGCGAGGGAGCCGTCGCCGAAGTCCCAGGCGACGGAGGTAACCTCCTTGCCCAGCGCATCGAGGCCAAACTGCACCGCCTGCCCGGGTCGCGCCAGCACCGGCGCGGCGAGCGCGATCACGCGGCTCGGGTCGCTGCCCCCGCGCTCGTAGGCACCGATGTCGGGCGCCTCGCCCGCCCAGGGCAGGCTGACCGGCACGCCGTCCTCCCAGGTGACCTCGCGGTCGAGGTGCAGGATGGCGGGCTGCCAGTAGCGCAGCTCGACGCGCTCGATCTGCGCCAGATTGTCACCGCGACCAATGGCGATGACGTCCCCCTGCTCGCCATCGATACCGAAGCCGTCGTAGAAGGGCACGCCATCGTTGACCGGCAGCTCCCGGCCGGTGCCGGAGCCCACGGCTCGGGCCAGCGGCTCACCGGCATCGACGGCCTCGCTGGCCGGGCCGAGGCGGTAGTCGCGGTTGTCGATGTCGAGGAAGTCGGGCTCGGCGTCGATGTTGCCATGGAACTGCGACCAGAAGCCGCCGATATCCGGCGTGTTGCGGTTGGCCTCCTCGGCGGTCCAGTAGTTGTCACGGTAGTGGACCACCGTCTGGCCGGGCTCGGTGCCGCGCATGAGGTTGTTGACGAAGCGGTTGTCCTGGCTGATGCCCTCGCGGTACCAGATCTGCACGTTGGCGCCCAGCGCGTCATTGCGGTAGAAGATGTTGTTCTGGAAGACGTTGGCGCTGGCGTCCATGCCCGCCAGCGACCAGACCTCACCCAGGCTATCCACGGCGGTGTTGTGGTAGACGCGGCAGTTGATCGAGGCGAACGGGCCCCGGAACCGGCCGGTCGGCGAGACGCCCTTCCAGATGTAGGTGCGCATGTTCAGCGGCACCCACAGGTTGTCGTAGATGCGGTTGTAGCGGAAGATGCCGTCGGTCCAGAAGGAGTGGGCGTCGCTTTCGGCCGACCCGGCGCTATCGCGGGCGCGGGTGATGATGTTGCCCTCCATCAGGAAGCGGCCCAGCGAGTAGGTGATGTAGTTGCGGCCCCACTCGGCGTGGAAAACGTTGGCGCGGACCACGGTGTCATTGCAGTAGTTGAGCGTGAACGGGCTGTGCCCCACGCGCGTGAATGAGTTGCCCTCGACCAGCACCTGGCGGCACTCCTCCAGCCACATCATGTCGCCGCTGACCCGGTCGGCGCTGAAGCGGTTGCCAATCAGGCGAAGCTGGGTGCAGTTGCGGATGGAGATGGCGCTGCCGAGGCTGCGCATCTCGCAGCCGCTGATGGTCAGGTGGTCGCCGCGGTTCGCGCGCACCCATCGGGCGCGCAGCCGTCCATCAAGGTAGAAGCCATCGATGGTGATGAACTCGCGCCCATCGAGGACGACGAGATCGCCCTCCTCGCCGGGGACGATCCGGGCCTGACGCGGCTCGGCGGAGCGGTAGGTGACGGGCGCGTCCGGCGCGCCGGAGCGCGCGGGGGCGATGGTGCCGACATACTCGCCGGGCAGGAAGATGGCGGTATCGCCCGGCTGCAGGGAGGCGTTGGCCTGGTCGATGGTCTGCCAGGGCTGCTCCCGCGTGCCGGGCGCAGCGTCGTCGCCTTCGGGCGAGAGGTAGTAGGCGGCGCCGAGGCACGGCGTTGCGAGCGCGACCAGGAGGCCGAGGACGAGCGTGTGCGCGCCGATCATGAGAGCCGGTCCTTCCAGCGTCCGATGCTTGGGCCGGAGGTGTCTTCGCTGCGCAGCGGGGGCATTCCTCGCCGAAGCTGTGCCATCCTCGGCAAGGCAGGCACCCGCAGCCGGATCGTCTGCTGCGGGTGCCGGGGTTGCGCGCTGTCTGTGGCCGGCGATCAGGCCGCCGGCGCCAGGAGCGCCGACAGCGTCTGCCAGCGATGGGTGATGTAGTCGAGCACCGCGCCCGCGGGCGCCGTCTGACTGCTCTGCGCGCTCACCCAGTTGATGTCGGCGTCACCGTCGGGCTCCCAGTTGGGCAGGGCGACGAGCCGGCCGTCCTGCAGGACGCGTCCGGCGCCGGCGAAGTCGGCGGCGAGGGCGAACTCCCCGCTGATGCCCCCGGCGGCGGTGGAGGTCATGCGCGCCCAGCGGCCCGGGACCTCGGCGGTTGAGGTGAGCGTGAAGGCCACGGTCACGCCCCGGAAGCGGTAGGTGCCGGTGGCGGGCCGGGCGAAGTCTGGGGCCGAGAAGTTGGGGGTGCGCAGCGGCGTATCGAGTGTGAACACCGAGCCGTCGCTCTGGCGCGAGGTGAGCTGCGAGCGCCCGCCCGCGGTCGCCACCTCGAACTCCTGGGTCAGCCCACCGGGCAGCTCTGAGGTGCCGGACATCTCGGCGGTGTCGTCGGAGTTGTCGAAGATCGTGCCCCGGTCATCGACCACGGTGGTGTAGCGCACGGTCATGCGCGCGTCGGTGACCTCCCAGTCGATGGTGGTCTTCGACACGCCGTCGAACTCGGGAACGCCCTGGAGCACCGTCTGCGTGCGGCCGTCGGGGTAGGTGATCTCCAGGCGCACGGTACCGTCGAGGAGCTGGGTGATCACCGCCTCCGTGCCGTCGGGCCCGGTGTAGGTCTGGCTGATCGAGCCGTCGGGGTTGAACACCGGGTCGCCGAAGACCGGCGACTGCGTCCCGGTCTGGCGGGCCTGCAGGCCCCACAGAATCTGCGACCACTGCAGCACGTACAGGCCCGCCGACACCTGGCTGGGGGCGAACTGCGTGCCCACCGTCTGCAGCCCTCCGATCCCCCCGCTCGAGCAGCCCGCGAGCAGGACGACCGTGCACAACAGCGCCATCAGAGGGGCGGTCTGGAGTGTGTACTTCATCGGGCCTTCCCTCCTGCCGGTCAGTGACGGTACTGCACGCCGCCGTAGATGGTGACCCCCGCCTGTGGGAAGCCCAGCCAGGTCTGGTAGTTCTCGTCGGTCAAGTTCCGGACCTGGATGAAGTAGCTCTCGTGCAGGTTGCGCTGGTACTGGGCGTTGAGGTTGACCATGAAGTAGTCCGGGACGATGATGGTGCGCTGCGGGTCGTGCGGGCGCTCCCCCACCCAGATGCCCTCGAGGCCCACGCGCCAGCCCGCGCGGTCGAGGTAGTCCACGCGCGCGCCGCCCTGCCACTCGGGCACATAGGGCCACGCCATGTCGGTGAGCGCCAGCTCGGGGAAGTCGCCCTCAGTGTCCTGCCAGCGCACCCACAGCCGGCCGCTGATGCCGTCGGCGAGCCGGTGCTCACAGGAGACGTCGGCCACCCAGCGGTGGCCGTCGCCCATGAGTGTGCGCGCGGGCAGACCGGTCATCGACGGGTCCTGGGTGTCGATGAGCAGGCCCTCAACGTCCTGCCAGGCCAGCGCGCCGGTGATGGTACCGTCGGGGCCGGCCTCGCGCTGGTAGCGCAGCGCCCACGAGCGCGCCGCGCCGCCCTCGGCGAAGTTCAGGTAGCGCAGGCCAAAGGGATCGGCCAGGGGCTCGACCGGCGCCAGCTCGGCGATGTCGGAGCGGAAGATCGGGTCGAGCGTGAGCGCCAGCCAGCTCGAGCGGTCCGGGCGGTAGAGGGCGACCAGCCTGGGCAGCGACACGTCCGGCCCGCCCTCCTCCCGGCCCCAGCGCCCGCCTGCGAGCAGGCTGAGTTGGTCGCTGACCTGGCTCTCGACTTCGAACCAGGCGCTCTGGGCGTCGGGCGAGGTCGAGCCGGCGAAGGGCTCGAAGGCGACCTCCTCGGCGTCGAGATCGATCGCGCCCACCACGCCGGACCGGTCCTCGTCGCTGAACTGATAGGCGTAGCCGGCGCGCAGGCGCGTGTTGTCGTCGAGCCGCGCCTCCACCCGGACCTCGGGCATCTGTTGGGACTGGTCGTTGCTCAACTGCCGGAACGGCGTGGCGTCGCCGGGTGACAGGGCGCCCGGGTTGGTGAAGTCGAACTCACTCTCGCGCCAGGTGTACTTGAGCGTCGCGGTCACGTCGCGCGACAGCCTCTGGCGCCAGGCCAGCAGCGCGTCCCAACCGCGGAAGGACAGCTCGTCGTCGGGGTCGCCGAGGGAGGCGGCGGTCACCGGTCCGGGCAGGCCGGCGTCGGTGTCGAACCAGCTTCCGTAGAGTACGAGCTGGCGGTCGGCGTCTGACTGGTGCCCGCCGATCACCTCAAGGAAGCTCTCCGTGCGATCCTGATTGACCTCCCGCCAGACGGTGCTGTCCTCGTACATACCGCCGGCGAAGTAGCTGAGCCGGCCGTCGGAGGCCTGGCCGCTGATGTAGCCGTCAACGTGGTAGCTGCCCAGGCGTCCGGTGATCTCGGAGCGGGCGTAGAGCCGGGACTCGAGCATCGCCGACGGGTCGTAGGTCAGAGCGCCGAGGATCTCGCGCACGGCGTCACGCGACCGGTCCTGCTCGAGGTAGAGCTTGGCGAGCTGGTAGTGCGCCTGCGGATAGTCCTCATCGAGCGCCACCGCCGCGCGCAGCTCGGACAGGGCCCGGTCGGTGCGGCCCTGGCGCCCGTAGATGCGTGCCAGCACGGTGTGCACGAAGGGCGAGCGCTCGCCCAGCTCCACCGCGCGCTCCCCCATCGCGAGCGCCTCGGCGTACTGCGCCTGTTCGAGGTAGACCAGCGCGAGATTCGCGTAGGGCATGCCCCAGCCGGGCTGCAGGTCGATGGCGCGCTGCAGGTGCTCGATTGCCGGCTCGAACTCGCCGCGCGCGGCGTAGACGCCGCCGAGGTTGTTCTGGATCGACGCCGAGTCGGTGTCCAGCGACAGCGCGACCTCCTGCTGCCCCATGGCCTCGCGGAAGCGGCCCTGGCGCTGCAGCACCTGCGCCCAGCCGGTGCGGGCCTCGGCCAGCTCGGGGTCGAGTTCGACCGCCTGCTCGAACTGCTCGCCGGCGGCCCACGGGTCGCCGCTGAGCAGCAGCAGCAGGCCCAGCGTGCTGCGCGCGGGGGCGCTGGCGGGGTTCATGGAGACCGCGGCGTGGCCGTGCTCGAGCGCGCGGTCGATCTCACCGTCGGCCGCGAGCAGCTTGGCCAGGCTCAGGTGCGCGCGCGGCGACAGCGGGTCCAGCGCTACCGCCTGCTCCAGCTCCGGGCGCGCCGCATCGAGGTCGCCGCCGAAGAAGTGGGCGGTGCCCAGCGCCGTGCGCGCGGTTGAGGACTCAGGCGCGAGCTGTGTGGCAGTCGCGCCGGCCTGGACCGCGCCGGCGACGTCGCCCTGCAGGAGGCGCACGTGGGCGAGGTAGACGTAGCCGGCGTACTGATCGGGCCCGAGGCGGACGGCCGCCTGGGCCGCGTCGGCGGCGGCAGCCAGGTCGCCCAAGCGCAACTGCGCGGCCGCCAGGTAGGCCTGAGGCAGTGCGGCGGTGGGATCGGCCTGGGCGGCGGCGCTCAGAAGCCCGGCGGCCTCGTCGGTGCGGTCGGCGGCCATGGCCGCCAGCGCCTGCCCGGTCGGCCACTGCGCGTTCCCCGGCTCAGCGCCGGCGGCGGCCGCAAAGGCTTCGCCGGCCTCCTCGGCGCGCCCGGCCTGCAGCAGGGCCCAGCCGAGTACGCCCCGGTATTCGGGCACATCCGGCGTGGCCGCGACCGCCGCCTGCGCGGCCGCCAGGGCCTCATCGGTGCGCCGCAGATCTAGCAGCACACGCGCGAGGTCGGCCTGCGCGGCGGCATCGCCCGGCGCGGCCTGCACGGCGGTCTGCCGCTGGGTGAGCGCCTCCTCCAGGCGCTGCGGGTCGGTGTCCACCTGGGGCGGCGGCTCGACCTCGATCATCAGGTTCTCGATGGTCGCCTCCCACGCCATGAGGCTGGAGGGATCGACCGCAATGGGGCGGGTGGGGGCCTCGCCGGGGTGCGCCATGCTCTGCTGCGCTGCCAGCACCGTGACCCGGCCGAGGTCGTTGAAGAACTCGACCTCGCCCTCGCCCACGGTCAGGGTCGTGGTGTCATCGTCGGCCACGGTCAACTCGAGGGTCGTGCCGCGCACCGCCGCGGTCGCGGTGGCGCCGCCCACCTGCACGGCGGTGCCGGCGACGATGCGCGCGTAGATCTGCCCGCGCGAGACCCGGGAGCTGGAGGCGCTCTGGATCACCAGGTCGGTGCGCTCGGACATGCGGAAGACCGCACCGTTGGGGAAGGCGATCTCGGCGCGCCCGTTGGCGCCGGTGCGCACGCGGCTGCCCGGGGCGAGCAGAACGCCCACACGGCTGGTCGCGAAGTCGCCGGTCGCCCCGGCACGGTGAGTGACCTGGCCGGTGATGCGCGTGATCCTGGCGTTCTGGGCGAGCGCATCACCGACGGCCGCCACGAGCAGCAGACCCACGAAGGCGATCGCCAGTAGCGGAAAGGCGTAGCTCCTGTGATGCATACGCAGACTTCCCTTCCCCGGCGGGGCGGCACGCGACCGGCCAGGAGTGGTCATGCGCCTGACGGACGCCTCAGTTAACACTGCCGGGCGCGCGTCATTCCGGTTGTGTGCGGCTCAGCGCCGCAGCATCAGCGGCGCGATGCGGCTGGCCTGCGCGCCGTCCTCGGTGCGCGCGGTCACGCGCACCAGGTAGGCGCCCGACGGCACCAGCACGCCACGATCGCTGCGGCAGTTCCATGCCAGCGAGGTGATGCCCGCCTCGCAGTCCCGGTCGGTCACGATGGTGCGCACCCGCCGGCCGGCGATATTGAGCACATCCACCTCTACCTGCGCGGCGGCGCTGAGCGAGAACATGATCTCCGCGCCGCCGGCGGCACTCCCCGCCGACAGGCTGGTGATCATCGCCACCTCCTCGCGCGGCGCCACCTCCACGCGTAGCACCCGCTCGGAACCCTCGGCACCAGACGTGAACTCGTAGCCCGTCTGTGTGCGCATGTACACCCGCCGCTCGGCCGCCGAGTCCACCAGGTACGCCACCAGGTCGTTGGGAAGCTCGCTCAGGTCCGGCCAGGTGATGCGCACCGGCGCCTGCGCCGCCGCCGCGCTCACCACCACCTCCCACGACGCGCTCTGCACCGCCTGCGCGCGCAGGTCCAGCGCGTTGCCCGGCGAGCCCTCCACCAGCTCCGTCCCCGCCGGCCGCACGTAAAGGTCCACCCCCGGGCCGATGGGCGGGTGCGGCTCGGTCAGCACCGGCGCATCCGCGCCCACGCCCAGCAGCGTGGAGATGTCGCCGAAGCCCGGCACCTGCGCCACCAGCCGCACGCGCCAGTCATCCGCCGACGGCGTGCGCGCCTCGGCCACCGTCGCCTCGGCATCCGCCGGGCTGACGCTGCCGGTGATCGACAGCGTGCACGCGCGCCGCACGGTCACCAGGTAGCCCTGCCACGGCTCCAGCTCGCCCGGCGACCACCACGGGTTGATAGGCACGTTCAGCGAGAACCGCCTGCCCAGGCACGCCGCCCGCACCGTCGCCGGCGTGGTCGGCGACGCCTGGTTGTGCCAGCCGTAGATGGTCGGCCACAGCCAGCCACGACAGACCGCCTGCGTCAGCGGCACGGTCTCATCGCCGCGCGTCACCTGCACGTGGTCATCGTCCCAGCCCACCGCCTCGGTGAACGGGCAGCCGATGATGCTCCAGCCACGCGGCAGCCCGATCTCGACCGCCTGCGCCGGGTCCGCCGCCTGCCCGGTCACCTGCACCGTGCCGCCGTCGGCGGTCGCCAGCCAGTAGCCCCGCCCCAGCGTGAAGTCGCGCACCTTCGGGTGCGGATAGAGATAGGGCAGCCAGCCCCGCCGGTCGAACAGCCACCAGTCGCCCGGTGTCTCCCCCAGGCCCGCCAGCACGTCCGGCGGCGACGGCGCGTCGGGCTCCACCGGCACCGAGAAGCGATACCAGCCGCCGTCCAGCTCCGCCGCCACCGTGGTCGCCGCCGGCACCAGCACCTGCAGTTGCGTGTCCGCCAGGTTGCCGCTCGCGTCCATGGCGCGCACCGTCACCGTGTAGGTGCGCCCGTCGGGGTCGTCGTCATCGCGCTCGGCGCGCAGCCACAGCGACTTGGGCGCATCCTCGTCCAGCACCCAGTCGGGCTCCTCCCCGCCGGCGGCCTGGGCGCTGCCGATTGCGCGTCGGCGTCGGCGCATCGGACGCCTCCATGCGGTCGGCGGGTGTACGGCATTCGGGCGTGACATCCTGCAGTGTGTGGATTATGCCTCCAAACTCGTTATGACATCTCAACAAATTCTCAGAGATGCTTAA
>JALGVA010000222.1 GCA_029820295.1 Candidatus Zipacnadia bacterium
TCAGGCATCGCGGGCTTCGCCGACTTCGATCAGATGCTCGACGCCGTGAAGCCCGACCTGGTCGCGATCATCACGCCCGGCCCGGCGCACGCCCCGCAGTCACTGGCGGCGCTGGGCGTCGGCGCGCACGTGCTGGTCGAGACCCCGAATGTCTACTCCGCCGAGCAGGCGCGGGACATCGTCGCGCTGGTGCGCGCGCGCGGCCTGAAGTACATGCTGGCCGAGGACTACATCTACATGGGCTGGTGCGGGCGGCTCGCGGAGGTCGTGGAAGAGGGCACGCTCGGAGAGATCATCGGAGGCATGGCCGAGTACACGCACGACTGCCGCCCGGTGCGCCCGCTCTCGGCCGCTGAGGAGCAGCACACGCAGTCCTGGCGCTTCACCGACCTGCCGCCGCTGGCCTACTCCTCGCACACCCTCGGCCCGCTGCTGCAGCTCATGGACGATCGCTGCATCAACGCCACCGGGATCGTCGGCGGGCGGCAGGAGGTCGCGGGCGTCGAGGTCTTCCCGCTGGAGACCGCGATCCTGCAGACCGAGGGCGGGCGCACCATCAGCCTCACCAACGGCTTCATGCTCAGCCACCCGTTCATCTGGTGCGCGGCACTCTACGGCAGCGAGGGCTCGATCCGCGTCATCAATACCGACTACGGCGACCCGCAGGCCCTGCGAGTGCTGATCTCCACCGACGCGCAGCCGGGCTGGCGCGACTGGCCGATGGGCTGGCACGAGCGCGCGGACGGCCGCAACCATCTGCAGGTCATGGTCGATGATTTCGTGCAGGCGGTCATCGACGACACCGCGCCCCCGTTCGACGAGGCGCGCTCGATGGATTTCTGTCTGCCCGGCGTGCTCGCGCACGAGTCGGCCAAGCAGGGCGGCGCGCGGCTGCAGGTGCCGCTGTTCTGAGGTCAGTGCCCCGGCGAGCCGACCTCGATACGCACCTGATGACGCCCGCCGGGCAGGTCGAGTGAGCAGAGCGCCCACTCCTCGCGCTGCTGCGCCACCATGAAGGCCGCGTCGCGCCCGTCCACCGTGACCGCGGCGACTTCGGCGGATGCGGCCCACCGGAACGTGCAGCCGCGCTCAGACACGTCGATGGTGATCCTGGCCTCGCGGCGCCGCGCGTCCCAGCGCGCCTGCTCGACGTACGCCGGCGCCCAGTCGACCAGGCGCACGGGCACATCCCACGCCGCCATCATCGCCGCCACGTGCGCGTCCCGCAGCAGGTACCAGCGCCGCCAGCGCTCCATGAGGTCACGGGCGCTGGCGAGCATCTCCCCGCCCATCCATGCGCGCGCCGCGATGTGCGGCGGCACGCGCGTCTCGTCATGGGTTGCCAGCACCTCGTTCGGGCAGCGCCCGACAAACGCCGCCTCGAAGCGGCGCAGGTCCTCCGGGCAGCGCTGCGTGTACAGGTCCATAACCTCCGACTGGACGCTCTGCGGACCCAGGCAGCCGGTGCGCCACCAGATGTCGCCTGAGCCATGGTCGCGCAGCTCAGGGCGCACACCCGGGAACGACGCCACCCAGCGCTCGCCGAAGCCGGTGGACGGCATCTGCGCCCGGCGCGCCTCCTGGTGCATCATCGCCAGCGCGTGGTCGAGGAAGCTCAGCTTGGCCGCCATCGGCACCGCATTCTTCGCCAGCAGGTACTCCGCCAGGTCGCGTTGGTAGGGCGTCCCCAGCCGCTCGCACAGACGATGGAAGCCCACCAGGCCCGCGTAACCGGCGGTCGCCATGTCGCCGCCGTAAATCTCACCGGCCTCGCGCGCCCCCGGGCCCATCAGTGCCCAACTGCTCGTCGCCTCCCAGTAGCTCGCCAGCGACCGGATCAGCGGCCAGTGCGCGCGCATCAGGCCCCAGTCGCCCGCATACTTGGCCTGCGTGTAAAGCCCGTAGAGCACCAGGCCCTGCCAGTAGTCCACGTCCGCGTGCCCGTCGTCATTGGGTGGGACCGGGCTCCCCCAGACGAAGCTGCAGGCGAGGTAGCTCGCGCCCGTGACCGGATCGCGGCGCAGCAGGTAGTTCTGCGGGAACAGGCCCGACTGCACGCGCACGTGGGTGTCCTGGCGCACGGTGTCACGCTGCCCCGGTGACAGGAAGTTGGCCGCGCGCCACACCCCGGCCGCCAAGTCGTGCGTATTGCAGTGCGGGTAGATACTCGGCCGCGGGCGCTCGATGTGCAGGCGCTCGAGCTGCTCGTCGGCGAGCGATCTCTCGATGATGGCCATGGCCGTCGGCTGCTCCGACCACACCGACACGCCCAGCGGCGCGAAGTCCCATGCCTCGGGCACCGGCAGGCGGTACTCGGCGACACTCCCCGGCTGCACCCACAGTGGCCCCCACTTCGTCGGGATGCCCGTGTCTGCATGTGCCGCGACGCACGCGCGCGGCAGGTAGCCGCGCTCGACCGAGTACGCCACCAGCGGCGGCAGCGGGGTGCGCGGCTGGGGAACCGTGCCCCAATCGTCCGCCCACGGGAGGAAGCCCAGCTCGTTCCGGATGCTCACCCAGCCGTCCTCAACCCGGAAGTGCTCGGAGCACAGCCACGGATAGGCCGCCAGCAGCTCGGCGAAGAGCGCCAGGCGCTCCCGCGGCACAGCGTCCGCGTCCGCCGACCACTGCTGCAGCAGGTCCACGGCCTGCGGATAGACCCCGAAGGGCGTGCCGATCGCGACTGTGCCCACGCCCGCGTCGCGCCGGATAAGCATGTGCCCGTCCCCGATCTCGAGCGCATCGGGGCGGCGCTCGAACACCAGCATCACGGGGATCTCCGGGCTGCCATCGGCCGAGAGCAGCACAAGCCAGTTGGCCTGCATGGCCTGCGGGTCCACGGCCTGCACGTCGGGCAGCACGGTCGGGCCGTCGACGCCCGGCACCACGATGCCCGCCGGCGCTCGGGGCTCCTCGCGGTCGGTGAACGAGACCGCGAACACCGGCGCATCGGTCTCGACCTGCACGCCGACCGCCATCGCGCTGTAGCGCAGCTCCTGAAAGTGCTCGCGATCATCGAGCGTGAGCCGCCTGCGCCAGCGCAGGGTGGTCCAGTCGGCCTCGATGGCATCCTGGGCGAGGGCGTTGCGCGGCTCGTCGGCCTCGGCGGTCTCATCGGCCGGCTTGCCTGCCAAGGTCGCGGCCGGCACCCCGAAGCGGAAGCGGAACGTCTCGTTGGGCTCGCGGCCGGGCTTGAAGTAATACCAGGAGCGCTCGATCTGGTCGAAGTTCACGTTGTTGATGAGCAGCCCGTTCGGCTCCCACCGCCACCCGAAGTGTCCCGCGTTGTTGCGGTGCAGGCCCGGCCACCAGCTTCCGCCGTCGATACGCACCGGCACCGGATCGCTCTCCCACGGATAGCGCACCCCGTCGTCGCCGCTCCAGCGCAGCGAGACGCCCGCTAGCCCCTCATCGCTGCTGCCATCGCGCGTGATCGACGCGGCGACGACGTGGCTGAAGTGCAGGTCCTGCCCGGCGTTGCCACGCCGGATGGGCTGGAAGTCGCGTGCCGCGAGGTGCAGCGCGATGGTCGCGCCGCCGTCCAGCGGCCACCGGCACCGCCACAGGCCCTCGTCGAGCGTGCGCAGGTCGATCACCAGCGCGGACGGCAGTGGGCCCTCGATGCGTGCCTCGACCTCGAGCGTCGTCGTGTGCAGACCGGGCGTGTTGGCGAGGTCAGGCGTCCACTCAACCGCCGCGGCAACGACGTACAGGTTCAGCGCAACCAGCGACACCAGCCAGCGCAATCTCGACAGCTCTCCTTCCAAGGGCGTCCCTACTCGCCCCCGTTCACCCACACCGGGCTCGACCATGCGGTCTCCTCGTCCACCTGCACCGCGCGCACGTAGTACCAGTCGCCGTTCTGCGCCTCGGTACTGTCGTGGTACTCGAAGTACTCGTCATCGCCCGAGCACTCGCGCACGAACAATGTCTCGTTGTTCTTCACGATCTTCAGGTACGCGATCTCGTTCTCGCCGATGGCGTGCACACGGATGATGCGCGGGGTGGTCGGGTCGGCGAGGTCCAGCTCCCCGCCCATGGGCACATCGTTGACCGAGAACTCCAGGACCATGCGCACGCCCGTGGTGGCGAAGACCCGGCGGGCCTTGAGCGCGTCGAAGATTGCCTCGCGGGTCAGCTCGGGCGCATAGACCCCGGTGAAGCCGCTCTTGCGGTGCACACACCACTGCCGGTCCTGGGGGTAGGAGCGTCCGGGCATCCCGGCGTGGCTGTCGCCGCAGCCGATGAAGCCGAAGCGATAGCCCCGCGCCAGCGCGTTGAACACCCCCGAGCCGGGCTTCTCCGACTTGTCCCACAGCGGGTCATTGTGCTCAACTCCCGACCCCCAGCACGAGTAGACCTCCACCAGGCACTCCAGCTCCTGGTCGAAGACATCCCAGTCGGTCCACGACTTGGTGTGGTGCGGGATGCTGATGACATCGCGCCCGCGCAGGTACTCGAAGAGCGTCTCGTAGCGGGCGCCGCGCAACTCCTCGATGATCGGCTCGACCTCGCACTCGCGGTAGATCACATTGCGGTGCCCCGAACCGGTGCCGCCGAACTCGAAGCCCTTGAAGGTCACGAAACGCCCGGGCTCGTAGTGGCGGTTGGTCGCCTCCTGGGTGTCGATCCAGCCCTCCTTGAGGTGGCCACCCGAGTCGGTGATGCCCATGAAGTCGAGCAGCGCCACGTCGCGCCCGTATTCGTAGCCCTCGTCGGGCGTGCCGATGGAGTCTGAGTGCCACATGCTCTGGCAGTGCAGGTCGCCCCAGTAGATGTTCAGATCGCGCTCGGTGCACCAGATCGGGTTGCTCAGGCTGCGCCGCCCGCCCTCGGCGAACTCGGCGGCGAGACGATGCACGCCGCGCTCGTACGACCACGCGCCCTCGATGACCGCCAGATTCGCGCCCGCCTCGGTGAAGTTCACGCTGCCAGGCACGGCCATGCGCGGGTTCTCGGAGCCCACGCGCACCTCACCCACGAAGCTGCGGTCCGGACGGTTGCGGAACTCGTCCATGACCGCGAGCTTCACCTCGAAGGGCTGCCCCGGGCGCACCACCGAGGGCGCCACGATGTTGATCTGCGCGGGCGGCGTCGGCACCACGGTCACGGTCAGCTCATCGCCGGGCAGCTCGAGGAACTCGCGCGTGCCGGTGACGTCCACGTAGGCGTGGAAGCGGTCCTTGGGCGTCGGGCAGACGCGCTGGGCCTCGACGCCGTCCTCGCCCCAGGTGGTGTCGCCGTAGATGACGCGGATCACGTCACCGGGCTGCAGGTCAGCGTCGCGCACGTACGCGACGATGTGGTGCGACCACCCGCCGCCCTCGGCGTTGGGCACGCCGGTTGGGCAGCGCTCTTCCGCGTCGAGGTCGATCCACGCCTCGGTGTCGCTCTCCAGCTCCACGCGCACGTTCTTGCGCCCGTAGCCGACGTAGCCGTCGTCGTAGCCGCCGCGCTCCCGGCCCTTCTGGAAGAACCGGTGCAGGGGCACGATCGGCCAGCCCCAGGCGTCGTTGGGCATGGCGATGCGCAGGCTCCCGCCCTCGGCCATCCCGGCCTCACCCACGGTGTACTCGAAGGTCAGGGTGACCGTGCTGCCGGCGACGATATCGTCGCGCGGCGACATGGTGATGCGACCGTATTCGTCCATGATACGCCTCCAGGTAGTGAGCCGCCGTTGGTATCGGGCCGGAAGCTCGACCAGCATGCAAAGCAAGCGGCGCGATGCGGTTGGCGGGCCGCCTGAGGGGCGACTGTGCAGCAGTCGCAACGAAGTCGGCCCGCACACGGGGAATGCCCCCGACGCTCACAGCCCCAGCTCTTCGTTGATCTCCTTCATCGCCTCGATGACGAACTGGATGTGCTCGGGGAGGCCGATGCCCAGCTCCGCCGCGCCGGTCTCCAGATCCTCGCGCGAGACCGCCGCCGCGAAGGACCTGTCCTTCATCTTCTTGCGCACCGACTTCGCCTTCAGGTCCTCGATGCCGTTGGGCCGCACCAGGGCGCAGGCCACGATGAAGCCGGTCAGCTCATCGACCGCGAAGAGCGTCCTGCGCAGCAGGCTGTCGCGCGGCACGCCGGAGTGGTCGGCGTGCGAGAGCACGTCCTGAACCAGCGCCTCGTCGGCGCCCCGCGCGCGCAGGATCTCCGCGCCCTTGCTCGGGTGCTCCTCCAGCGTCGGGTGGATCTCCCAGTCGAAGTCGTGCAGCAGCCCGACCACGCCCCAGTAGTCCTCGTCCTCGCCGAACTTGCGCGCATAGGCCCGCATGGCGGCCTCGACCGCGTAACCGTGCTTGCGCAGGTTCTCGTTCGC
>JALGVA010000223.1 GCA_029820295.1 Candidatus Zipacnadia bacterium
GGTCGGTCTGATCGGGACGCAGCTCCGCTGAGGGCGGCTTCTCGATGCTTGCGCGCGGGATGATCTCGCGCTCGCGGTTGATGTACTCCGCCAGCTCGTAGACCATCAGCTTGGGCACGTCGGCGATGACCGCCAGTCCCCCCGACATGTCGCCGTAGAGCGTGCAGTAGCCCACCGCCAGCTCGCTCTTGTTGCCGGTGGAGAGCACCAGATGCCCGTGCTCATTGCTGATCGCCATGAGGATGTTGCCCCGGATGCGCGCCTGGATGTTCTCCTCGGTGGTGCCTGGCGGGGGCGGGATGAGCGGCCGGATCTGCTCGACGTAGGCGTCGTAGATGGGCGCGATGGCCACCTGCTCGATGCGGATGCCCAGGTTGGTCGCGAGCTGCTCGGCGTCGGTGACGCTGCCCTCCGAGGAGTACATCGAGGGCATCGTCACGCCCAGCACGTGCTCGGTCCCCAGCGCCCGCGCCGCCAGCGCGCAGGTGACCGAGGAGTCGATGCCGCCCGACAGGCCCACCACCGCGCGCCGGAAGCCGCACTTGCGCAGGTAGTCGCTGATGCCCAGCAGCAGCGCGTCGTGCACGGCGGCGATCTCCTCGAGCGGCTCGTAATCGCCCGAACCGGCGGCCGCAGCATCCACGGTCACGATGTCCTCGCTGAAGTGCCGGCACTCCGCCACCAACCGCCCCTCGGCGTCGAGCATGAAGCTGGCGCCATCGAAGATCAGCTCATCATTCCCGCCGACCTGGTTGGCGTAGATGAAAGGCACGCCGGTCTCGCGCGCGTGGCTCGCGACCAGCGCGTTGCGCACGCGGTCCTTACCGGCGCAGAAGGGCGAAGCCGATAGGTTGATCATCACGGTCGCGCCCTGGCGCCCCAGCTCCGCGATCGGGTCGCACGGGTAGAGGCGCTGGTCAGGCCACAGCTCGGGCGCGTTCCACGCGTCCTCGCAGATGCTGATGCCGAGCACCTCGCCGCGCCAGGAGACGGGTGCGATCTCCGGCGCCGGGTCGAAGTAGCGCCGCTCGTCGAACACATCGTAGGCGGGCAGCAGCGACTTGTGCCGCGCCGCGACCAGCTCGCCATCGGCGACCAGCAGCGCAGAGCTATGCAGGCCGGCGCCGACCCGCTTCCCCGTGCGGATCGGTGCTCCGAACAGCACGCCCGTGCCCGCGAAGCCCCGCGAGGCGGCGACCAGCTCGGCAACGGCGCGCTCGACACGGTCGATGAACCAGCGCTTCTCGAGCAGGTCGCGCGGAGGGTAGCCGGCCAGGTAGAGCTCGGTGAACACCACCAGGTCGCTGCCCTGTGCGTGGCAGCGGCGGGTGACCTCGATGAGCCGCTCGAGGTTGCCGTTGATGTCGCCGACGAGCGGATTGAGCTGGGCGATGCTGATGCGCATGGCCTGTCTCCTCCGCGGAAGTGTCCGACTTCGCGTGTCTTCGGTGGCCCCGTCGCCCATCCCTGCCCTCTGCCGCCACGCCCACCGACGGGGAGGCCTGGGGCGCGGCGCGGGCGAAGCTAGCGGCCCGCGCGCTCAGCCCCACCCAGGGAGGTCGCGATGCCGGCACCGAACGTCCTGTGGATCTGCACCGACCAGCAGCGCTACGACACCATCCACGCCCTCGGCAACGAGCATATCCGCACACCGAACCTGGACCGGCTGGCCTCGGAGGGCACGGCGTTCACGCACGCCTTCAGTCAGAGCCCCGTCTGCACGCCCAGCCGCGCCGGTTTCCTGACCGGCATGTACCCCGCCACCGTCCGCGGGCGGCAGAACGGCCAGGCGGCGCCCCCCGAGGGCGAGCTGCTGATCACGCGCATGCTCGCCGACGCCGGCTACGACTGCGGCCTGGTCGGCAAGCTGCACCTGGCGGCCGCGCATGGGCAGGTCGAGCCGCGCACCGACGATGGCTATCGCGTGTTCCAGTGGAGCCACCATCCGCAGCCCGACTGGCCCGAGAACGCGTACATCCAGTGGCTCGAGCGCCAGGGACACACGTGGGACGAGCTGTATCAGTTCCCGCCCGGTGCCTACTCCGGACCGGGGATGCCGGCGAAGCACCATCAAACCACCTGGTGCGCGGAGATGGCGCTGGAGTTCATTGACGAGCAGCGCGGCGGGCCGTGGCTGATGAGCGTGAACCCGTTCGACCCGCACCTCGCCTTCGATCCGCCGCCGGAGTACCTGACGCGCTACGACCCCGACGCCCTGCCCGCGCCCGACTATGTGCCCGGCGAACTCGACAACAAGCCGCGCTTCCAGCAGACCGACCATCACGGGGCGCACGGTGGGCACGGCAAGTCGTGCGCGGACGCCAGCGATCGGCAACTGCGCGAGGTCAAGGCCGCCTACTACGCGATGATCGAGCACATCGACCACCACGTCGGGCGGCTCCTCGACCACCTCGACGCGACGGGCCTGCGCGACAACACGGTGGTGATCTTCCACTCCGACCACGGCGAGCTGCTCGGCGACCACGGGATGCTGCAGAAGGGCCCGCATTTCTACGACTGCTCGGTGCGCGTGCCGCTGATCGTCTCGTGGCCGGGGCAGGTCGAACAGGGCCTGACCAGCGACGCACTCGTGCAGCTCATCGACCTGGCGCCCACCGTGCTCGACCTGTGCGGGCGGCCTGTCCCGGAGCGCATGCAGGGGCGGTCGCTCGGTCCCATCCTGCGCGGCGAGGCCGACCCGCACGACCACCGGGACGCCGTCTACTGCGACTACCTGAACGCTATGCCCTGCCGAAAACCGCCCGCCTACGGTGCCATGCTGCGCGACCGGCAGCGCAAGGTCTGCGTCTACTTCGGCGATGCGCTGGGCGAGGGCGAACTGTACGACCTGACCGCCGACCCCGGCGAGCACGTCAACCTGTGGGACGATCCCGCGCGCGCCGACGAGCGCCGTGAGATGACGCTGCGCTGCTTCGAGCGGAGCGTGTTCACCATGGACCCGTGGCCTCCGCGCGTAGGCTACTACTGAGGTGCCGTGGGAGCGATGCGACGGCGGATCTGGCCGGCGCTGGCCGCGATTGCGCTGAGCTGCGCGGGCGCATGGGCGCAGCCATCGCCTGCCCCTTGCCGCCGTTCCCCCCACCGGGAACCCTTCGCCCTGTCTTCCCCGTCGAATCCCTCGAATCTCCCCAACGTTCCGCGCGCGCCGGACCACTAAGTGAGTGACGCGCGTCAGGGATCCCGCCGCGAAGACCGTCGGACCGACGACGTATCCGATGGGACTGACCGCCCATGATGCTTGGTCTGTTGAGCACCGAGGCGCCGGCGCCGCCGCCCGACCTCGGCGAGAGGATGCGCGGGCGCGACCGCCACGCGTGGGAGCGGATCGTCGCCGATGAGCACGGGCGGCTGTTCAACCTGCACCTGCGCCTGACCGGCGACCGCGAGGCCGCCGCCGACCTGACCCAGGAGAGCTTCGTCGAGGCCTGGGACAGCGCGGAGCGCTTCTCGGGCACCGGCTCGCCCCGCGCCTGGCTCTACGGCGTGGCGCTCAACGTCAACCGGAGCTGGCTGCGGCGGCAGGGGCGACATGAGCCGCCCGATGAGCTGGGCGAGGACGCGCCCGATCCCGAACCGACCGCCGAGGAGATCGCGATCCTGCGCGAGCGCACCGAGCTGGTGCTGGACGCGGTGCGGCGGCTGCCGGAGACCTACCGACGCACCGTGGCGCTGCGCTACTTCGCCGGACTGACCGCGGCCGAGATCGCCGCGGGCGAGGGCATCGCCCCCGGCACGGTGCGCTGGCGCCTGCACGAAGCGAACAGGCGGCTCTGGGCGATCTTGCAGCCGGAGCTGGGAGAGGAGGGCGATCATGGATCAGGACAGGACGGAGAGCTGCGCATCGCCCCTTGACGAGGTGCTGGACAATCTGCCGGAGGAGGCCGCGCCCGAGGGCCTGCAGCAGCGGTGTCTGGACGCACTGGACGAGGCCGCCGCGCAGACGCGCCCGGATCACCCGCGCTGGTGGGCGCCGGTGCGCAACGTGGTGGCAGTCGCCGCCGGGCTGCTGCTGGTTGTGGGCACGCTCAATCTGGTCCAGGTGGACCGCATGGGCCACGAGCGTGCGCGCATGGTATCCGCTCTGTCCAACGAGAGGCAGTTGGAGGTCGCCGTGCCCGACGACGGGGTGGCCGCTGAGGTGCCTGCCGAGCCGCAGGCTGCGCCGCCGCCGGCTCCGGCATCGCCCCCGGGGCGGGACGAAGTGCAGGACTACGGCGCTGACTACGGGCTCAAGCTCGCTGAGCCCGGTCCCGAGGGCCCGGGCAATCCTCCGACCTACCATATGGTCGAGGGGGGGCCTGAGGAGGTCGCTGGTACTGAGGTCACTCGCGTGATGGAGGTCGGCGGGCGGCTCGAGCAGCCCGACGGCGACATGGTCATCGCGCAGGGGCAGCCCGCGGAGCAGGCGTCCGAGGCGGAGACGCCGGAGCCGGGCATGATCGACATAGTCTCGCCGCGATCGGGGGTGACCGCGACCTATGCCCCGCAGCATCGCACCCCCGAGGTCGAGGACCCGTGGCGCGACCTGTCCGGCGACCGCCAGGTGATCACGCAGAAGCAGATGGAGATCGAGGTCAGCGAGGTCGAGCGGGCGTATGACGAGGCGCGCAGCATCGTGGAGAAGCACGGGGGCTTCGTGGCCAGCGATCGTGTGACCATCTCCGAGGAACAGCCGGACAGCGCGCACCTGACCATCCGCCTGCCGGTCGCGCAGTTCGAGAGCGCGATCACCGACTTGCGCCAGCTCGGCGACGTGGTGCGGCTGGTCGGTGAGAGCGTGGACGTGACCGAGGAGTATTACACCGGGGGCGCGGACATCCGCGAGATGGCCGATCGCGAGCAGTGGTTGATCGATCGGCTGGACAACGCGCGCACCGAGCAGCAGCGGCGGCAGCTTCGCCAGCAGATCAACTCTCTGCGCGAGGAGATGCGCCGCGAGAAGGAGATCCTGACCGACCTCGCGGAGCAGACGCACTGGCCGGTGCTGGAGCTGGTGCTGAGCGAGAGCACGGGCCCGGGCGGGTTCTTCGGCCGGACGCTGTCGGGGAGCCTGAACGCGCTGGCGTGGGTGGGCGCGACGGCGATCATCTGGGTGCCGTTCGTGGTGCTGCTGACGCTCTTCTGGCGGCGCATCGTGCCCGTCGCGCCACGCAGCGAGTAATCCCACCGGGGGCATGGGGGGACGTGGGGGAAGCGGGGGAAAGTGAGGGGACGTGGGGAATGCGGCCCCGCCCGAGCCATCGGGCGGGGCCGCCGGGCTTTGCCGTGCCGTGGCATCCCGCGCCCGGGTGGGACCCGTGCGCCGTTGTCGTGCTCCGCCAACCCGCTGGGCAACTTCACGTCTACGGAGGTAAACCCACCTCCGGTGGCGAGTGTATATGCGAGTGAACCCAACGCGCGACGGGGGGCAGCATGGCCGAGGCCGACGGGCAACTGATCGCGAGCGCCAGGCAGGGCGACCGTGCCGCCCGTGAGCGGCTGGCGCGCGAGCAGCGGCGCGAGGTCTACCGCATCGCCTGCGCCATCCTCGGCGACGATGACGACGCCGAGGACGCGACGCAGGAGGCGCTGGTGCGCATGCTGCGCGGCCTGCGTGGCTACGACCAGCGCCGCGACTTCCGCGCCTGGCTGCGCCGCATAGCGGTCAATTGCGCGATCAACGTCCTGCGGAGCAGGATGGACGAGGCCGAGCTTCCGGACGCCCAGCCCGCCGCGAGCAACCCCGGAGGCAGCGCGCAGGCGCAGGGCCTGCAACGCGCGGTGCGGCGGGCGCTGGCGGAGCTGCCCGAGCGCCAGCGGGTGGCGCTGAGCCTGTTCGCGCTGGGGGAGATGGACCTGCGCGCGACCGCCGAGGCGATGGGCTGCGCGCAGGGCACCGTGAAGTCGCACCTGCACCGGGCGCGCGTGAAGCTGCGCGAGATGCTGAGCGACTGGCTCGAGGACTGATGGCGATGCGTTGCGACGAGGCGCGCGAGTTGATGCACGAGGCGCTGGACGGCTCCGCGGAGGCGCGCGAGGCGCTGGTCGCGCACCTGGCCGAGTGCCAGGGCTGCGCGGCGGAGTTCGCGGCCCTGCAGCGTGTGCAGGGCGCGGTCGCCGCGACGGTGGACCGCGAGCCGCCGACGGACCGCCTGGAGCGCGCGACGGTGGCGGCGCTGGCGCTGGCCGGCGAGCGGCGCAGGTCGCCGTGGGTGG
>JALGVA010000224.1 GCA_029820295.1 Candidatus Zipacnadia bacterium
CGGGCGCACGGTGAAGTCCTGCGTCCACGTCTCCCCTGGCGAGATCGCCCTGGGCTCGATCAGCGTCCAGGCCACCGGAGCGCCGCCCTCCGCGGGCGTGGCCGCCAGCGCGGCACGCACGACGACGCGCGCGGCATACGGGCAGCCCGGCACCAGCGGTCCGAAGCGATAGCGACCATCGGCCGAGACCGGGCCGACGTCGAGGAACACCGGCCCCAGCGAGCTTGCCGGCGACCGCGGTGCAATGAGGGTGACGACCGCGCGGTCGAAGGGCTGGGCATCCTCGTCCGTGATGCGCCCCACGATCCACGCCGCCGCATCGGGATCGACCGTGAGATCCACGGCGGCACCCGTGTCGAGAGTGACCGTGACGGGCTCAGGGCTGACCGCCTCCTCGGTGCGCGCGGCGATGAGCATGTTGCGACCCGGCAGGTCGGCGAAGAACTCATAGCGCCCGGCCGCGTCCGTGACGGCCACCGGGAAGAGCGCCAGAGGGCCCTGGATCAGTGTCCCGGTGACGACGTCCGCCCGGCTGGCGAGCACTTCGGCGCCCGGCACCGGCCGGCCGTCCGGCCCCCGCACCACTCCGCTGAGCCTGACGGCGCGCGGCGCGACGATGTCCGGCACTGCAACGACCCCGCCCTCGCGCGCCGTCACGACCTCGACGCCCGTGCTGTACCTCGGCCGCGGCGCGGTCGCGTCGATCAAGTTCTCCGGCTGCATCGAGGAGCGGTAGGGTTCGGGTGCGCGGAGCACGAATAGCTCGACCTCGCCGGCAGGCGACGTCAGCTCGTACCGTCCGTCCTCATCGGTCTGCGGCCAGAACAGCCGCACCTTCCGGTCCTCGTGGGTCGCCTCAACGTAGGCGTTGGCGACAGGGTCGCCCTCCTGGTTCACCACGCGCCCCGCGATGGTGCATGACCTGGGCGGCTGGGCGGGTGGCGGAGTGAAGGCCGGGGGCGCAGGCGTCAGGCGCCCCGGGCCCTGGCCCCACCCGTCCCGGAGCACCAGTGGCTCGCCATCCGGCCCGGTTGCCCGCCACGTCCCGCCCATCCAGCCGGCCACTTCGTAGCCGAGGACGACCGAGCCGGTCCCGTCCGTCGTAACGGCGAAGCGCTCCTGCAGCGGCTCGGGCAACCTCAGTCCGGGCCAGGGGCGCCAGAGCGGTGAGAGGGGCTCGCTGAGCCAAAGCCTCAGGCTTGCCGCAGGGGAGCCGTCTGGCAGCGTGACCGTGATGCGGTCTGCCGATGGCGGGAAGAGGGCCACGGTCGCTCCCGCGTCGGGCCAGCCCAGACTGGCTACGCCAAGGGCGTAACCTGGCCGGTGCGCCAGCAGCCAGTAGCTGCGGCCGACGGGCTCATCCAGGTCGCCGAGGTCGATGGTGCCATCGGCGGGCGTGGTGAACTCGCCGAGCAACTCCGTCCCCCGCGACCACCCAACCCAGTCCTCCAGCAGCCACACCGTCGCGCCCTCGACCGGGTTCCCGTCGCGGTCGATCACATGCACGAAGCCGTCGCCGAACTCGAGGAACGCCGCCTCGAAGGCGCCCAGGCGGACCGCAGCCGGTGCGGCGTCATCCGCCTGCGCGGCAACGGGAGGAGTAGTGCAGCCCGAACCAAGGGGAACGAGCAGGAGCAGCAGGCACGGTGCGATCACGCGAGACATCGGGAGACCCCCTTCGCGACTTCAGCACTACTCGGCGCGCCCCAACCACTTGGACACACGCCCTCAGCCGATGGTTCCAGTACTCCCCCAGGAATGACAGCATCTCCGGCCGGTCGCGCCGCGTCATGCCCATCCACTCGGCGAAGCGTGGACGGTCACGCGGTGGGGACATTCTGCCGCGCCCGAGGCAGGCCCTCGCGCTCGCGCGCGGAAACACTCTCCGGACGCGTGCACACCGGGGACGCGAGGTGGGAGAGATGGCGGAGCCGACCGAGGGGAAGAGCGCGCCGCCCTTCACGCTGCCGGGGATCAACCTCGACAGAATCGGCCTGGAGGCCGACAGGCTCGCGCTCAAGGACCTGATCGGCGAACGCATCGTGGTGGTGTACTTCTACCCGCGCGACAACACCAGCGGCTGCACCGTCGAGGCGCAGGGGTTCCGCGACCTCAAGGGCCAGTTCACGCGCAACGGCGCGGTGGTCATCGGCATCAGCACCGACGACATCGCCTCGCACGAGTCGTTCGCGAGCAAGCACAGGCTGAACTTCCCGCTGCTGTCCGACGAGGACGGCGCGGTGACGCAAAAGTACGGGGCGTGGGCCGAGAAGAAGATGTACGGCAAGACCTTCATGGGCACGGTGCGCTCGACCTTCGTGATCGACCGGAAGGGGAAGATCGCGAAGATCTGGCCCAAGGTCAGCCCCGAGGGTCACGCCCGCGAGGTGCTCGATGTCGTCAAGAGCATGGACTGAGCCGCGCCAGGGGCGGAGGCAGCCGCGATGAGCCGGGCCACACCACAAAGCCTGGTCGTGCTGTTGTGCGACCAGATGCAGCGTCATGCCCTGGGGCCCTACGGGGGGCCCGCGCCCACGCCCACCTTCGACCGCCTCGCGGCCGAGGGCGTGGTCTTCGACCGGTTCTACTGCGCGACCCCGCTGTGCATCCCCACCCGCCCGTCGATGATGAACGGGCGCTGGCCCCACGCCCACGGCGCCATCAGCTTCGGCCGCGACTACCAGGTGATCGAGCAGGGCTCGGAGCTGCTCATCGACCGGCTGCACGACGCCGGCTGGCTGGTGGCCTACGAGGGCATCTGGCACATCCGCCGCCCTGAGGGCGACGACCGCACCGGCGAGTACGCGCACTTCGTTGAGGGCGGCTTCCCCTACGCCGAGCAGGGGCGCGAGCTGGAGGCGCTGGGCCGCAGCGCCGACGAGCAGCGCGCGCCGGTGCACACCCTGACCGACGCGGGCGTGGAGGCCGGGCAGATCTCGGTGCCGGTCCCGGCCACCTGGACGCGCCCGGCGGATGAGCATCCGGATATGCAGCGCGCGCAGCGCATCGCGGCCTTCATCCGCGGCGCGCCCGCCGACCGGCCCATCGCCGCCTGGTGCTCGCTGGCCGGGCCGCATCCGCCGCTGCTGGTGCCCGAGCCGTGGATGAGCCTGATCGACCCGGCCGACCTCGAGCCCCCGCCGGGCTTCGGCATGGACCTGTCCGAGCTGCCGCTGGGCGTGCGCGAGGCCCCGGGCGCGCTGGGCACCGCCGGCTGGGGCTGGGAGCGCTGGGCGCCGGCCATCGCGGCCTACTACGGCTACGTCTCCTTCGTCGATCACTGCCAGGGCATCGTGCTGCAGGCGCTGGAGGAGACCGGGCGGCTCGACGACACCATCGTCATCGCCCCCACCGACCACGGAGAGATGCTGGGATCGCACGGCATCTACCAGAAGATGGTGCTTTACGAACGCGCGATCAACATCCCGCTGATCATGAGCATCCCCGGCATCGAGCCCGGCCGCCGGGCGCACCTGACCTCGCAGACCGACCTGGCGCCCACGGTGCTGGAGCTGCTGGCGCAACAGCCGCTCGCGCGGGCACACGGGCGCAGCATGACGCCGATCCTGCAGGACCCACGGGCTGAGTGGCGCGATCACACCTTCAGCGAGTACAACGGCTGGCGCGACGGCGGCCACCGCATGCGCGCGGTCATCGGCGAGCGCTGGAAGTACGTCTACCACCACGGCGACAGCGACCAGCTCTTCGACCTGGACCGCGACCCGGACGAGTTGCATGATCTGATGGGAGAGGCGCGCCACGCCGACCTGGTGGACCAGCTCCGCTCGGTGATGGTCGGCTGGATGCGCGACACCGGCGACCCGCTGCTCGACGAGCTGGAGCGCCCGGACTGAGCTGTATCAGAGCACGACCTGCCGCGTATGCTGATCGCACCCAAACGCCGGGGCACGCATTGCCCGGCCCACACGGAGGTATGCTGACCATGGACTGCCATGCTCTGAAGACACTCGCGATCGTGATCGTCCCGCTGCTGGCGCTCGCGGCCGGCGTGGCGGCACAGACGGAGGACCTGGGCAACGGCTTCCGCCACCACGGCGTAGCCACGCCCGTGAGCAACCACCGCGGCACGGTGGCCACGGTCGATGGCGACGGCAACCCGGTGGTGCTGGTGTGGCTGTTCGATCATCGCGGCGGCTACGGTATCCTGATGATCGACGCCACCACCGGCGAGAGCGTCACCTATCCGACGCCCTTCCCGCCCGGCGGCGACACGCCCTACGCCTCCATCCTCTCCAGCCGCAACCGCTACTACACGCACTTCAACAGTTGGTTCTGCGAGTTCGACCCGACCGTGCCCGGCTTCACCTTCTACGAGCAGACCGCGCGGCAGATGGCCATGAGCATGACCGAGGACGATAGCGGCGTCATCTGGTCGGCCTCCTACCCCAACGACGGCATCGTCTCCTTCGACCCTGAGACGCGGGAGATGCGCGATTACGGGCACGTCTACGTGCGCAACTGGCCCCAGTACCCCCGCTCCATCGTCGCCGATGACCAGGGCTGGATCTACTTCGGCGACGGCTCCACCGAGGGTCAGATCCTCGTCTTCAACCGGGAGACCGGCGAGGCCACGCCGGTGGTGCCCGAGGACGAGCTGGCCCATGGCGCGGGGGTGGTCTACCGCGATGTCAACGGCAAGGCCTACGGCAGCGTGGGCGGCAGGTGGTGGGAGCTTTACGGTGGTCAGGCCACGCCGCTGGCCGAGGCGCCCACGGTCGAGCACAAGCCCATCATCACCGGCAGCCAGGGGCTGTTCCACCGCGCCTTCCCCGGCGGCCAGCGGCTGGACTCGGTGGATCTCGTCAACCGCAAGATCACGGTGACCGATGCCGATGGCGAGTCGCACACCATGGACATCGACTACGAGAGCGAGGGCGCGCACATCATGGGCCTGGCCGCCGCCTGGCCTGGCCGCCGCCTCCGATGGCACCATCTGCGGCGGCACCGCCTTCCCCATGCGCTTCTTCAGCTTCGACCCGGCGGCCGATAAGTGGGTCAACCGCGCCGCCTACGGCCAGTGGAACACCATCTACCCGACCGATACGGTCTTCTACGTCGGCGGTTACGGCCATGGCTTCCTGCTGGAGTGGGACCCAGCGCGCGAGTGGGTCGCGACCGAGAAGGGCAACCCCGAGTGCAACCCGCGCTACCTGACCGAGGCGCACCCGGACATCAACCGCCCGCACGATCTGCTCGCCTACCCCGACGGCCGGTACGTCATCCTCGCCGGCACCCCCGGCTACGGCCTCACCGGCGGCGGCCTGCTCATCTGGGACCGCGAGACCGAGGAGAGCACCGTCCTTACCCATGAGCAGCTCATTCCGCAGCAGGCGGTGATGAGCCTGGCGCCGCTGCCCGACGGCAGGCTGCTGTGCGGCAGCACCATCGCGCCCGGCACCGGCGGCGAGGTCAAGGCCAGCCTGGCCGAGCTGTTCATCCTCAACCTGGCGACCAACGAGGTCGAGTGGCAGGAGCCGATCCTCGCGGACGCGCGCAGCTACATGGATATGATCGTCGCCCCCAACGGCCTGGTCTTCGGCATTGCGGATCGGACACGGCTGTTCGTCTTCGACCCGCAGGAGCGTGCGCTGGTCAAGGAGATCAACACCGAGGCCGACTTCGGCGGGAGCGTGTCCCATCAGGGCACGCGCGCCTTCGTACAGGACCCCGACGGCACCATCTACGTGCTGTTCAACCGGGGCATCGCGAAGCTCGACCCCGAGGCGCAGGAGCTGGAGATGCTCGCCGAGGCGCCGGTGACCATCGGTGGCGGCGGTGACTGGCTTGACGGGCGCATCTACTTCTACAGCGGCTCGCACGTGTACAGTTGGGAGGTGCCTGCCGCCGAAGACCAGTAGTCTCGCCGCCGCACGGTCGGCCACGCCCGGTCGGCCCGGTCCCGGCGATGCCGATACGACGGGGCACGCCCGCGTCCATCACAGGCGCGGGCGTGTTCATTGTGCGCGGTGCGGCGCCGGTCTACAGCGCCACGGGCACGCCCTTGAGCTTCGCGGCCTCGTAGGCGGCGCCGATGGCGCGCTGGGTGTGCAGCGCAGTGCGCGCGTTCGAGCGCGGCTCGCGGCCCTCGTGGATGCAGGCGATGAAGTCAGCGAACTGGCGCTGGAAGCGCGTGAGCGAGGTGTCGCACTCGTAGTCGGTCCACTCGTCCGTCTCCGCCGACCAGAAGCGCACCGGCCCGGACATGTAGTCGTCGAGCGCCAGCACACCGTCGGCGCCGGCGATGCGCCACTCCGTGAACTGCGGCGGCATGGAATAGCCCACCAGCACCTCGCCGAAGCAGCCGTTCTCGCCCTCGAACAGCATCACCGCGACGTCGTCGGTCTCCATGTCCTGGAGCAGCGTCCCGGCGCGGCAGGAGACGTTGGCGATGTGCCCGAGCAGATACTGGTAGAGATCGGCCGCGTGCGAGCCGTTGTCCATGAGCGCGCCGCCGCCCGCCTGGGCCATCACGCCGCGGTGGTTGGTCTCCATGTTGGTGATGCCGCAGAAGGCGCCGCGGAAGAACAGCGGCCGGCCCAGGATGCCGCCGTCGAGCAGCTCCTTCAGCTTCATGATGGGCCCGTGGAGGCGGTGGCAGTAGGCGATCGACAGCACCGCATCCGCGTTCGCGGCGGCCTCGGCCATCCGCTCGGCGCCGGCCACGTCGGCGGCCATCGGCTTCTCACACATCACGTGGATGTCGCGCTCCAGGCACTCGATGGTCATCTCCGGGTGCAGGAACGGCGGAGTGCAGATGCTCACCAGGTCGGGCGTCTCGGTGTCGAGCATCTCGCGCCAGTCGGCGTAGCCGGTGATGCCGTGCTTCTCGGCCGCGGCGGCCACCGACGCCTCGTTCACGTCCGCGCCCGCGACCGGCTCGACGCCCTCGGCCTCCTGCCACCCGGCGATGTGCGTGTGCGAGATGTTGCCGAGCCCGATGATTGCTGCCCGCAAACTCATGATCGTCGATCCCTCACTTGGTCGTCGTTGCTGGCGATCGTCACTCTCGTCAGGGGGCGTCACGCCGGCGGCGGGAGGATGATGGCCTCGCTCTCCCCCGCCTCGGCCATGCGCCGCAGCAGCGTCTCGCGCAACTCCGCGCGCACGTCCGCGTGCTCTGTCTCGCGCACCAGGTTGCAGCGCTGGTGCGGGTCGGTCTGGTTGTCGTAAAGGTACTCCTCGAAGTAGACGGCGCTGCTGCCGCGACGCTCGGGCACGCTCACCGAATAGGTCCAGCGCGCCGTGCGCACGCAGCGCCCGGTCTGGCTCTCGGAGATCTGTGCGAACACCTCCTGCGGCCAGTCCTGCGCCGTGCCGTCGGCCAGCGGCTGCAGCGCACGCCCGTGGTAGACGTCCGGCACCGGGATGCCGGCAGCCTGCAGGAAGGTCGGCGGCAGGTCGATGTTGCTCACCAGCTCCTCGACCACCCGCCCGCCGGTGAAGCCCGGGCCGCAGGCGACCATGGGGATACGCAGGCAGCCGTCGTGGCAGGAGCGCTTGTACTCGGAGTTGCGGGTGCGGAAGTGCGAGCCGTGGTCGGAGGTGGAGATGACCAGCGTGTCGTCGCCGATGCCCTGCGCCGCCAGCTCCTCACGGATGCGCCCGAGCGCGCCGTCGAGGGCGTTGCAGCAACCGAGGTAGTCGGGCAAGTTCTCGCGCCAGTCGCCCTCGGTGTCCACAAGGTCGCCCGGGACCTCGTAGTCGGCCCAGCGCTCCTTCGATCCCGTCGGGCCCTCGTAGCAGTTGTGGTCATTCTGGTGGTGGGGCTCGATGTAGCTCACGAACAGGAAGAACGGGCGGTCGTCGTCGCGCGTCTGCAGAAACTCGATGGCCACGTCGGTCACCGCGTCCACGCGATAGCGGCCCTCGGGGAACTCGTAGACGCTGCCATCGCCGCGGAACATGTGGCCGTCGTAGGAGTGTGAGGTGAACTCCAGCACGTCGGAGGCGCACCACCAGTCCCAGCCGCCGCGGTACTCCGGCGGCACCGGCCTGTCGCGGTGGTTCAGCTCGGGCTCGGGGCCGGAGGCGAGGTGCCACTTGCCCACGTAGGCGGTCTGATAGCCCCACTCGGTGAACCAGTGGGCGATGGTCTTCTCGTCCAGGGGCAGGTGGATGTTGTTGCGCCAGCAGCCGACGGACTCGGGGTACTTGCCGGTCTGCAGCGCCGACCGGGCGGGCCCGCAGACGGGCTGGCAGGTGAAGGCGTGCTCGAAGCGCACGCCCTCGGCGGCCATGCGGTCCAGGTTCGGGGTCACGTCAAGCTGCTGCCCGTAGCAGCCGCAGGTATCCCAGCGCTGCTGGTCGGAGAAGAAGAAGACGACGTTGGGCGCATCGGCCACGGCGGCTCATCCTCGCGGACGGACGTTCGCGACAACGCCCGCCCGCTTCCCTGCGCCCGGGGCGGAGTCCTCCCTCAGTTGCTCGTGCCGCCGCGGCTGCTGCCGGAGCCGGAGCCGCTGCCGCCGTAGCTGGAACCGCCGAAGCCGCCGCCGGCGGGCGCGTCTTCGGCACGAACCACGATCTCGACGGTCACGCGCGCGTCATCGCCCGCGACGGCGGGGCCCCACAGCTCGAACTCCGGCCCCCTGAAAGCAGGCCCGCCCCAAGAAGCCGAACGCCCCCAGCCGGCAGCCTCCGCGAAGGGCAGATCCGGGGCGCCCTCGAGCGGTGTGGCAGACTCAGGCGCGCTTCCGAAGCCGCGCCCGATCCCGTATGATGCCCCTCCGGTCTCCGCAGTCTCTTTCGGCGGGCGCGCAAGGCCATCCTCGCCCGGGACGAGAACGATCATCTTGCCGGCTCCCTGCGATGGCTGCGCCAGCAGGCTCGCGCCCGCTGGGAAACGCAGCACATCTCGATCGTACGACACCGTACGCTGCTCATCAGTGCCGCGCTCGTCCCTGTAGAAGTACTCCGCCGAACCGATGTCCGCGAGCCTCAGCCCCAGTACAGGCACGTACTCCTCGTCCTCGACGGTCATCTGCGCGGCGCCATCGACTACGATCGGCACGACGGTGAGCTGGCCTCCCGTCGGCGTCTGTGTCTGCTGCAGGTCGAGGCGCGCGCGGCCACCGGTGGTCTGTTCAAGCGCGCGTGCCAGCGGCTCGAACTCCCGGCGCATCTCCTGCGAAGCCGGCTCGTAGACCCACCGCCGCAGCTCCAGCAGCACCGCCAGGCCCATCGGCCGCATGTTCTCGTCGCGATAGCCTCGCGAGCCGCTCCCGTAGCCGCCATGGCCGCCGCCGAAGCTGCCACCGCCGAGTTGCGCGAGGCGAATCGGGGCGGATGAGGTCGTGGAGGCCTGGTCGTCTTCGGACGCCTCGTCCGTGATCTTGGTCGCGGTCCACTGCACCTGCGCCTGCTCGTCGCCGTGGCTCCCGCAGAGGACGCCGCTCCCCGTCCCATCGGCCGAGAGCACGCCGGTCACCGTCACAGCGACGTCCGGGAGCAACTGCTCTCCCGTGCTGACCCGTCCCGAGGCGTCCACCCGGATGTGGGCGGGCAGTTTCGGGAACGGGATGACTCCCTGACCGTCCTCGTGAATGGTCATCCGGGCCTCGATGCCCTCCGCGGTGACCAGCCAGGTCCCGACCGCCCACTCCGGCGGCGGGCCGGCAGCCGGGCCCGTGGCCGCCCAGCCCGGCACTTCGCCGCTGACCCTGGTGGCGGTCCAGGTCATCTGCTTCTCCGTCTGCCCCCCGCGCGCGACAACTCGCCCGGACCCCGTCCCGTCCTGCGCAAGTGTCCCCGTCAGCGTGATCGTGGCCTCACCGTCTACCATCTGCCCGCTGACGTGGCCGGTCGCACCGACCTCGATCTGCATCGGCTCATCGTCGGGCGAGATGACGCCGCCACCGTCCGCACGGACGATCATGGGCACGATGTCTCTGCCGCCCTCGTGCTCGGTCTCAAGGCGCCAGGTGCCCACCGCCCACTCCGGCGGCCCGGCGGCCGGGGCCGCGCCCGTCTGCAGCGACGGCCCTTCGGTCGGCTGCAGCGGGCTGCGCCAGACCACCAGCGTCGGCCGCTCCTCGGTCAGCGGCACGGTGGTGCTGACCACGCTCCTGACCGCCACCGGGCGCTCGGTCCACGCGTCCAGCGAGTCCTCGTAGTCGCCGCCGGTGAATGAGCGCCGGGCCAGCTCCAGCTCGACCTGGACCACGTCCTCTCCGCGAAAGGTCGCCGAGACCTCGTAGCCCTCGCGCGTCGCCAGCTCCATGCGCCGGAACAGATCGGGCTCAATCTGTTCGAGGTAGTAGGCGCTGCCCTCCTTGGGCCACGGGAACTCCAGCGCCGCGGGCGGCAAGGCACCGTCCTCGTTGGGCCGCACCAGCGCCTGCGCCACGTCCTCTCCCTCGTGCCGCTCGAAGAGGCTCTGGACGGTCGGGCCACTGGGGCCGATGGCCACCACCAGCCCGGCATTGGCGTCCAGCAGCACCTGGTCCGCCTGTATTTTCATGTGCTCCTGGCCCTGCTGGTCGTAGCCGGAGACCGCGCCCCACGAGGACATGGCGTAGCCGCCCGCCGGCGCCTCCACGCCCGGCTCGATGGGCGCGCCCAGCAGCACGGCCCTCATGATCAGCACGGCCACGATCTTCTTCGCCGCCACGACGGTCATGTCATCGGCCCCCTCGTCTACTGAATGATGCGCTCGCTCGCACTTACCGACGTCTCCAGCGCCAGCCGCTCGCCATCGGGCGCGGGCGGCTCGGCGCCGACCTCATCATCGACCGGCGACTCCTGGTCCACCACCGGCGCGGGCATGACTTCCTCAGACTGCGTGATGGTGATCGGCATCGGCTTCGCCGTGATGCGCACCTCGTGGACCTCCGGCATCACCGGCTCCGGCGGCGCGGCAGGCGGCTGCTCGGCGGCAGCCACCCGCACCGGCCGGTCGCGGTAGACGATCCGCTCGCGCACCACCGGCACCTCCCGCACCACCCCGCGCTCCTGCACCACCGGGACCTCGACCGGCACCTCGCGCTCCACGATGCGCTCGATCAC
>JALGVA010000225.1 GCA_029820295.1 Candidatus Zipacnadia bacterium
CCCTGGCCGAAGAACTCGGGCCAGAAGCCCTGCGGGTCGGTCCACGAGTCGAAGCGCGGGACATCCCCGCACATCACGAAGGGCTCGTGGTCAAGGATCCAGCGCATGGCCTCGTAGCTGAACCACGGGCAGTTGGAGACGAAGTCCGGCGCGTTCCAGTGGCTCTCCCAGCCGGTGGCGACGACGACCGCGTCGCCCGGGTTGATCGCCACGCCGCACGCCTCCAGCTCCGCGCGCTCGATGCGGTGGTCGGGCTCGCAGGGCACACGCAGGATGGCGGTGTCGCGCCACATCAGCTCCTCGACCGCGACCTCGATCAGCGCCGGCCCATCGCGGTCCACGTGCAGGGAGGTCTCCAGGTAGGTGCCGGTCTGCGCGCCCAGCTCGAAGCGCCACGAGTAGGTCACGTGCTCGAGGAAGTCGGGCTGGGGGATCTCCTCGATCACCACCTCCGGGTAGGGCGGCCCGTAACTCCACATGCCGTTGGCGATGGTCCCGGTGACATCGATGACCTTCACGTCGTCCGCCTCCTTCACTCGAGCGGCACGACCACGCGCCGCCCCTCCTCGGCCGACACATAGGCCGCGTAGATGACCGCCACGACGTCGCGCGCGAGCGTCCAACCCGACAGCGGCTCGCGGTCGTGCGCGACGCACTCGACGAAGTCCTGGATCTCCTGGTAGTAGCCCGACGCCCAGTGCTCGTCGGGGGAGGCGAAGTTCCAGCCAGCGCGCGTCGAGAGCTTCTCCGCCAGATACTCATCGCCAAAGGCGCCCTCGTCCGGGCCGTAGACCACGCACTGGTTGTTCGGGTTCATGTTGCACTCGATGCGGCCCTGCGAGCCGAAGATCTGCACGTAGTTGTATATGCCCCCCAGCACCACGTCGGAGCTGGTGACCTGCGCGACTGAGCCGTCCTCGAAGGTAATCAGGATCGAGCCGAAGTCTTCGCAGTCGGCCAGGTCGCCGGTCAGGTAGCGCTCATCCTCGGCCTGGAAGCGCTCCATCTCCATCAGGCGCGCGGTCTCGGCCATCACCGCGTGTGGGCGGATGGGCGCGCCGTCGCGCGCCAGACCCTCGGCCTGCTTGAGGTAGAGCACGCCGCCGACCGGATGCGAGCCGGTGCGCAGCAGCGAGCCGCCGCCGGCGAGTCGCCAGTACCTGGCGTAGCTGGCATGCGAGCCGCTGTGCGACTCCTCGGCCACCATGCGCATGATCGTCCCCGCGCCCGCCTCGATGAGCCGCCGTGCCTTCTGCAGCGCCGGTGCGTAGACCCAGTTCTCGGCGTACATCACCCGGATGCCGGCGTGCTGGACCTCGGCCTGCACGTAGCGGCACTGATCGAGCACCCAGTCCATCATGTGGCTCCTGGCGACGGTGTCGCCGATCAGGTCGGTCTCCCCCTGGCCCAGCTCGCCGGTGTAGCCGGTGAGCGGTTTCTCGACGATCACGTGCTTGCCCGCCTGCGCCGCCTGCACGATGTACTCGGCGTGCACGTAGGTGGGCACGCACAGGTCTACGAGGTCGATGTCCTCGCTGGCCAGCATCTCGGTCAGGTCCTCGTAGGTAGCCAGGATGCCGTGGCGCTGCGCGAACTGCGTGCGGCTCTGCTCGCGCTGGGAGGTGACCGCGACCACGCGCGCATCGATGCCGCACACGCGCCCGAAGGCCTCGGTGTGGAAAGCGGCCGCGAACCCCGCGCCGACCATGCCAATGCGGATCTGGTCCATCCGATGGTTCCTCGCTTCCGTCCGGTGTCAGTAGGCTGCGTTCGGGCGACCCCTGATGCGCCGGCCGGGCGTGTCAGCCCCGGGCTGCTGGCGGCGGCTGCTGCGGCAGCCGGACACGCGGCGGCAGGCGCGGCGGGTCGCCCGTGCGGTAGACCGCAAAGTAGTAGACCAGCGCGCCCAGCCAGTGCATTGCGAAGATGAAGATGCACCACAGCGCCCGCGTGCTCGGCCGGTCGAAGGCGCGGTGGGCGCAGTCCCACAGCGCCAGGATGCCGGCCGCCCATCCCGCGAACGTGAGCACAAGGATGACCGCGTACATGCCGAACCACGCGAGCATGAAGCCGCCGAAGATCAGGCCCTCCCCCGGGCCCATGGTCGAACTCGACTCGCGCTCGGCCCGGCGCTCCTCGCGCTCCGGCGCCTGCTCTCCGAGTTCGGCCAGCCGCTCCTTGCAGCGCGCGTCGCACGACCCGGCGCCCCGGCGGTAGGCCCTGATCGCCGCCTTGCGCTCGCCCAGCGCCTCGCAGGCCTGGCCCAACGGCCAGCCGATCTCCCGGGCGGTGGCGCCCAGGTCGTCGGCCTGCTTGAGGGCCTGGACCGCGCCCTGATAGTCACCCAGGCCGGCGCGCGCCTCGCCCAACGCCAGGTGCGCGTCCACTGATCTTCGGTCGCGCTCCACCGCCTGCTCCGCGGCATCGGCCGCCGCCTCGTACTCCTTGTCATCAATCCGCACACGCGCGATTGCCACCAGAGGCTCCGCGTCCTCCGGCGCCAGCTCGGCGGCGCGCTCCCAGGCCGCCATCGCCTCGTCGTCCCGGCCCGTGTCCGACAGCGCGTTGGCCAGGCGCATCTGCATGCGCGCGTCCTCGGGCCGCAGCTCGGTCGCCCGCCGGTAATGCTCGATGGCGCGCTCGTCGGAGGTGGTCATCTCCGCCAGGAATACGTGCCAGCCCGCGCGGCCGCCCATGGCTGACCACACGCCCCACACCCCCAGCACGGTCAGCAGCAGCACCGCCGCCGCGCAGCCGATCGCGATCTTCGCGCCTCGACTCATCGCCCATCCCCCTCCGTCGCGTCAGACGCCACTCACGTCCTCGCCCTCGGCGGGATGTCCGGGCGGTAGACCGCGAAGCAGTAGACCAGTGCGCCGATCCAGCGCGTCAACAGGATCAGGATGCACCACACCCCCTGGGTGTTGCGGTCCGGGAAGTCGCGGTGCATACAGTCCCAGATGGCCAGGGCCGAGGCAGAGCATCGTGAACGCGAAGAAGATCAGCCAGAACACCCAGAACGCGGCCATCGCGCCCACGGCCGCGATCGGCGCGAAGATCAGCGGCGCCAGTTCCTCGCCCGACAGCTCGCCCTGTCCGCCGCCGTCATCGTCGCTCTGCTCCAGCGCCACCGGCGCCGCCACACACGCAATCACCCCCGCGGCCAGCAGCCCCCACACGACTCTTTGACGCGCATCCGCCCGCCACCTTCCCACCGCGCTACCCCGGCACTGCATCCTGCAGCTTCATGATCTGTTCGGCGATGATCCAGCGGTACACGTCGAAGTCGCCCGCCGGCCAGAGGCCGTCGTACATGTAGCGGTCCTGTACCTCGATCGCGTTCCAGACGTAGTCCAGCTCACGCCGGGCCTCATCGGCGGCGGCCACGGCATCGGCGTTGCCCGAGGCGCGCGCCCGTGCGATGAGCTGCTCGAGCGTGTAGACGTAGCGGTAGTCGTCATGGCCCTCGCGGTAGGACTCCCAGATGGTCACGCTCATCGGCGTGGCGTCGGGCTCGTGGCGCACCAGGAAGTCCATCGCCGCGCCGGTCAGGTAGTTGAGCGGGTCGCTGGTGGTGGATGAGTAGATCCATGGAATCAGCGCCACGAAGCCGGAGCGCCAGAAGCCGAAGCCGTAGGTCATGCGCCCGCCGCGCACCGTGGTGTGATCGTTCTCGCCGCACGATTTGTTCGGGTAGCACCAGTACTGCACGTCGCGCGCGGCCATGTCGGCCAGCACGGTCTCGCGGTCGGGCAGGAAGGGCTGGGTGCACCACACATCGATGACCGGCTTGAGCGGCGCGAAGGCCTCATGGGTCGGATCGGCGGTGAGGTAGGTCGGCCCGCCGCCGGCGCGGATGGCCTCCATGGTGATGCGTACCAGCTCGACCGAGGCCGCATCACGCCCCGGCTCGTCGATGGGGTAATAGAGGAAGACCGGCCAGCCGTAACGCTCGCGCTCGCTCTCGATGAAGCGCGTCATCGCGGTCAGCTCGGCGGCGTACTCCGGCGGCGGGGTCCCGGCGTTGCCGGTGTGCGAGCCCCAGCTCTCTCCGTCCATGTACTTGCGGTAGATGCCGCCGGCGTTGATGCTGGTCACGTAGGGCCCGGTGAAGCCGTAGCGCTCGCACATCTTGAGCTTGGCCCGCAGCACCGTCCAGTCGGCCTCGAACTCGCCGGCGTCGTTGGCGGTCGGGCACCAGGCGCTGAGCACCACATTGCGCATGCCGTGCGCCACCAGGTCCTCGTGCTCGGCCTCCGCCCGGCGCAGGTAGTACTGCTTCGACACCTCGTCGCGGGCGCGGCTCCAGTTGTCCAGCGGGTGGCGGTAGTACATGCCGTATATCTTGCTCGGATCGTCCTGCAGCTCGATGGGCAGCACGCGCAGACGCACCGGCACGTCGACCAGGTTCTCGCCGTCGCTCACCTGGAAGGTCCAGCGGTACTCGCCGGGCTCGGCGTCGTCGCGCAGGTGCAGCGTCAGCCAGAAGCGGTGCGTCGTGCCCGCGGTCAGCCCGACGGGCGCGGCCGGGTCGTAGATGTGGCGCTGCTCGAACATCCACAGCGGCTCGAGTACGTCGGGCACGATGCGGTAGACGCCCATGCCGACGTAGTTGGGGCGCGCGCGCATGTAACGCACGTGGCGGATGTCCACGTCATCGAACGGCCGCGGTGGCTGCCCGCCGCCCTCGGTCACGTGAAGCATCTCGACATCGCGCAGCAGGTGGACGCAGAAGGTCACCGGCTCGTACTCGCCGGGCGAGGCGAAGATGCGCACCTCCCGGCCGATCTCCTCGGCGCGCGGCGTGGTGTTGGGCCAGATCACCTCAGGCCATGGGCGGTGGAAGACCACCCAGCCGCGCTCGCGGTCCGCCGCCGACAGCTCCGGCATGGGCTCGGGCGCGGGTGGCGGGTCCAGCTTCCAGTTCTCCTGCTCGGCGGGCGGGAGGAAGAAGGTCCACTCCTCGAGGGGGGCGATGATGTCGCGCTCGACCTGTGGCCACTCGCTCGGGCTGGCGATGATGATGCAGCTCACCAGCCACCGGTTCGCGGGCGTCAGGGAGATGGCGAGCCGCCCGTCCTCGGTGCCGCCCAGCAGGCGCACGGGCCGGTGCTGGAGGCCGCCGTCGAGCTGCACGTGCGCCGCCTCCGGCTCGCGCGGCGGCGTGCCATCGACCTCGCCCGCACGCAGCGCCGCCTGCGACGCCGTCTGCGTCACCGCCACCTCGAAGTCCCAGACGTAGTAGCGCGTGTTATCGCTGGTGCCGCACAGCAGGTACACGCGGTACTCGCCCGCCGGCACGTCGATCAGGAACGCATTCGCGCCCTCGCCGATGACGCAGTCCTCGGTGATCGCGTTGGTCCACATCACAGGTGGGGCGGGGCTGCCGCGGCGCTCGCCCATCTCCTCGAGTGCGCGCGCCTGCTCAGAGAGACCCTCGGCGCTCTGCCAGCCGAAGCCTCGGTCGGCCGAGTACACGTCTGCGGCGGTCACGCGCGTCGCGCCCTCGTAGAGCTTCGAGTCGGCGGTGCCCATGTCGAAGAAGCGCATTTCGGCCCACGCTCCCGACGCGAAGGTCAGTGCAACTGTGGTAAAGATCAGCCAGCCAATCTTATTCATTGCTGCGCCGCCTCCCACGGCGATGAGACCACGCGAACACTCTTTACCAGCGTCCTGTCGGAATCCGCGACCCGTGCCTGCACCTCGTACTCGCCCGCCGTCGCGCCGCCCTCGACGGGCAGTGGGATGGTCGTGACGCCGGCCGCCAGCGCCGCCGAGGCCTGCTGGACGGTCTGCCCATCGCGCACGAGCGCGACCTCGACCTGCGCGGTCGCGCCGTCCTCGAGGCCGGTCATCTCCACCGCCACGCGCAGCATCGGCACGTCGTCATAGAGCACCTGGTTGAGCGGCTGGAGGCGGAGGACGGTCGGCTCGGCGTAGCGCAGCAACCTGAGGTCGTCGATCCAGAAATCGACCACGTCGCCGTCGAGATAGTTCGACTCGGAGATGTAGAACTGCACCGCGGTGCAGTCGGCGGCATTCGGCAGCGCGGAGATGGGGAAGCGGAAGTGCACCCACTCGCCCTTGGTCGCCGCACTCAGCGTCGCGCTGAAGCTGTTGGGCTTATCCGGGCAGCGGACGATGAAGCCCAGCGGCGAGCCCGGCAGGCTCTCGCGCGAGGTGTCGGCGTAGAGCCA
>JALGVA010000066.1 GCA_029820295.1 Candidatus Zipacnadia bacterium
CCGCCGCGCTCCTGCCCCTGCGCGCGCGCCTGGCGCCCACCATCCTGCTGGCCGGCCACGCGCTGGTCGCCTTCGCGCTGCGCGGCTGGGTGCGCGCCGCCGAACTCAGCGCCGACCGCGCCGCCTCGGTGGCCGCCGGCGGCGCCGAGCCGGTCGCCCACTGGCTCTCGGTCGCGATCGAGGAGTCGCCCGAGGCCGCCGAGGTCGAGCTGCATCACTACCTGACCTACGGCGCCGACGTCATCGACCGCGACTTCGCCCGCGCCGAGCTGCACGTCACCCACCCGGGCGTGGCCCGCCGCATCATCGAGCTGGCCCACTTCGTCCGCTCCCGCCGCTTCGCCAACTGCCTGGCCATCGTCGGCGACCTGCGCATCGAGCCGCGCCGGCGCGTGCCTGACCCCGCCTTCGCCGGCGTGGCGCCCTTCGTCGCCATCGGCCTGCTCGCGGGCATCTGGCTCGCCCCGATCACTGTGGCGCTGGCCGTCGCACTGGGCGAGCCCGCTCCCGTGGCCCCGCCGCCTCCCGCGCCCTCGCTCGAGGAGTTCGACCCGAGCATCGCCACGTCGCCGGCTGACGCCACCCGCCCGACCGCGCCCGACCGGCCCGAGCCTGCGTCTCCGGCCCGGCAGTCGCTGTCCGCCGACATCGCCGGGCTGATCGAAGTCGCCAAGGTCCACAAGAACCACGGGAACATGGCCGCCGCGCGCCAGGCCCTCGAGCAGGCCATCCTCGCCGACCCGGAGGCCGTCGAGGCACACTACCTGCTCGCCTGGGTCTACGCCGAGAGCGGCGATAGGGACCTGGCCGCGGGCGAGTTCACCGCCACCATCCGCCTCGCCGACCCCTCCTCGGAGATGTACCAGGAGGCCGAGGCGGCCCTGGATCGCCTGGGGTACTGAGCCCATGCTCGTGGAGACGAGGCCCCGATGATCGCTCGCCGAACCCGCTGCGCTCTGCTGCCGCTCGCGGCGCTGGCCGCCGCCCTCCTGGCCGGCTGCGCCGGCGGCGGCGTCATCGTCAGTCCGCGCGACCGGCCCGCCGCCGGCTACCACGTCGTCGTCTACGGCGCCACGCCCGGCGGCATCACCGCCGCGGTCGCCGCCGCGCGCGCCGGCTCCTGGGTGCTGCTCGTCGAGGCGCGCACGCACATCGGCGGCATGCTCACCGGCGGCCTGATGATCTCCGACTGCGTCGATCACTCCACCAAGGGCGGCCTGACGCGCGCCTTCTTCGAGCGCGTGGGCTGGAAGCTCGAGCCGCACGTCGCCGAGGCCGAGTTCGAGCGCATGATCGCCGCGCGCGCCCCCCGGCTCGAGCTGCTGCGTGGCCGGCGCCTCGCGGGCGTCGAACTTGCCGACGGCCACATCGACGCGATCACCCTCGACGGCGGCACCCGCATCCGCGCCGAGCAGTTCATCGACGCCACCTACGAGCTGGACCTGGGCGCCATGGCCGGCGTCCCCTACCGCGTCGGCCGCGAGGGGCGCGACGAGTACGGCGAGAGCCTCGCCCCCGCCGTCGCCGATGACAGGGTGCAGAGCTACTGCTACCGGGTCCCGCTGACCGGCGATCCCAACAACCGCCGCCGCTTCGAGCGTCCACCCGGCTACCGCATCGACGACCCGCTGCTCGAGTTCGCCAAGCAGCAGCGGCTGATGCTCGACGAGGTGCGCGACCTGCACAGCCTCTTCCACGTGCGCCGGGCGGTCAACAGCAAGGTTGACGTCAACAGCAACCGCCTGGGCATGCTCGCCCTCGAGGGCCTGAACTGGGACTACCCCGACGCCGACCAGGCCCGCCGCGAGGAGATCGAGCAGCAGCACCGCCACTACGCCCTCAGCTACCTCTACTACCTGCAGAACGACGTGGCTACCGACCCGTACTTCGCCGGCGAATCGCCGAGCGTACGCGCGCGCCTGCGCGCCCTGCAGGCCGAGATGCAGTCCTGGGGCCTGTGCCGCGATGAGTTCGTGGACAACGACAACTTCCCCTATCAGCTCTACGTGCGCGAGGCCCGGCGCATGAAGTCGGCCTTCGTCCTTACCGAGCACGATGTGCGCGCCAACGTCTACAAGCCCGACAGCATCGCCCTGGGCGACTACCCGATCGACAGCCACATGGTGGACCGCGACGGCAGCGGCCACCTGTGGCTCACGCCGGCGCGCCGCTTCTGCATTCCCTACCGCGCCCTGGTGCCGCCCAACGTGCGCAATCTGCTCGTGGTCAACGCCATCTCCGCCAGCCACGTCGGCTTCTGCGCGGTGCGCTACGAGCCCACCTGGATGGCCATCGGCGAGGCCGCCGGCATCGCCGCCGACCTGGCCGGCCGCGACGGCCTGCGCGTCCAGGGCGTGAACCCGAACGCCCTGCGCAACGCCCTCAAGCGCGCCGGGCAGGTCATCGACCGCTGACCCGTCTACACGCATGAGCCGTCCCCGCCGCCGCGGCGGGCCGAGCCTGACCGTCAGGAAGTGACGCCATGACTCCCGAACAGCAGCTCGAGCATCTCATCGGCGACGCCTCGGAAGTGCACACGCGCGAGGAGCTGCTGGCCAAGCTCAAGCTCGGCCGGCCGCTGCGCATCAAGTACGGCGCCGACCCCTCCGCCCCCGACCTGCACCTGGGCCACTCGGTCCCGATGATGCGCCTGCGCCGCTTCCAGGAGCTGGGCCACCAGGTCATCTTCATCATCGGCGACTTCACCGGCCGCATCGGCGACCCCAGCGGCCGCTCCAGGACCCGGCCGATGCTCTCCCAGGAGCAGATCAAGCGCAACGCCGAGACCTTCGCGGCGCAGGCGGGCAAGATCCTCGACATCAGCGCCTGCGAGATCCGCTACAACTCCGAGTGGCTCGACGGGCTGGGCAGCGACGGGCTGATCAAGCTCGCCTCGCGCTACACCGTCGCGCGCATGCTCGAGCGCGACGACTTCTCCAGGCGCATGGCCGCCGAGACGCCGATCTCGATCGTCGAGTTCCTCTACCCGCTGGTGCAGGCCTACGACTCGGTCGCGGTGGCGGCGGACGTGGAGGTCGGCGGCACCGACCAGCTCTTCAACTTCCTGGTCGCGCGCGACATCATGCGCTCCTACGACATGGAGCCGCAGGTCGCCGCCACCTGGACGCTGCTGGTGGGCACCGACGGCACCGAGAAGATGAGCAAGTCCCTCGGCAACTACGTCGGCATCGCCGAGGCGCCCGCGGAGATGTTCGGCAAGCTCATGTCGATCTCCGACGACATCCTGCCGCACTACTACGCGCTGCTCACCGACGTGGGCTTCGACGGCGCCGAGCGCATCGATCGGCAGATCCAGTCCCGCGAGCTGCACCCGATGGAGGCCAAGAAGCGACTCGCGCGCATCATCGTCGAGCGCTACCACGGCGCCGAAGCCGCTGCGCAGGCGCAGGCGGAGTTCGAGGCGGTGTTCTCCAGGGGCGAGCTGCCCTCGGAGATGCCCGAGCACCGGGTGGCCGCCTGCGACCTCGAGGATGGGCGCGCGTGGATCGTCAGGCTGGTCACCGACTGCGGCGCCGCCTCCTCCAACTCCGAGGCGCGACGACTCATACGCGGCGGCGGCGTGCGCCTCAACGATGAGCGCATCGACGACGAGACCGCGAACGTGGAGGTCAGCACCGGCGATATCCTGCAGGTGGGGAAGCGTTACTTCGCGAAGATAGTGGTGGAGTAGCGTGTGCGGCCGCAAGCCGCGACAATGCGAGGAGTGGTGTGGCGATGGCGAATGACAACGGTGAGGCGCGGGACGCATTGATGCTGCTGGTCGCGATGATCGTGGGCGCGGTGATGGGCGCGGTGACCGCGCTGCTGCTCGCCCCGAAGTCGGGTGAGGAGCTGCGCGGCGACATCTCCGAGGCCGCGCACCGGGCGCGCGAGCGCGCCGACGAACTCAAGGGCCAGATGGCCGAGAAGTACGAGGGCCTGCGCGCGCAGGTTGAGGAGCACATCAGGAGCCACGCGAAGGATGCTGCGGAGGCGACTGAGGAGCTGGCCGAGGACGTGCAGGCCAACCTCGAGGAGGCCTGAGCGCCGCGCACAAGCACAACCGAAGTCGGACGAGGGCCCGGCCACCGTGACCATGAGCGGCGGGCGTGCGCCGCAGGCGCGCCCCGGCGCCACGGTTCCGCGCGAGTGGTCCACTCTCAGCGCGCCACCAGCTTCCCGGCCTCCCGTCGCCCTGACGGCGCAATCTGAAGTTCCTTGAGGAGGGGGAGACCGCGAAGGAGTCGGGGGAGGGGCTTTCTTCCAGGAAAACCCCTCCCCCACGTCGTTGCCGCTGCCGCTGCTGCCGTTGCTCGTCCCCTGCGCGCCACAGCCCACACCTGAAGACTACCGCGCGAGCACCGGCACACGCAGCTCCCCGGCGACGTAGCGTGCCAGGTCCCCGGGCATGAGCGTCAGCGTCTCCGAGCGGTGCAGCGCATCCCCCAGCGAGTCCGATGTGTCGTCCGCGGACAAATCGCGCTCCGCCAGCCGCTCGGACCACGCCGGCAGGTCCTCGGGCCCGGCCAGCATCTCCGCCTCGACCAGCAGCAGCACGTCAACGGGCTCGTCGTCCGGCGCCAGGTCCTCTCCGCCGAACATGACCACCCGCAGGCGCAGCTCATCGTCATCGCCGAAGGCCAGCAGCATGTCCGCCTCGGCCGGCCCCCCATCGGCCTCCACGGGCAGGGCGATCACGCCCACGGCCAGCTCGCCGTAGCTCACCGCGATCGGCTGCCCGGGTTGCAGGCGCACGGGCGCGCCCGCCCAGTCCACGTTGCCGACGCGCACCGCCGCGATCTCCGACCGCGGGCCGAAGAGCACGCGCGGCTCGCAGATGTAGTCCGGGTCGGCCTCGAACTTCGCGCGCTCGCCCTCGGGCACCTCGTAGTGCAGCCGCCCCACCACAAGCCCATCGCGCTGCCGGCCGGCGAAGATCGCGCACGGCCGGTGGCTGTAGGTCTCATCGGGCGCGACCACCACCGAGCAACGCGGGTGTTCGGTGTCGCGCACCAGCACCACGTAGGGCGGCGGCGAGTGCCCGCCGCAGCGGGCAAGCGATTGCGACGCCAGGCTGTAGCCGGGCCGCACCACATTCGAGCGCCGCGAGCCCAGCGATACCGTGCGGTCCTCGATCTCGCCCCGCTCCCAGCTCGTGGCCAGCGCGCGCACGCCCGGCGGTGGCACGTAGTCGAAGAGCGTCGAGTTGACCGGCAGCATGCGCGGGTGCTCGGCGCGCTGGCCCTCGTGCCGGCGCAGGCGCGTGCCCAGCTTGACGTGCGCGCACTCGGAGGTCAGGCCGTCGCCCCACAGGATGTCGTCGAGGTACGAGCGCGCCGACGCCCCGCCGACGAAGCCGTTGGGCAGCGTCGCCAGCGCGAGCTGGTGCCAGATCACGTCCATGGCGCGGCCCAGGCGCACGCGGAACTCTGCGTCGGGCGTCATGGCCCACGCCGCCTCCAGCCCGAACAGACTGACCGCGGTGTACGTCGGGCTGTTGAACTCGTGAAAGCCGTCATCGCTGGTGTGTGCCAGCCACTCGTCGAAGCGCGCAACCGCCTCGGCGTGCGCGCTCTCGTCCTCGAGCACCCGCGACAGGCCCACCAGCGAGCCCAGGTTGAGCATGAAGATATTGGTGTAGCTCCACGGCGCGCCGTGCCCGCGCACTCCCGCCAGCATCGGCGGGAACGCCGCCTCCAGCCGCGACCTGGTCTCCGCCTCGAGCTTATCGGGAAACCGCAGGTATGCGTGCACCAGCCCGGGCGTGAGAAACGAGACCGCGTTGCGGTCCTTCACGCGGTCCCAGTGCGTCATCCAGATGAAGTTGCCGTAGCCCTCCGCGTCGGGGTCGAGCACCTGATGACCGAGGATGCGCCGGACGATGCGGTTGGCCTCGATGGCGTCATCGATGCCGTAAACACGGTCGTCGGAGTATAGCAGCAGCAGTGCGTACTCCAGCGAGTTCTGCGCCACCGAGTGCCCGGTGAAGCGCGCGAAGAACGGGCTGAACTGGCGCAGCAGCGCGGCGTCGGGGTCGTAGAACCGGTCGCCCACGTGGCGCAGCTCGTGGCGCAGGTGGATCGCCCGGGTGCGCTGCTCACGCAGCGCGGCGTCGTCGCTCATGGCGGGCCTCCCGCTCAAGCGTGGCTGAAGCGCGTGTACTCCTCGCCGCTGATCTCCCGCATGTAGTTCTTCTCGCGGTACTCCGCGACCATCGCCTCGTCCAGCGGATAGACGCCGAACTCCCGCCCTGCGTCCACCATCGCCCGGTAGTTCTCGGGCTTGACCGCCGGGTGGATGGAGTTACTCGAGGCCAGGATGTGCCCGCCGCCGGGCGAGCCCTTGGCGATGGTCTCCTTGACCGCCTCCACCACCTGCCCGGGCGTGCCGCGCGAGAGCAGCTCGCCGCAGTCCACGTTGCCGCACAGCGCGATGCAGTCGCCGTAGGCCTCCTTGACCTCGCCGATGTCCATGCCCGCGATCGGCTCCAGCGGATCGATGGCGTCGATGCCCGTCTCGATCATCGCGTCGAAGATCGGCCAGATGTTACCGTCGGTGTGCTTGATGAAGGGCACGCCGCGCGCGTGCGCGACCTCGACGATCTCCGCCAGGTAGGGCGCGATGAACTCCTCGAAGTGCGCCGGGGACATGATGGGCGCCTGCCGGTGGCAGTAGTCATCGCCGGTCAGCGCCACGTCGGCGCCCATCTCCAGCGCCCGATCCATCACACGCGCCTTGTAGTCGATGACCATGCGCGACAGCTCGTGGACCTTCGCCGGCTCCATCACGTAGTCCATCAGCAGCCGCTCCATGCCCCGCAGGTAGTGCGTGAACTCGAAGCTGTCGTGGCCGAGGAAGACGATCGCCTTGCGCCCGCCGAAGCGCTCGATGACCTCCTGCAGGCGCTCGAGCCGGTGGTCGGCGTCCGGGTCGGGCGGGCGCCAGCTCGCCAGATCATCCCAGCTCGCCAGCGGGTGCCCGGCCGGGTAGGGGATGCCGTCCTCGCCGTAGCCCCACACGATGCCCCACTCGTCGCGCTTATGCGTCTCGTCGATGTCCTCCATGCGCTGGTTCTCGACCACCGTGATGCCGTCAAGCTCAGCGTCCACGAGGTCGTCGTAGGTGGCGTCCGGGCCGTAGAGCGCGTGCACCACCGGGTCGTTGACGATCAGCTCCCAGATGGGCACGCGATCGGGCTGCTCGCGGCGCAGGGCCGCCATGAACCGCTGCTGGCCGGTCATCTCGCTCATGGGTCCGCTCCTTCGCTGCCCGCGCGTGACGCTCAGGTGCGTGCTTCCGTGACGCAGGCCCGAAGCCCTGCCCCGGCTCACACGAAAGGGCCCGCGACGGCTGCCGCGGGCCCGGCCGGTCACATCGATCGGTCGGTCAGGTGGTTGGTGTCGCCTCGCGCTCGGACTGCATGGCGTCGGCCAGGAATTTGAGCAGCACGTTGGCGCTGGTGAGGGCCGCGCCCTGCTCCATGGCGGCGCCGACCGGGCTGACGTTGGCGATGGTGGGGAGGAAGTGTCCGGGGTCGGTGCCCAGGCTGCGGGCGGCCGCGATAGACATCGCGGCCTCGCCGTAGCCGCCGCCCGCGGCGCGCACCGCCCGCACCGCCGCCTCGGGCACCAGCAGGAAGTGCGCCACCTGTCGATCATACAGCGCCTGCATCTGCGGAGTCGCGGCCGTGCCCAGCAGGTTCAGGCGCGCGACCAGCGCATGACCGCGCGCCTTCATGCTCTGCCGCCGGGCGCGCGCCACCGCGTGCAGGGCGTCGATGGCCACCTGGTGCGTGTGTGTCGAGGCGATGCGAAGCCGGCCGGTGAGCGGGGAGTTCGGGTCATCGCGGCGCACCACCATCTCCATCAGGCCGGTCACTTCGCTCGCCGCCGACTGCGCGCTGCGCACCTGCTCGATGGTCGTGGGCGCCTCGGCCATCGCCAGGTCCAGCGTCCCGGCCGCGCGGCGCAGCTCGGTCAGCGCCTCGCGCAGGGCCGGGACGTCCCCGGGGCTGCCCTCCCCGGCCTGCGCCGCCCGCAGTGCCGTCTGACACTGCGCGAGCAGTGTCTGCACCTCGCCGCCGACCTCGTCCAGGTCCCGGTTGACGCTCTCCAGCACATAGACCGACTCGACTGCGCGCGACACCGCCGAGTTGCCGCGCACCACGAGCTGCTCGACCGCGTCGCTTACCTGCGCCTCGGTATCCGCCAGCTCCACGAGGCGCTCGTTGATCCGCTTGACGTCGGAGACCATCTGCGCGACCTGCTCGCCGGTCTTCTGGCTGTAGGCCCGGGCGTTCGCGCGCGTCTGCGTCACCAGCGCCGCGACCTCCCCCGCGCGCGCCAGCAGCTCACCGGCCGCCGCCTGCCCGGCGGCACCGATGCCCGCCGGCTCCGGCGCCTCCACGCCCGCCAGCGCCGCCAGCCGACGCTCGGCGTAGTCGCCGTCGGCCTTGCCGTAGTGCATGCGCGCCAGCGACAGCTCTCCACGCGCGGCGTAGGCGTCGCCCAGCAGCGACTGCGCCGCGGTCGATCCCGGCGCCACCTCGGTGGCCTTGAGCAGGTAGTGTGTCGCGCGCGCGGGCTGGCCGCGCAGCAGGTAGCCGCGGCCGATCTGCACCAGCGCCTCGGCGTTGGTGTCGGCCAGCTCCACCCGCTCCCGCTGGCGCTGGATGCGCCGCTCGGTGGGCGGGTGGGTCATGAAGTAGACCTCCCAGCTCGCCGGGCGCCGCTTCTCGATGTCGGTCATCAGTCGGTCGAAGAACGCCAGGCCCGCGTGCGGGTCGTAGCCCGCGCGGTAGGCCAGCATCGTCCCGGAGTCATCGGCCTCGTACTCATCCACGCGGCTGTAGCGCAGCGACAGCAGCCCGAGTCCGATGCCCGCGATGTCGCCGGCCGTGCGCGACTCGCCGCCGATGAGTTGCACCAGCAGCCCCCACAGCAGGCTGCGCTTGAGCGAGTGGATGGAGTCGCGCGCCACTACGTGCCCCACCTCGTGCCCCATCACCACCCACACCTCGTCCTCGGTCTCGGCGAAGTCGAGGAAGCCCCGGGTCACGTAGATGTGGCCGTAGGGCGCCGCGAAGGCGTTGACCATGTCGGTCTCGATGACCTTGAACTCGTAGGGGATGCTCTGCCGCCGGCTGTGGCTCACCACGGAGTTCCCCACCTGCGTGATCCACTCGTTGATGAGCGGATCGCCATCCACGTCGTAGGCGCTCTCGATCGAGGCCACCGAGGCCTGCCCCAGCACCTCCTCCACGTCATCTTCGCGGCAGCCCGCGCCGGCCAGCAGCAGCCCGACCGCCGCCACCACTGCCGCCAGCAGCTTCACCGCGACGCCCGCATGCCTCCGCCTCATCGCTCACCACCTCCACGCGTCTGGCCCCGTCACGCCCCCGCCCGCTGCGCCGCCTGCTGCTGCGCCCGCCACTCCGACACGTAGCGGTAGGCGCTGTCGGCGGCGATGGCCGCGTCGCCCACGGCCGTGGTCACCTGGCGCAGCGGCGTGTCGCGCACATCGCCGGCGACGAAGATCCCCGGCTGGTTCGTCTGCATCCTGCCGTCTGCGACGATGAAGCCGTCGGCCAGCTCGAGCAGGTCGGCCACGAACGCCGTGTTCGGTTCGTAGCCGATGGCCACGAACACCCCGTCCACCTCGATCTGCGATCGCTCCCCGCTCTTGACATTGCGCAGCGCGATCCCGGTGACCACGTCGTCACCGAGGATCTCAACCGGCACGGTATCCCAGATGAACTCGATCCTGTCGTTGGCGAAGGCGCGCTCGGCCAGGAAGCGCTCGGCGCGCAGCTCATCGCGTCGATGGATCACGTAGACCTTCTCCGCGATGTCGGCAAGATAGATGGCCTCCTCGATCGCGGTGTTCCCACCGCCCACCACGGCCACGGTCAGCCCGCGGTAGAAGAACCCGTCGCAGGTGGCGCAGTAGGAGACGCCCTTGCCGAACAGCTCGCGCTCGCCCGGGACCTTCAGCCGCCGCGGGCTGGCGCCCACGCACAGGATCACCGCCGCCGCCAGGTAGTCCACCCCATCGCACACCAGCCGCCAGCGCCCGTCCTCCGCGCGCGCGATCTCCTTCACCTCAGCGTTCTCGAACTCAACGCCGAAGTTCTGCGCCTGCTCGGTCAGCCGCATGACCAGCTCGGCGCCGCTGATACCGTCCGGAAAGCCCGGGAAGTTCTCGATGGTGGTGGCCGTGGCGGTCTGCCCCCCCGGCGCCCCGACCGTGAGCAGCACCAGGTCGAGCCCGTAACGGGCCGCGTACATCGCCGAGGTCAGCCCCGCGGCGCCCCCGCCGACGATCACCAGCTCGTGCTCTTTCACCTCAGGCACAACGGACCTCCCTCTCAGCGCGCTCGTGGCGCCCTGCATCTCTCATCGGTGGTCGATGCCGCAATTCTATCACACACGCGCTCCGGCTGAGAAGCCAACGGGCGGCCACTGGCCGCCCTGCGCCATTCCCCGTGCGCCCGCGAGTCAACTATTCGAAGACGGGAGCGCCAGCGCCGCAAGGACATCGTCTCTGGTGATCCTCGGGTAGTCGCGAAGAACCTGCTCAATGTCGATGCCCGCGGCAAGCTTGTCGAGGATGTGCGCGACCGGCACGCGAGTTCCGGTGACGCACGGCTTCCCGGCCATGACACGCGGATTGACGCTGATGCGCTCTCGCCAGTTGACCACCGTCACCACCTCCTCCGCCAATTCTACCACACGCGCGGGCCGGCTGAGAAGCGAACGAGCGCTCAGTCCACGCGCTCCACGTAGAGAGCGGTCTCGCTCCCGATGCCCACCGGGGCCGACCACGTCGTGTCGCCTCCCGCCACCGCGACCTCTGCCTGCTCGACGATGGCCCCGCGCACGCAGTCGAGCCACCTGAGCGCATAGCTCCCCGCGGGCAGGCCCCGCACACCCATCTCGCCGGCGCGCCGCCCCGACCAGGCCACCCACGCCCGTCCCGGCGCCGCCAGCACGTACTCGCTGTCGCCGCAGGCCAGCTCGTCATGCGGCGCAAGCTCCGACAGTGGCGTGGCCTCCAGGAACCGCGTCAGGTGCCCGCAGGCCTCGAGGTCGGCGGTGGGCGTGCTCTCGATGTCCATGCCCAGCACCATCACGTACGCGCCGGCCATGGCGCACGCCCACAGCTTGCGGCGCAGCTCCGCGCCCGTGCCGAAGTCTGCTCCCTCGGCCAGGTTCAGGTTGTAGCGCCCGCCCGCGTCGGACCAGGCCCTCAGCAGGCCCTCGTGCAGCTCCGATGCGGTCGGCACGTTGTACTGGATCGCGAACTGATCGATGTTCGGGTCGTCGGCGAATTCCGCGAAGTCGAGGCCGTGCAGCTTGTGGACCGCGATCGGGTGGCGGTGGTCATCCGCCGCCGCGATGGTCGCCGCGATGGCGCTCACTCGCGCGGGCGAGTAGCGCTCCTGGTACTCCTCGGCCACGCACCAGATCAGGTTGCGGTGGTGCTCGAAGCGGTTCACCAGCGTGCGCAGGAAGCGCGCCTCGTCCTCCCCCACCTCATCACCGGTGTCCCAGATGCGCGCGCTGTCGTCGTAGATGAAGAGCACGATCGTGATCCCGGCGTCGTCCAGGGCGCGGAACCAGCCCTCCCACTGCGCCGCCACCGTCTCGCTGACTCCGCGCGCCGGGTCGTGGCCTGCGAACGGGTTCTCGGTGGCATCGCCGTCGCCGCCGTGCGAGCGAACGGCCATCATGTAGACGCAGTTCGCACCCGTCGCCGCCAGTCGGCCGATCAGCGCCATCTGGTCGCCGTCGCGCGTGCCGTCGGCCCGCAGCTCGCCACGGTAGAGGAAGCCCTCGGGGTCGCCGGGCCCGCACATGAAGAACGGCCCGACGCCGTGGCGCCGCAGCCACTGCGGATGCTCCGGATCGACCGTCACCTGCCCGTGCATCGGGCCCGGCTTGACCGCACCGACCAGCGCCGCCAGCGCGGCATCCTGAGCGGCGCTGCCCTGCATTGCGCTCTCGTTCCAGCTCACGATCAGGTCGAGGCTGGGGATGACGATCATGCCCTCGCGGCCGCCGTGGCCCAGCGCGCCGTACGTGTCCGTCGGCGCCGACGGCCAGTGGCGCTCGCCTGTGCGGCTCACGCCGTTTGTCCACCACAGCCAACTGTAGCTGCCCGCGTGGTCGCCCTGGTTGTCGGGCACGCGCGTGCTGCCCATGCTGCGCTGGCCCTCGATCATCTCAGCGGCGATGCCCGCGGTCTGCGGGATCGAGTTCGGCAGCGGGCTGGCGACGGCCATGCGCGCATGCTCGCGGCTGATGAGCTGCCGGTCGCGCCAGCGCCCGCCGCGCAGGTAGAGCAGCCCGAAGCGGGCGAAATCCCGCGGCGAGATCCCGAGGCGCCCCGGCCGGTCGCCGGTGCCGAAGGCCATGAAGGTCGGCTCGTCCTCGCAGCCGAGGGGGTTGGTCAGCAGGGGGTGCAGCACCGCGTCGTCCACGCTGTCCCACGTAGCGCCGTAGACGCGCAGGAAGAGGCAGTCCCAGAACAGCGCCATCTGCCAGTCGTTGTAGCAGTAGGCGGTCCCGGGCGGCTCCGAGACCCCGTAGCACGAGATCTGGTTGGCCATGTGCCGCCAGGTGATTCCACGGTCCTTGAAGCCGAGCGCCGCATTGATCTCGCCCAGGCGCGGCTCAACCTCGACCACCGGCTGGTCGAGGCTGGGAATGCGCCCGTCCTCGAGCGCGCGCAGGAGGAAGTGCGCGTACCAGGGCTTCGCCGCGGAGGCCACGTCGCCGCGCCGCGTGGCATCGCCCCACGTGTACACCAGGTAGCCGCCGCGCACGACGCAGCCGCGCCCGCCCGCGCGCTCGCTGAGTTCCGCCAGCCCCCCGGCGTCGAGGCCCATCGTGGCCGGCTCGCGCACCTCCCAGCTCTCCCCCGGATAGACGAGAGCCTGCTCCCCCGGCGGCTGCGCCATCGCATCACCCCATACGCACGCGCAGATGATTGCGGCGACTCCCGGCACTGCCCGCGACATGACTGCGCCTCCGCGCGCCCTTCGCCGACTGCCGCTACTTCCGCGGCTCCTCGGTCGTATACACGAACTCCACCGGCCCGATGATGACCGTGTCGCCCTCCTCCACGCCCGCGCGGCGCAGCGCCTTGAGCACGCCCTGCTCGGCGAGCTGCTCCTGGAAGAACGCGACCGCCTCGTCGGCCTCCATGTCGATGGTCGCCGCCAGATTCTCGATGCGCGTGCCGGTGACCTCGACGGTCTCGGCGTCGATGCGCCGCGCCGCCAGCTCGCGCCACGGCAGCGGTGGGATCTCCAGCTCCATGTGCTCCGCCGCCACCGACTCGGCCTCCACCTCCAGCCCGTGCGCCACCAGCCGCTCGCGCAGGTGATCGACCAGCTCCTCGCAGCCCGCCCCCGTCGCCGCCGAGATCGCGAACACCGCGTAGCCCTCGGCTTCGAGCGCCGCCCGCAGCTCCGGCTCGTTCTCTCGCGCCTGCGGCAGGTCCATCTTGTTGAGCGCCACCACCTGCTCGAGCTGCGCCAAGCGCTCGTCGTACATCGCCAGCTCGTGGTTGATGTCGCGGAAGTCCTGCAGCGGTTCGCGCTCCTCCCAGCCGCCGGCGTCGAGCATGTGCACCAGCAGCTTCGTGCGCTCGACGTGGCGCAGGAAGCGGTCGCCCAGCCCCACGCCCTCGTGTGCCCCCACGATCAGCCCGGGCAGGTCGGCGATCACCATGGTGCTGAAGTCCTCGAACTGCACCACGCCCAGGTTCGGCTGCAGCGTGGTGAACGGGTACTCGGCGATCTCCGGCTTCGCCGCCGAGACCACCGAGATGAAGCTCGACTTGCCCACGTTCGGGTAGCCGATGATGCCCACGTCCGCCAGCAGCTTCAGCTCCAGGCGCAGGTGGCGCTCCTCGCCGGGCGCGCCGAGCTGGCAGAAGCGCGGGGCCTGGCGTGAGGGCGTGGCGAAGGAGGCGTTGCCGCGTCCGCCCTTGCCCCCGCGCGCCACGATCAACCGCTGGCCGGGCGCGACCAGGTCGGCGACCTGCTGCTGCAGGTCGAGGTCGTAGACCACCGTCCCGGGCGGCACGGGCACGATGGTGTCCTCCCCGTCTCGCCCGCGATGCTTCTTGGAGGTGCCGCTGCGCCCGCGCTCTGCCCGGAAGATACTGCGGTACTTGAAGTCGAGCAGCGTACGCATGTCGGGCTTGACCTCGAGGATGACGTCGCCGCCATCGCCGCCGTCGCCGCCGTTGGGTCCGCCGCGCGGCTCGAAGGCCTCGCGCCGGAAGCTCACCACGCCGTGGCCGCCATTGCCGCCGCGCACCGTGATCTGTGCCTCATCGATGAACATGACCGTGCCTGATTCCCACTCTCGCAAATGCAGACTGCCGGCACGAAGCGTGCCGGCAGTCGAATCCGTGTGCGAGGTCGTGTGACCGCGCCTACGAGGCGACCCGCGCCTGGTCCTGCCAGACGTGGACAACCTTGTTCCTGCCCCTGCGCTCGAACTCGATGTAGCCGTCGATCTTGGCGAAGATGGTGTCGTCGTCGCCGATACCGACGTTGCGCCCCGGGCGGAATCTGGTGCCGCGCTGGCGGATGATGATGCTGCCGGCCGTGACCCGCTCGCCGCCAGAACGCTTCGCGCCCAGCCGCTTGCTGCGACTGTCGCGACCGTTGCGGGTGCTCCCCATTCCCTTCTTGTGCGCCATCGCTGCCAACTCCTGTGCCCGTCGAGAATCCCGTGTGCTGCGCTCAGCCGCTGATCTGCACGACCTGCAGCGCCGTGAACGCCTGGCGGTGGCCGTGCCGGCGGCGGTAGCGCTTCTTCGCCTTGAACTTCACGACGCGGATCTTGCGCTCGCGGCCCTGCTGCACGACGCGCGCGGTGACGCTCGCGTCCTCCAGGTAGGGCCGGCCGACGCGCAGCTCACCGTCATCGTCGCGGATCGCCAGCACCTTGCTCAGCGTGACCTCGTCGCCGTGCTCGCCGTCGAGCCGGTCCACCTTCACCACGTCATCGGGCCCCATGATGTGCTGGCGCCCACCGACTTCCACGATCGCGTACATGGTCCTGCTCCTCAGCCTGCTTCTCGGCCCCTGGGACGAAAACAAACAGTCGACGGCGCGTGCGGCGCCATCAACTGGCGGATTGATATCATACCGGATTGCCGCAGGCGCGTCAAGAGCGCGACCGGCGCAGATTCCCCGGCGCTCACTCAGAGCCCAGCGTGTCCTCGAGTTCCTTCATGCGCCGCTCCAGGCGCGACTGGCGCAGGGCGTTGGTCAGATCGCCGCGCGTGCGCTCCACCGCCCCGCGCGCCTGGTCCGAGCGCCGGCGCAGGCCCTTGGTAACCGACTCGGGGTAGTCGAAGCTCATGATCGTCTGATAGATCTCGTCCATCATCGCCAGGTAACGCTCGGCTTCCTCCACCTGGTCGCGGCGGATGAGGTCGAGCACATGCCGGCGCAGCTCCCCCACCGTATCCCCCAGCCCGTTGAGCCAGTCGGCGCCGTCCACGCCCATCTCCTCGGGCCCGGGCAGCTCCCCGTCGGCGATCAGCGCCAGCACCTGTGCCGACTCGGCGTACTCGCGCGCCGCGTCGCCCACGAAGCCCGAATAGCCCACCTGCGGGCTGGCCTCGACCGCCTGGATCATGCGCTCGTGCAGCTCGCGCGTGTGCGCCACCTGCTCGCGCGCGGCGTCGAACTCGCCGCGGTGCACCGCCTTGATGGTCGCCGACGCCGCCTGCACCACCTCGCGCGAGGTGGTGTACGCCTCCTCGCGGTCGCGGTGGATCTGCTCCAACTCCTGGCGGGCCTGCTCCGCGAACTCGTCGATCCTGCCGAGCATCGCGCTCGTCCTCTCAGTCGTCCCCCAGGCATGCGCTGCGGCCGATCGCGGCGCCGCGCCGCAGCGCCTCCTCGTTGTCGGGCATGTGATGGTGGTGGCGTTCGGGCAACATCGCGCGCAGCGACGCCGCAATATCCTCGATGCCCATGATCCCCGTGCCCGCCGCCCACGCCCCCAGCAGCGACATATTCACCGTGCGATCGTTGCCGATCTCCACCGCGATCTCGTTGGCCGGCACCATGAGCATCCGGCACGCGTGGCAGGCCGGCGCCTCGTGCACCAGCGAGCTGTTGATCACGATCAGGCCACCCTCGACCGCACGGTCGGCGAAGCGCCCGACCGCGTCGGCGCTCATCAGGATCATCGAGGTCGGGTGGTCCGAGGTCGGGCTGCCCACGCGCTCGTCGGTCAGGATCACCGTGCACGTCGAGCTGCCCCCGCGCACCTCCGGGTCGTAGATCGGGAACCACGAGACGTTCAGCCCCAGGTCCATCCCGGCCCGGGCGATGAGCTGCCCGGCCAGGTTCACGCCCTGCCCGCCCAGCCCCGCCATGAACAGCTCCTCACGCATCGCCCCCACCCTCCTCTTCGCCCAGCCGGTCGCGGAACACCCGCACCGGATAGTACTCGATCATGGTGTCCTCGACGTGATCGATGGCCTCCAGCACATCCATGCCCCACCACTGCGGGCAGATGCTCAGCAGCTCGACCAGCGAGAAGCCCGCGCCCGCAAGCTGAGTCTCGAAAGCGCGCCTGATCGAGCGCTTCGCGCTGCGGATGCGTGCGGGCGTGGTCAGCGCCTCACGCGCCAGGAAGGCGGCGCCGTCGAGCGTGTCCAGCAGTTCGCAGATGCGGATGGGGTGACCCGCCTCGGCCACCGTGCGCCCGCGCGGCGAGGTGGTGGTCTTCTGTCCCAGCAGCGTGGTCGGCGCCATCTGGCCCTGGGTCATGCCGAAGACCGCGTTGTTGATGAAGATGATGGTGAAGTTCTCCGCGCGCGCGGCGGCGTGTACCACCTCGGCCATGCCGATCGACGCCAGGTCGCCGTCGCCCTGGTAGGTGAACACCACGCTGTCGGGGTGCACGCGCTTGATGCCCGTCGCCACCGCCGGCCCGCGCCCGTGCGATGCCTGCACCGCGTCCGTGTCGAAGTACTCGTAGGCGTACACCGAGCAGCCCACCGTGGCGATCGCCACCGTCCGGTCCTTCACCCCCAGCTCATCGATGACCTCGGCCACCAGCCGGTGCGCGGTGCCGTGCGTGCAGCCCGGGCAGTAGCGCATCTCGACCCCGGTCAGCGCGTCCGGATACGGATTGACCAGCGTCAGTTCCGCCATCAGTGACCACCGGCTTTCCCGGCCAGTGCTACGACCCGCTCCACCACGTCGGCGACCGTGGGCATGCTGCCCCCCGCGCGCCCGAGCAGGTCCACCTGGCAGCGTCCCTCGACCGACAGCAGCACATCCTCGACGAACTGCCCCATCGACAGCTCCACCACCAGCATTCGCTCGACCCGCTCCGCCCACCGCGCGTAAGGTGCGCGCGGGAAGGGGAAGACCGTCTTCGGTCGGATCAGGCGCGTGCGCACCCCCGCCTGCGCGGCCTGCCCGACCGCGCTCTCGCAGATGCGCGCCGAGATGCCGTAGGCGCACAGGACCACCTCGGGATCGTCCGAGCCGAACTCCTCCCAGTCGGTGATCTCCTCCGCCGCCTGCCGGTAGCGCTCCTCGATGCGCAGGTTCACGGCCTCCATCAGGTTGTGGTCCACCCACAGCGAGTTGACGATGTTGCGCTCGCGCTCGGCCGGGTCATGGGGCCCCACCGCCCACGGCCGCTCCGGCGGCGACGGCTCCCGGCGCGGCAGCAACTCGCACGGCTCCATCATGCTCGCCAGAATCGCGTCGGCCAGCACACACACCGGGTTGCGGTAGCGATCGGCGATCTCGAAGGCGCCGGCGGTGAACTCGTGCAGCTCCTGCACGCTGTAGGGCGTGAGCGTGATGCAGCGCCCGTCACCGTGGCCGGCGCCGCGCGTCGCCAGCCAGTAATCCGACTGCGCCGCCGCCACGTTGCCCAGCCCCGGCCCGCCGCGCACCATGTTCACAATCACGCACGGCAGCTCCGTGCCCAGCATGTACGACAGGCCCTCCTGCATCAGCGAGATCCCCGGCGAGGACGAGGTGGTCATCGCCCGCGCCCCCGCCGCCGCGGCGCCGTACACCATGTTGATCGCCGCGACCTCGCTCTCCGCCTGCAGATAGACCCCGCCGATGGGCGGCAGATGCTCGGACATGTACTCCGGGATCTTGTTCTGCGGGGTGATCGGATAGCCGAAGAAGTGCCGACAGCCCCCGGCGATGCCGCCCTCGGCCGTCGCCTCATTGCCCGTGATCAGCACGCGTTGCCTCTGCTCGCTCATCGGTACACCTCGATGCACACGCTCGGGCACACCAGCGCGCAGATCGCGCAGCCGGTGCAGGCCTCCTCATCATGCTGCTCGACCGGGTGGTAGCCCTTCGAGGTCGTGGCGTCGGACAGTCGCAGGGACGCGCGCGGACAGTACCTCACGCAGAGCATGCACTGCTTGCACCGCTCTGCGTCGATGACGACTTTCGGCATCAGTATCCCTTCTCACCCGGCCTCAGGCCGGTGCACTCGACTGCAGGCGTTTCCGGATGCGCCGCCGGCTCTCCTCCGCCTCCGCCAGCATCTGCGCGGCGTGCTCCCGGGCGGTGCGCGCCGTCTCGCTGTCGCCCATCATGCGCGCGATCTCGGCGACGCGCTCGTCGCCGTCCAGCTCCCGCACGCCCACGATGGTCCGCCCGCTCTCCACGCCCTTGCTCACCGAGATCTGCCGGTCGGCCATGCACGCGATCTGCGGCAGGTGCGTGATGCACAGCACCTGCGCGCGCGTCGCCACCGCCACCAGCTTCTCCGCCACCGCCGCCGCCGTGCGCCCGCCGATGTTGGCGTCGATCTCATCGAAGACGATCGTCGGCACCTCGCCGCCCGCCGCGCAGATCGACTTGAAGGTCAGCGCCACCCGCGACAGCTCGCCGCCCGACGCCACCTTCGACAGCGGCCGCAGCTCCTCGCCCGGATTCGCGCCGAGCATGAAGCGCACGCGATCGATACCGCCCGCATCCGCCGCCCAGCGCCGCCCCTCCGAGTCCGGCAGTCCGCCCTCGTCGGCGTCCGCCTCGATCTGCACCTCGAAGCGCGCCTGCTCCATCCCCAGCGGACGCAACTCCTCCTCGACGCGCCCGGCCAGCGCCTGGGCCAGCTCGCGCCGCGCCGACGACAGCCGTTCGGCGCTCTCACCCGCCTCGCGCTCCAGCTCGGCGATACGCCGCTCCAGCTCCTCGGCGCTCTCCTCGGCGCCCTCCAGCTCGGCGATCTCCCGCTCCGCCTCGTCGCGATGCGCCAGGATCTCCCGCACGCTGTCGCCGTACTTGCGCCGCAGCCCGCCGATCAGCGCCAGCCGCGCCTCCACCTGGTCGATGCGCTCGGGGTCCTCCTCCATCGCCTCCAGGTAGCCACGCAGGTCGCGCGCGGCGTCCCCGGTGCGCTCCACCGCCTCGATCAGCCCGCCCGCGCTCTCGCGCAGCGCCGGGTCAATCTCCGCCAGCTCGCCCATGACCTCGGCCGCGCGCCGCAACGCCTCCAGCGCGCCCGCGCTCTCGTCGCTCAGCGCCTCGAAGGCCTCGGCGCAGCCGCTGCGCAGGCGCTCGAAGTGCACCAGCCGCTCGCGCTCGGCGGCCAGCTCCTCGTCCTCCTCCGGCGACAGCCCGGCCTCATCGATCTCCTGCACCTGGAAGCGCAGCAGGTCCAGCCGTTGCGCGCGCGTGCGCTCGTCGGTCGCCAGCCGCTCGCGCGTCCGCCGCGCCTCCCGCAGCCGCCCGAAGACCTCACGGTAGGCCGCCACCAGCTCCCGATGCGCCCGCCCGCCGAAGGCGTCCAGCAACTGCCGGTGGTTGCGCTCGTGGATCAGCGACTGATGCTCGTGCTGCCCGTGGATGTCGGCGAGGTGTTCGCCGATGGCGCGCAGCTCGCTCATGTTCGCCTGCTCGCCGTTGATGCGGTAGTAGCTGCGCCCCGATGCCACCGTGCGCGCCAGCACCACGCCGCCGTCGCCGGAGATGCCCGCGGCCGCCGCCGCAGCCCGCGCCGCCGGCGCGTCGTCGAGGTCGAAGACCGCCTCAATCCGCGCGCTCTGCGCCCCGCCGCGGATAGCCTCCGAGGTCACCCGCTCCCCCAGCGCCGCGTTGAGCGCGTCCACGATGATCGACTTGCCCGCCCCGGTCTCGCCCGTGAGCGCGATCAGCCCCGGCCCCAGCCCCAGGGTCAGCTCATCGATCAGCGCGAAGTTCTCGATCCTCAGCTCGCGAAGCATCCGGGCCCGGCCCGCGGCGGCCTATCGCTCCTCCCCCCAGCGCAGCTTGGCGCGCAGGCGGTCGTAGAAGGTCCTCCGCCCCAGCCGCACCAGCCGCGCCCGCGCCGGCGCCTGCGCGATCGCCACGTGGTCGCCGGGCACCAGCTTCACCGTCTCCTGTCCGTCCACGGTCAGCGCCAGGTCCTCGGTGGGCTGGCGCTCGCTGCCCACCGTCACCAGCAGCTCCGAGTCGGCGTTGACCACCAGCGGGCGCGTGTGCAGCGTGTGCGGGCAGATGGCCGTGATCAGTATCGCCTCGACCTGCGGCTCGCAGATCGGCCCGCCCGCCGACAGCGAGTACGCCGTCGAGCCGGTCGGCGTGGCGATGATCAGCCCGTCGGCCGCGAACTGTGCGATGTGCTCGGCCCCCACGTACAGCTCCAGCCGCGTGATGCGCCGGAAGCTCCCGGTCGCGATGACCGCGTCGTTGAGGCCGGTGTAGCTCGCGCACTCCTCGCCCTCGCGCAGCACCGCCGCGCGCAGCATTATGCGCTCCTCAATCTCGAACTCCCCCCTCAGCAGGCGCTCGATCCCCGCCAGCATTCGCTCCGGCTCCTCCTCCGCCAGGAAGCCGAAGCCGCCCAGGTCCACGCCCAGCAGCGGCACGCCCAGCGGCGCCATCAGCCGCGCGGCGGCCAGGAAGGTGCCGTCGCCGCCCATTACCAGCACCAGGTCGGGGCGGGCCTGCGCGATGTCCTCGCAGCGCTCGCAGTCGAGCGCGCACGCCTCGGCCAGCGTCTCGCTCACCACCACCGTGCCCCCCCCCCGCTGCACCAGCGCCGCCGCCCGCTGCGTGGTCTCGCGCACGCGCGGCTTGTGCAGCGCGCTGAGGATGCCCACCCGCTCGACCCGCTCCGCCATGCCCGCTCCTTAGCTACTCCGCGCCCTCGCCGCCCATCATTCGCTCCAGCCGCTCCACGTTGCGCGCGGCCGGTGCGTAGTTCGGATCGACTTCCAGCGCTCTGCGGTAGTACTCCAGCGCCTGCTCGCGCTCGCCCTGCTGCTCCAGCGCCACGCCCAGGTTGTTGAGCGCGTAGACGTAGTTCGGGTCCGCGGCCAGCGCGGCGCGCAGGTGCACCACGGCCTCGGTGAGGTCGCCGCGGCGCATGTAGATCAGACCCGCGTTGTTGTGCGCCTCCAGGTTGTCCGGCTCCAGCTCCAGCGTGCGCAGGTACTCGGGCAGCGCCGCGTCGTGCTCCCCGCGCCCGTAGCAGAGGTTGGCCAGCCCGCAGTGCGCCGCCGCCGAGTCGGGGAAGCTCGCCACCGCCTGCCGCCACTGCGCCAGCGCCTCGTCCTGCCGCCCGGCCTTCTCCAGCGCCAGCGCCAGGTTCAGGTGCGCCACCTCCAGGTCGGCGCTGGCCGCTATCGCCTGCTCGAAGTAGCCCACCGCCTCCTCCGCACGGTCCTGCTCGTACAGCGCCCACCCCAGGTTGTTGAGCGCGTTGGCATCGTCGGGGCGGATCGCGAGCGCCGCCTTGTAGGCCTGCTCGGCCTGCGCATAATCGCCCGTGGCGGCGTAGGCCAGGCCCATGTTGTAGCGTGCGGCGAAGCTGGTGGGGTCGAGGTCGGCGGCGGTGGACCAGTGCTCGATGGCCTCCGCGTAGTTGCCCGCGTTGTAGAGCGCCAGCCCCAGCCCCACGTGCGCCTCCACGATGTCGGGGTTGCCCGCCAGCGCCTGCCGGTAGGCCGTGACCGCCGCCTCGGTCTGGCCGCTCTTGATGTAGAGCGTGCCCAGCACGGTCAGCACCGTCGAGTCCTCGGGCCGGATCGCGCGCGCCGCCTCGAACTCCCGGATGGCCTTCTCCGTGTCGCCGGTCTTGCGCAGCGCGTGGCCGAAGGAGACGTGCACCTCGAAGTCGTCGGGGTTGATCTCCAGCGCGCGGTTGTAGGCGTTGAACGCTCGCTCGTACTGCCCCTGGCGCACATAGACGTTGCCCAGGTTGTAGTGCGCATCCGCGTAGTCCGGCTGCAGCTCGACCGCCTTCAGATACTGCTGCTCGGCACGCGCCAGGTCGCCGGTCTCCAGGTAGGCATTACCCAGGTTGTTGTAGCTCACCGGGTAATTCGGGTCCTGCTCGATGGCGTCGCTAAGGTAGGTGATGGCGGCCTCGTAGTCACGCGCCTTCAGCGCCACCAGGCCCAGCCACGCCAGCACGGTCGCGTCATCCGGGCGCTCCTGCAGCACCGCCTCGAAGGCCGCGCGCGCCCCCTCGTAGTCACCGGCGTTGTAGAGCGCGACGCCCTGGTCGAACTGCGCCACTCCCGCCGCGTCCTCCTGGCCCCAGGCGCAGCCGACGGCGGCTGCCAGCATCACCACGGTCAGCACAACGCCCCGGCGCCTCGCCGTGTGGTTGGACATGTCGCGACCACTCCTTGTGCTCAGCCTGGTTGATGGCGGCCCCCGGGCCGGCGCCGGCTACTGCGCCCGCGCCGCGTTGCCGACCAGCCCGCGGACCGCGTCCGCGATGCCCTCGGCGGTCAGGGACCACTCCCCCAGCAGAATCTCGCGGTCGCCCGCGGGCACGAATTCATCGCCGATGCCCAGTCGAGTGACGCGCGTCTCGCACAGCCCCGCGTCGGCCAGCAGCTCCACCACCGCCGCCCCGAAGCCCCCCGCCAGCACGCCCTCCTCCACGGTCACCAGCCGCCCGGTCCGCTCGGCCAGCTCCCGAATCAGCTCCTCATCTAGCGGCTTGATGAAGCGTGCATTCACCACCGCCGCCTGAATGCCTTCATCCGCCAGCGCCTCCGCGGCCGCCAGCGCCCGGTGCGCCATCGTGCCCACCGCGATGATCGCCGCATCCTCCCCCTCGCGCATCACCTCGGCCCTGCCCACCTCCAGCGCCTCGGGCTCGCGCGCGATGTCCACGCCCTCCACCTCGCCGCGCGGGTAGCGCAGGCTCGCGGGCGACCCCAGCGCCACCGCCGTCATCAGCATGTCGCGCAGCTCGCCCTCGTCGCGCGGCGCCATCACCGTCATGTTGGGCATGTGGCGCAGGTAGGCGATGTCGAACACCCCGTGATGCGTCGGACCGTCATCGCCCACCACGCCCGCGCGGTCCAGCGCGAAGGTTACCGGCAGGTTCTGCAGGCAGACATCGTGCAGGATCTGGTCGTACGAGCGCTGCAGGAAGGTCGAGTAGACCGCCACCACCGGCCGCATCCCCGCCGCCGCCAGCCCCGCCGCGAAGGTCACCGCGTGCTCCTCGGCCAGCCCCACGTCGAAGGTGCGCTCCGGGTGGCTCTGATTGAAGGCCTCCACGCCGGTGCCGTCGAGCATCGCCGCGGTGATCGCCACGACGCGGTCGTCGTCGCGCCCGATCTGGCACAACACGTCGCCGAACACCGCGCTGTAGGTCCGGCGCGTGCGCGGCTTCCGCGACTTCCCCGTGCCCACCTCGAACGGGCTCGCGCTGTGAAAGCTGCGCGGGTCCTCCTCCGCCGGCCGGTAGCCGTGCCCCTTCACGGTCAGCGCGTGCACCAGCACCGGCCCGGCGATGCGCACCGCCTGCTCCAGGATGTCGATCAGGTCCATCACGTCGTGCCCGTTGATGGGCCCCAGGTAGGTGAACCCCAGGTGCTCGAAGAGCATCCCCGGAATCACCATCCCCTTGACGCCCTCCCGGAAGCGGTCCGCCGCGAGCACCATCGACTGTCCCATGGGTAGACGCTCGAGCATACGCCGAAGGTCCTCGCGCGCGCGCCGGTAGGTCGGGGTGACGTTGGCGCGCAGCAGCGCCAGATGCGATGACAGCGCGCCCACGTTCTTGGCGATGCTCCACTCGTTGTCGTTGAGCACCACCGTCAGCTCCGCCCCCAGGTGCCCGGCCGCGTTCAGGCCCTCGAAGGCCAGCCCGCCGGTGAGCGCGCCGTCGCCGATCACCGCCACGATGCGCTCGGAGCTGCGCCGCAGGTCGCGCGCCTTGGCCAGCCCCAGCGCCGCCGAGATCGACGTGCTGCCGTGCCCGGCCCCGAACGGGTCGTGCTCGCTCTCGTCGCGCTTGGTGAAGCCCGCCAGCCCGCCGTGCCGGCGCAGTTGCGCGAACTCCTCCTGCCGCCCGGTCAGCAGCTTGTGCGCGTAGCACTGATGGCTCACGTCCCACACGATCTTGTCGTGCGGGCTGTCGAGCACCGTGTGCAGCGCCAGCGTCAGCTCCACCACGCCCAGGTTGGACGCGAGGTGCCCGCCGGTCTCCGCCACGGTCGCGATGATGCGCTCGCGAAGCTGCCGCGCCAGGCTCTCCAGCTCCTCCGGGCGCAGCCCCTTCAGATCGCGCGGCGACTGGATGTCCTCAAGTCTGATCGGCATCGATATCACCGGCCGAGAAGGGCTCGGTCGTACCCTCCTCATCAACGAGCTGCTGGATCTTCGTCTCGGCCGCGTTCAGCAGCGCCGCGCAGTGCCGCCGCAACGCTATCGCCCGCTCAAAGCGCTCGAGCATCCGCTCCAGCTCCACCTGGCCGCCCTCGAGTTCCGCCACGATCCCCTCCAGCTCCTCGAGCGCCGCCTCAAAGCCCAGTTCCTCGACCTTCGCGTTCTCCTCAGTCATCGTCGTACGTCTCCGATCTCGTCCCGGTCACGCGCGCTGCGATCTCGCCGTCCGCCACCGAGACGTGAATGCCATCATCGGGTGCGACTTCGTCCACGCTGCGCACCAGCCGCCGGTCGCGGTCGCGGAAGACCAGCGCCCAGCCGCGCTCCACCACGCGCGCCGGGTCCAGCGCGCGCAGCGACGCCGCCGCGGCGTCGATCTGCCCGCGCTGTCGGCCGACGCGCCGCTCGGCCGCTGCGCTCAGCCGCGCCTGCAGCCGATCCACCTGTGCGCGCCGGGCATCGACCATCACCGGCCGCCGCGACAGCCACCAGCCCATCGCCTCGACGCGGGCGCCCTCGCGCTCCAGCCGCCGTGCTACCGCGATGCGCGCGCGCCCCACCGCCCCCTCGAGCCGCGCGCGCTGGCGATCGACAAGGCTCAGCCGCCGCGTCAGGCGCGGGTCGAAGGCGCGCAGCGTCAGAGCCGCTGCGCTCAGCCGCGAGCCCAGCCGCTCCGCCGCCAGGCCCACCGCCCGCACCGCGCGCACCCCCACCTCGTCCAGCCGCTGCCAGGACGATTCGAGCATGGTCGTCGGCCGGCGCAGCAGCGGCCGCGCGCACATCGCCTCCAGCCGCGAGCGCCCCAGCCCGAGCCGCTGCGCCGGCGCCCCCGCCGCGCGCTCGGCCAGCCGGTC
>JALGVA010000067.1 GCA_029820295.1 Candidatus Zipacnadia bacterium
CAGCACCCTGACCTGCGACAGCGGGATCTACGCCACCAAGCTGGTGCACTGAACGTCGTGCCCGAGTCTGATGGTCTCGACGGTCTGCAGAAGACAACACAACGGCGTGTCGGCCCGCCGGCCGGATTGCGGCGAGGGATAGCCCTGAGAGCCGTCGTAGGGGTCGGGAGGGTTCTCGCCAGCGAAGTTGGGGGGGGCAACGGTGCGAGAATTCGACGTGTCGGGAGAGAGGGCCGTGAGGAACGCAACGCGGCGGGACAACCGAGAAGGCGTCATCGGCGTCTGGATGGTCGTCGCCCTGCTTGCGCTCGTGGGCATGGCGGCTCTGGTGTTCGACCTCGGCCGCCTGACTCTGGCCGCCCAGCACGTGCAGAGCGTCGCCGACTCGGCGGCGCTCGCGGGAGCCCTGCAGCTCCCCGACTACGCCGTCTGCGAGCAGCGCCTGCAGGCGATCGTTGACAGCAACAACGGTGACCGGCCGGTCTGGCCGGTCGTCGTGGACCCCATGACCGACCTGGTCTACTACACCGAGGGCACCGAAGTGCCTGGCTACGGCACGCTCGAGGACGACGAGTACGCGGTCGCCGTCACCGCCCACAGTACCGTCACTTACAGCTTCGCGCGTCTGTTCGGCATCAACGAGGTGGAGGTGACACGTACGGCCACCGCCCTGTCCACCGGCAGCGGCAGCCCGGGCTCCGGCATCTTCTTCGCCGGCGAGACCGACCCCAGCGACTACGGCATCGTGATCACAGGCAGCGACCACTACATGGACGGGACCATTCATTCGAACACCAAGGTCTGCTTCACCGGCTCCCACCAGGTGGTCGAGGGCGATGTTGAGTACCTCCATGACTTCCGCATGGTGGGCTCCGGCCACGAGATCCGGGGCGACAGCGTCGAATCCACCGTCCAGCCATATCCCGTTGACTTCCAGTGGTCCGACTACGACCAGGGGCCCTGGGACTACGTCATCAGCGGCGACCTGCGCCAGTCCGGTGGCTCCCTGCCCTCGGGCCGCTACCGCATCCACGGCGCCTTGCGCATCACCGGCAGCGACTTCTCATGCAGCGACAGCCTGTTCGTGGTGGACGACGAGATCCGATTCGCCGGCTCCGGACACCAGCTCGACCACGTCACCCTCGTCGCCGGCGACGAGATCGTGTTCACCGCTGCGATGAAGCGCTACTCGCCCTTCGTGGACAATCTCTTCGCCTTCGCGCACAAGTCCGGGAACTCGGCGCTGCGCATCAGCGGCGCCTGGAGCGATACCTGGGGCATCCTCTATGCTCCCAATGGCGAACTCAACTACGACGGCTCCCATCACGAACTCCATTACGGAGCGTTGATCGCCAACACCATCGAGATCAACGGCTCCGACGGCCAGTTCTGCGGCCTTGGTGACGACGGCTCCGGCGGCGAGCGCTCCGTCCGGCTCATCAACTGACGCGGAGGCATGCGATCATCCCGCCGGGCAGGGCCCGGCCTGAACTTGACAATATGATCCGAACTACTATTCGCAGCAGACGACACAGCAAGGGGTGCTGACAGTGAGGCTCCTGACCAGACGGCAGGCATTCGGCGTTGCGGCGGTCATCGCGCTGATCGTGGCGGGCCTGGTCTACATGGTGCTCAACCAGCAGGCGGCCGGCCCGCCGCCCGTGGCGCCGACCACCGTGAACGTGGTGGTCGCCACCCAGGACATCGCGCCCTACAAGACCATCACCAGCGAGATGATCGAGCTGCGCGAGATGTCCAGTGCCGCCGCACCCGAGGGGGCCGTGACCGCCCCGGGGCAGGTGGTGGGGCAGATCGCGCAGGTGCAGATCGCCTCGGGGCAGCCCATCACCCGTGGTCAGGTCACCGCGCGCACCGCCGCACAGGGGCTGACCTTCGTCATCCCCGAGGGCCTGCGTGCGGTTACCGTCGCCCTCGACGCCATCAGTGGTGTCGGCGGCTTCGTCTACCCGGGCGATCACGTCGATGTGCTCACCACCCTGCAACAGGGCGAGGTCACGCTCACCAGGACCATCGTGCAGAACGTCCAGGTCCTGGCCATGAATGACATCGTCAGCCGCCCCAGCGCCTCACGCGGTCAGCAGCAGGCCACCGACCAGCAGCAGGGCGGCACCGGCGAGAGCGAGGGCGGCGCGCCCGTCGCCGAGCAGGTCAAGAGCGCCACCCTCGCGGTGACGCCCGAGCAGGCGCAGGCGATCATTCTCAGCGCGTTCAAGGGCGCCGTCCACCTGGTCCTGCGCCCGCCTGAGGAGGACACCATCGTCTCCCTCGAGCGCACCAGCGACTGGGCCCTGATGGGTCTGTCGGCGCCGCCCGACGGGGAGCCCGCCGAGGAGGAGCAGGAGGTCGCCACCGGCCCGATGGGCCAGCCGGTGGGTTGGCCGACAGGGATGTATGCGCCGCCGGGCATGGCCGGAGCGGCCGCCGCCCCCCCGAGCGCCGCGCCCGCCGAGCCGTCGGCGCCGCCCACCGTCGAGGTCATCCGCGGCACCGACCGCGAGGTCGTTACGCCGCAGCAGTAGCCGCCGCCGACCATACCGGAGTTCGCCCGGCCGCCGACGCCGCTGTCGGCACGGGCAGGCCCGTTTGACAACCGACCAAACACGCCATTCTACGCAGCCGCATTCGCAGATATGATGCAGCAATCTGACACCCCGCCCGCCGCGGGGGGTCAGGAGGTGCAGCAACAATGTCGAACACGCATTGCCGCCGACTCGCCTGCGCGCTCTTCGCGGTCGCGCTCGTCTGCGCCCTGGCGTCGGCCATCGCCGGCGCCAACCCGACGCAGAACACCAGGCCCGGCACCGCCCAGGCCCTGGTGCTCGAGGACGGGCGCGAGGTCATGCTCCGCTTCAACGGCATGACCAAGGTCATCGTGGTTGACCCCGAGGTCGCCGACGTCATCGTGGCCTCGCCCGACGACCTGCTCGTCGTGTCAACCTACTGGCCGCCGCTGCGCGACCAGGTGGAGACGATGATGTACGTCTACGACCGTGATGGCCTGCACAAGTTCGCCATCACCATCGTCTCCATGCGCGTCGCCGAGCGGGTCGCCCACGATCTGCAGGAGTCGATCGGCCCCAACCTCAACGTCGAGGCCGTGTCCGACACGCTCGTCGTGGTTGAGGGTCAGGTGCCCGATGAGGACGCCCTTGACAATCTGAAGACGCTGCTCGAGGCCGCCTCCACCGAGGAGGTCAGGGTCGTCGCCATGGTGACCACCGCCCGCGACAGCGACTCCCCGGCCGCGCGCACCGGCGAGGCCCTCTCCCAGATCCTCGACCCGCGCCTCAAGGTCACCTCCTGGGGCGACGACGTCATCGTGGTCGAGGGCGAGCTGGAGAGCGAGCAGGCCGCCGTCCGCGCTCGCCAGGCCGTCACCGCCCTGACCGAGGGCCTGCGCGTCGTGGACATGATCACGGTGGCCGGCCAGGACGCCGCCGAGCAGGCGCCCGTGGCCCAGATCCAGCGCCTGCTGGGGGAGGACTTCGTGGTCACCCAGCTCGGCGGCAAGCTGATCGCGGTTGACGGCGTCGTGGAGAGCGAGGCCGAACTCGAGCGCGTCAACCGACTGCTCGCGGCCTACTCCGAGCAGGTGCAGACCATCAACATGGTGCGCGTGGTGCCGCCCCGGCCGGACGTGGCCTCCGCCCAGGGCGCCATCCAGAGCGCGCTCGGCGAGGAGTTCCGCGTCACCGCCGTCGGCGACGAGGCGCTCATGATCGAGGGCTCTGTGCCCTCCGAGGAGGGCCTCACCCAGGTCGAGGAGGTGCTCAGCATCTTCGAGGGCCGGCTGCCCATCCTGAACCTGGTCACCGTCGTCGAGCCGCAGCGCCGGCGCATCCTGGTGGCCGTCAAGGTCATTGAACTCACGCGCGGCGCCGACGAGGAGCTGGGCATCGACTGGGGCCAGTACGCGGCCACCGGGGACGGCGTCAGCTACCGCCCCCAGCCCTTCCTGATGGGACAGGTGAGCGGACTTGACGGCTGGCGCGAGCTGTTCAACTTCGCCACCCAGATCCATGCGCTCGTCACCGCGCGCAAGGCATCGGTGCTGTCCGAGCCTAATCTGCTGGTCAACGAGAACGAGGAGGCCGAGATCCTGATCGGCGGCGAGATACCTATCCCGATCGCGACCGCCGGCGTAGGCGGCTTCGCCCAGATTCACGTCGAGTACAAGACCTACGGCGTCAATCTGAAGATCAAGCCGACTATCGGGCCCGACAACGAGACCGTGCAGTTGATGGTCGCGCCGGAGGTCAGCTCGCTGGACTACGGCAACGGCGTCACGCTCAGCGGCCTGACCATCCCGGGCCTGCGCAGCCGCCGCGCGACTACCATCGTTACCATCCCCGATGGCGCCGTGCTCGCCATCGGCGGCCTGATCGCGCATGATCAGTCCGAGGCCGTCAGCAAGATACCGATCCTGGGCGACCTGCCCATCATCGGCCAGTTCTTCCGCCACAACACGACCATTGACACCCAGAGCGAGCTGATCATCCTGGTCCTCCCGCAGATCCTCGGCGAGGACGGACAGCCGCTGCACCCGATCCCGGTGCCCGAGGGCTTCGAGGGCGACGTCCTCGACTTCGGTGGCGGCAATGCCGGCTGATGCGGCCCGGCGCTTCGGGCACGCAACGGCCGGCGGGAGTCACGTCAGTATGCCATCAGAACGTCGAGACAACATACGCATCATCATCACCGAACCGCAGCCCGGCGCCTCGGAGGAGCTGCAGACGCAGCTCACCGAGTACTTCCAGTCCGCCGACTCCGGCACGGTCGATGTGCTCGGACTCGCCCACGACGGCCTCGAGGCCGCCCAGATGGCCGCGCAACTGCGACCCGACGTCATCCTCCTCGATGAGGACATGCCGGGCATGAGCGGCTACGAGGCGGCCGAACTCATCTCTCTGGCCGCCCCCGACGTCGCCTCCGTGCTTATGGTACCCACCGAGCGCGCCGGCGACCGCGCCGCCATCAACACCGCCCTGCGCTCGGGCGCGCGCGCCGTCGTCGATCCCGCCATGCCCGTCGCCGGGCTCATCGAGGTGCTCGAGAGCCTCGCCGGGCTGCGCGAGGGGCGCGAGCGCCCCGAGTACGAACTCATCACAGATCCGGCCAAGATGCCCGTCACCATCTCCGTCACCGGCGCCAAGGGCGGCATCGGCAAGTCGCTTATCACCACCAACCTGGCCGTCAGCTTCGCCCGCAAATACCCCGACCAGGCCGTGCTCGTGGACTTCTACGGCCAGTACGGCAACACCGCGCTCATGCTCGACCTGCGCCCCAGCTACGACATCGCACAGCTCGCCTTCTTCGCCGGCGAGATGGATGCCACCGTGCTCGACACCCACCTTACCATTCACTCCGACTCCAGCCTGCGCGTCCTCGCCGGGCATCCCGGCAGCGCCGGCGTCGGCGGCCAGCTCTCCCCGTCCCAGGAGATCGCCTTCCTGGCCGACATGATCGGCCTGCTGCGCCGCCAGTTCCGCTTCGTGTTCTTCGACATACCGCCGCTGCTGGGCGCCGCCAGCGCGTACGTGTTCTCGCGCTCGCAGTACATCGTGCTGGTCAGCGCCCTGCTCGACCTGTCCACGGTGCGCGACACCGCCACCCTGTACCGGCAACTGCTCGACGAGCGCATCGCCCCCGAGCGCATCGTGCTCGTCGCCAACCGCGTGTCCCGCGCCAACGAACTCGCCATCGACGACCTCGAACAGGCCACGAGCGCGCGCGTCGCCCATCAGATCCAGGAGGACACCGGCACCGCCATCGCCTCCATCAACGAGGGCGCGCCCGCCGTGCTGTCACGCGCCGGCTCCGCCTTCGCGCGCGGCGTGCGCGAACTCGCCGACCTGCTCGAGCAGTCCATGGCCGAGGAACGCCGACGACGTGAGAGCGAAGGCAGCTCCTGAACACGCCGGTCCGGACACATCAACCGGAGGCAAGACGAAGAGGGGTTGTGACTATGACACAGATGGCGGATCAGACGGTGCAGGCGGTGGCCGCCCTCTACGCCCCGCGCATGCTCGAGATCCAGGGGGAGATCCACCACCGACTGCTCCGGGAGACGGACTTTTCCACCCTCGAGGCGATGTCCCGCGAGCAGCTCGCCGGGCATGTGCGCCGCTTCGCCAGTGCCGTGCTCACCGAGCACGACATGACCCTCCCGGTGCGCACCCTCGAGCAGCTCATCGACGCCGTCATCAACGAGGTGCGCGGCTTCGGGCCGCTCGAGGTGCTCCTCGCCGATGACACCGTCAGCGAGATCATGGTCAACGGGCCCGACCAGGTCATGATCGAGCGCTCGGGCAAGCTGCAGCTCGCCCCCATCCGCTTTGCCGACGGCGAGCACATCATGCGCATCATCGAGAAGATCATCGCCCCCCTCGGGCGCCGTCTCGATGAGGCCGTGCCCATGGTGGACGCACGCCTCCCGGATGGCTCGCGTCTCAACGCCATCATCCCGCCCCTCGCCGTCAAGGGGCCCTACGTCACCATCCGTAAGTTCGCCGCCGACCCGCTCAAGGCCGACGACCTCGTGCGCTTCGGCTCGATGAGTACGCAGATGCGCGACTTCCTCGAGCTGTGCGTGCGCGGCAAGCTCAACATCATCGTCTCCGGCGGCACCGGCTCGGGAAAGACCACCACCCTCAATGTGCTCTCCAGCTTCATCCCCAGCGGCGAGCGCATCATCACCATTGAGGACGCCGCGGAGCTGCAGCTCCAGCAGGAGCATGTGCTCACTCTCGAGAGCCGCCCGCCCAACCTCGAGGGCACCGGCCAGATCTCCATCCGCGACCTGGTGCGCAACGCCCTGCGCATGCGCCCCGACCGCATCATCGTCGGTGAGGTGCGCGGCGGCGAGGCCCTGGACATGCTCCAGGCCATGAACACCGGTCACGAGGGCTCGCTGTCCACCGCGCACACCAACGGTCCGCGCGACTGCCTGGCGCGTCTGGAGACCATGGTGCTCATGGCCGGCACCGAGCTGCCCTCGCACGCCATCCGCCAGCAGATCTCCAGCGCCATCGACCTGATCGTGCACCAGGACCGCATGCGCGACGGCTCGCGTAAGATCACCTACCTCACCGAGGTCCAGCGCATGGAGGGTGAGGAGATCATCACGCAGGACCTCTTCACGCTGCGCCATCATGGCGTGGACGATGATGGCCGTCTGATCGTCGAGCACCGCCCGACGGGCGTGCAGCCACTGTTCGTGGACAAGCTCGCGGCCGAGGGCGTGCAGCTCCCGCCCGACATGTTCATGCCGATGGAGGAGACGGTGCAGCCGCGGCGCAGCTTCTTCGGCTGATCGTCGCCGCGCCGTGCCGCCGACACTCCTGTCGGCGGGCCGTGGGCGCTTGCCGTCTGCCGTCCGCCGTCGCCGTTCGCCGTAGCTCGCAGCTGGTAGCTCGCAGCTTCACAGGAGAGAAACGATGGACCCGCTCACACTCGCGCTGGCAGGAGGCGTGCTGGTCTTCGCCCTGGTCGTCGCGCTCTTGCTCGTCCTCGCGGGCGGGCAGTCCGCCAGTGAGCGCCTCGCCGAGTCGTCGGGCGCCTCGCACGACGCCGCCGTCGCCGTGGATTCGGTGCCACTGGGGCGGGCCGATCCGCTCCCGGGACTCTCGGATGTCGTGGAGGGCACGCCGTTCTGGGAGAACATGCAGATGCAGCTCCTGCGGGCCGGCCTGCTGCTGCGCCCGTCCGAGGCGCTGATCATCTCCACCATCTCCATGGTCGCCGGCCTGGTCCTGGGCTGGGTGCTCACCGGCCAGCCCATCCTCGGCATCCTCACCGGCGCCCTCGGCCTGGGCGCACCCTACATGTACATGACCCAGCGCGCCGCCCGCCGCCAGGCCGCGCTCACCAGCCAGCTTCCCGACGCGCTCGACATGCTCGGCTCGGCCCTGCGCTCGGGCTACGCCCTCACCCGCGGCTTCCAGGTGGTCGCGTCGCAGATGCACCCACCGATCTCCGAGGAATTCGAACGTGTGCTTCAAGAGGTGCAGGTCGGCATCTCGGTCTCGGAGGCGCTCGACGGCCTGCTCATGCGCACCGACTCCTACGACCTCGAGCTGATGGTGGCCGCCATGCAGACCCAGCTCACCATGGGCGGCAACCTCGCCGAGGTGCTCGACAAGATCGCTCACATGATCCGCGAGCGCGTGCGCCTGCAGGGCGAGATCAACGCCGCCACCAGCGAGGGGCGCATGTCCGCCGGCATCCTGATCGCCATGCCCATCGTCATGAGCATCGTCATCTCGGTGGTGAACCCGAACTATCTCGACCCGCTCTTCCATGAGAGGCTCGGCATCATGATGCTCATGGGCGCCGGCATGCTCATGCTCGCCGGCATCGTCATCATCAAGAAGATGCTCGAGATCGACATCTGATGCGTCGCGCATAGCCTGCCCGGCGCCGGTCGGGCACGGGATCCCGCCCTCGGCCGCCGGGCAACCGCCGACAATCGCGAGGGACAAGCCATGAACACGCTCATCATCGTCATCGTCGGCCTGGTGTTCGCCATGGTCCTCATCGTGGCCGTCGCCGTCATGGCCGACGAACGGCGGCTCCGGGTCGCCGAGCGTGTGCAGCGCCTGCACCAGCGGCCGCGCTCGCCGCTCGCCGAGGAACTGGCGCTGCCCTTCCACGAGCGCGTGCTCAAGCCCCTGTTCGGCAAGTTCATCAACGCCATCGGCGCCATGGCGCCGGCCGAGGCGCTGGAGAACGCGCGCGCGGAGTTGGAGAAGGCCGGCAACCCCATGGGCCTCAATGCGCAGTCGTTTATGACGCTGCGCGTCTTCACCTCGGTCGGCGGCCTCGGCGCCGGCTTCTGGCTGTGGACCAACCCGGCGGTGAGCGACACCATGCGTCTGGCGCTGGCTGCGCTCGCGGTCGTGGTGGGCCTGCTCGCCCCGCACTACATCCTGCAGAAGAGCATTGAGGGGCGGCATGCGCAGATCCGCAAGGCCCTGCCGGACGTCATCGACCTCCTGGTGGTCTCGGTGGAGGCGGGTGCGGGCCTCGACGGCGCGCTCTCCGAGGTGGTGGCGCGCAAGGAGGGGCCGCTGGTGGACGAGTTCCGCCGCCTGCTGGGTGAGGTGCGCGTGGGCAAGACGCGCAAACGCGCCTGGCAGGACATGGCCGACCGGGTGGGGGAGGAGAACCTCAACGCGCTCGTGGGATCGCTGACCCAGGCCGAGCAGCTTGGGGTGAGCATCGCCAAGGCCTTGCGCACGCAGTCCGACGCCCTGCGCACGCGCCGCAGCCTGCAGATCAAGGAGGTCGCGGCCGCGCTGCCGGTCAAGATGCTTTTCCCGCTGATCTTCTTCATCTTCCCGGCCCTGTTCGTGATCCTGCTGGGCCCGGGTCTGCTGTCGATGACGGAGGTGTTGGGCGCCCTGGGCGGCAAGTAGTCTCTGCTCAGCCGCCGGGCCCACACGCCCGCCGTCCGTGACATACCGCTCATGAGCGGGACCCGTGTGCCGTCCGCCGATGCCGTTCTTGGCACGGGCGGTCGCGCCCGTGCGCCGTCGCCGTCCGCCGTTGCCGGTCACCGTTGCGGGTTGCCGGTTCCCGGTGCCCGACACAGACACACCCACCAACCATGAACGAGAGCGCCCGGCGCACAACCGATGCGAGCGCCTCTGCCTCCGACGCCGATCGCCTCCGCGATCTGCGCGAGCGGCTGGAGCAGGCCCAGGCCGGTGAGCGCTGCGCCCAGGCGCTGCTCGAGGCCATGGCCTCGCTCATGGGCTCGGGCGACACCAACGAGGTGCTGGCGGGCATCGCTGAGAACGCGGCGCGCCACGTCGGCTTTCGCAGCGTCGCCATCTATCGTGCCGACCATGAGGCGGGCACACTCTCGCACGTCGCGCTCGCCGTCATCGAGTCCGAGGACGCGCATCAGCCCCTGCCCGGCATGGCCCGCGTGCGCATGATGGACGTCGAGCCCGAGCCGATCCCGCTCGGCCCCGGGCACATGCTCGCCGAGTTTGCGCTCGGTGATGAGCCCTACCGCGTGACCTCGATGACCGACGTGGCCACCGGTGAAGAGTGCCCCTGCGTGCTGGTGGAGATGCGCTGCGGCTCGGGCGACGGTTCGCGTCGCGGCGCCCTGGTCGGCGTCATTGCCGCCTGCTCCCCGGAGCCAGCCAGCGCCCGACAGGTCAACCTGCTGCGCGCCCTGTCCGCCCTCGGCGCCGCCGCCGCCGAGGCCGCGCGCGTCGAGCTGTTCCGCACGCAACTGGTCTCGGCGGTCTCGCACGAGCTGCGCACCCCGCTCGCGGCCATCCGCGCCTACAATGAGCTGCTGCTCGACGGTGATGCCGGCCCGATCAACGATGAGCAGCAGCTCTTCCTGCAGCGCATCGAGACCACCTGCCTGCACCTCGATCGCGTGGTCGAGGACATGCTCGACCTCTCGCGCCTGCGCTCCGGCGAGCTGGTGATCCGCAAGGGCCCGACCGACGTGGTCGCGGTCATCGAGCACATCTTCGACACCCTCGCGCCCGAAGCGGCCCGCCGGAACGTCACGCTGATCGAGGAGATAGATGACGAGCTGCCCATGATCTCCTCGAATCCCGACCGCCTCGCGCAGGTATTGTTCAACCTGGTGGGGAACGCCGTCAAGTACGTGGGCGATGGCGGGCACGTGGTCGTGCGGGCGCAGGTGCGCGACCTCGACGCCTGCCCGCCGAGCGAGCCGGCGGAGGGGCCGCGCGCCGCTCCGCCGATCGAGGGCGACTGCCTGGTCATCGAGGTGTCCGACGATGGCCCGGGCATTGCACGTGAGGACATGACGCGCATATTCGATGAGTTCTATCGCGGTCGGTTGACCGAGGGGACCACCAAGGGCTCCGGTCTGGGGCTGTCCATCGCGGCCCGACTCACCCGCCTGCTCGGCGGCGCGATCGACGCCACCAGCACGCCCGGCGAGGGCAGCACGTTCTCGCTGGCCTTCCCGATCCCGACTGAGTCCGACGCTTGCCGGTGATGCCACCGGAGGGCGGCGTGGGGCATACGCATGCACGGCCGCCGCCCGTCGTTCCTGAGGAGGTGTTCTGGTGCGTGGCTCGACGGTCCTGATAGTCGATGACGATGAGATGCTGCGCGACGCCGTCCAGCGCAAGCTTGAGGGTGAGCAGTTCAAGACCATCACGGCCGCGACCGGGGCCGAGGCGCTCGAGGTGCTGAACCGCTCCGACGCCCCCACGCCTGACCTCGTGCTCCTCGACATCATGCTTCCCGACATCGAGGGCACCAGCGTCTGCCAGCAGATCCGACAGAAGTCTTCGGTGCCCATCATCATGCTCACGGCCCGCAATGAGGAAGCAGATCGGATACTGGGGCTGGAGTTGGGGGCGGATGATTACATCACCAAGCCGTTCTCGCCGCGGGAGATGGTGGCGCGCGTCAAAGCGGTGCTGCGGCGCGTGGGGCCGGGCGCGACGCTGACGCAGACCCGCGTGCTCGAGGGCGCGGGCGTGGTGCTCGACCTGGACTCGCGTGAGGTCACGGTCAATGGCGAGCCGGTGGACCTGACCCCCACGCAGATGCGGCTGCTGCAGGTGCTGATGGAGCAGCCCGGCCGCGTTTTCTCTACGGATGAATTACTCGAATCTGTGTGGGATTATCGCCAATATGACGCGCACTTAGTGGAAACTCACATATCTAACCTGCGAAATCGCATTGAAGATGATCCGAAGAACCCGCAGCGGATCGTGACGGTGCGCAGCTTCGGCTACAAGTTCGTCGCCGACTGACCGGCGCACCGCCATCGCGGTCCGCCATCGCAGTTGGCGTCGCGGTCGGGCGTCGCGGTCGGCCGTTGCGGTTGGCGTCGCGGCACCGCCGTCGCAGTTGTGGCCCTTGTCGTTGTGCCTGCGGCGTCCCCGCGCGGGGGCGCCCTTCGGGTGCCTGTCGTACGCCATCGTCGTCCGCCGTTGCCGGTTGCCGGTCAAACACCGCCCCGCCCGTGGGTAACGTGCCCGGGCCCCGCAGCGTGCCTGTGCGTCGCGGGGCCCGCCCCTTTTCCCCGTCCCGCCGACTTTTTCCCGTCGGCCATGCAAGATTCGCCCCGCTCGCGTGCGATGGGTACAGAGGCATCCGTACCATCGCCATCGCATCGGGGGCGCATCTCATGTCCGACGACCCGCAACGCCTGCCGCACATCCACGAGATCCTCCGGCGCGTGCGCGAGCACCTGCGCGCCGCCGGCCCGCTCGAGCCCGAGCGGCTCGAGCGCCTCGCCGACCTGCTCCTGCGCCTGTTCGGCGATGACCCCGAGTATCCGACCCGCGCCGACCTCGACCACCAGACGGTCGAGCTACACTCGCTCGACGACCCCGTCGGGCACGCGGCCCGCGAGGCCCGGCGCCGGTCCGCCCCACCCGAGGCGAACGCGGCCTCGCTGCAGGCGCTGGTCGCGCGCCTGCTGGTCACGGCGAACCTGCGCAGCCGCCATCAGCGCGCGGTCGCCCGGCTCCACCTGTGGGGGTACTCGCTGCCCGAGATCGCGAGGGTGCTGGGGGTGTCGCACACGGCGGTCGCCTCGCGCTGGCGGCGCGCGCGCGAGCGCCTGCAGCGCGCCGCCCTCGAGCTGACGCGCGACGGCTGGTTCGCGCGCCCCAGCCGCATCGACGCCATCGACGCGGAGCAGGTGGCGCAGATCTTCCGCGGCGAGCAGCAGCGCGCGCGCTACTTCCCGCCGCGCCACTGCCCGCCCGGCCGCGAGCGCTGCCGCCGCACCGGCGTGTGCCCGTTCCGACCGACATCGTAGCGCAGGCGCCCGCGCCTGCACACCTGATCGCAGGGAGGACCTGCCATGGTCACGCACATCGTGCTGACGCCATCGCGCCCGTCCGAAGACGAGGACGCGCCCGACGCGCGCCCCGAGGCCTGGCCGCCATCGGACCCCGACTACGACGTGCTCGCCGACCCGCGCGTGTGCATCCCGATCAAGATCTGGGTGCTTCTGCACGTGGAGCCGCAGAGCAATCGGGAGCTGCGGGAGCAGACCGGAACGCGACGGGATACCACGGTGCAGAACGCGATCTCGCGGCTGCGCAAGCACGGACAGGAGATCGTGCGCCGCGGGGGGCGGTACGTGCTGGTGCACCGCGAGCCGCTGTGGGTGCTCAACCTGCCGACGCGCGGGGTGATGCTCGCGCCGCGCGAGCGGAGCGGGCAGTACGAGGGGCTGGAGTTCCGCATCACCTGCGTGATCGAGGACTGGCGACCGCGCGTCAGGGCGGTGGATGAAGCGCCCTGGTCGGAGCAGACGGCTCCCGGCGGGACGGCGGAGCAGCGCTGGCGGCCCACGGGCGGGCCGAAGCGCGGTGCGGCGTATCTGGGGGAGCCGCCGCGGAGCCTGCCGATCTGGGTGTGGGGGTTGCTGAAGAGCCGCGCCTGGAGCGCGGAGGCGCTGGCGGAGGAGCTGGAGATTGATGTGCTGCAGGTGAAGAACATGATCGGGCTGCTGCGCCGGCGCGGGCACAAGGTGATGTGTGATGCGCGGGGCCGGTACTGGGTGCCCGAGCGGGAGGGCCCGTTGCGGGTGGCGGTGACCAAGTCGGGGCTGCGGCTGGCGCGCATCGATGGGAAACGGCCGACGGAGGAGGTGGAGCTGTGGTAGGGACGGCGGTAACGGCGGCGACGGCGCACGGCAACGGCGTCGGCGAGGCTAGAGCCTCGCGGCTCCAAAGGCTCACACGTCGATGGCTCGATGCTCCGCGGCCGACCGCACCGCCGCCATCGCCGCGCGCAGCGCCGCCACGCCCTCCTGTGCCGTGCAGATGGGCACGCGGTCACCGTGGATCTGCGCCAGGAAGTCGGCGATCTGCACGCGATAGATGTCATCGCGCGCGGTCACCGCGGTTTCCACCTCGTAGCCCGGCCGGTCGCGATGGTAGATGCGCAGCTCGTAGCTCTGGAAGTCGTACATGAGCGTCGCCTGGTCGCCGAAGACCTCGGCGAGACTGCGCTGCGGGTGCTGGATGTAGTCGGCATGGAACTGCGAGATCGCGCCCGACTCGTGCGTGAGGATCGCGCTGAACAGGTTGGGGCGGGGCATCATCTCCAGCTCGCCCAGCGTGGCCGACTCCGCGCTGACCCGCACGATCGGTCCGATGAGGAGGCCCAGGTAGTCGAGCAGGTGCGTGTAGTCGATGATCAGCGCGTTGGGCTCGGTCATGCGGTAGGGCGTGGTGGCGCACATGAGCGTGAAGTAGGTGCCGACCATGCCGCGCCCGCCGACGATGTTCCCGCAGATGCCCGAGGCCACCAGCTCGCGCAGCCGGCGCAGCCCCGCGTGCGAGCGCAGCGAGTAGCCGACGGTGAGCATGGTGTCCGCCGCCCCGGCCGCCGCCGCGATCGCCTCGGCGTTCTCGATGGTGTCGGCGATGGGCTTCTCGCACATGACGTGGCAGCCCGCCTCCAGCGCCGCGACGGCCATGGGCCGGTGCAGGTGGTTGGGCGTGCACACGAAGACCGCGTCGGGCCCGGCGGCCAGCGCCTCGTCGAAGTCGAGGAAGCCGCGGGAGCCGGGGGCCTCGCGCAGGGCGATGTCGAGGTTCTCCTGCAGGGTGTCGCACACCAGCACCTCGACCTGCGGCACCTCGGTGAGCAGGCGGGCGTGGCGACGGCCGATGGAGCCGCAGCCCACGACCAGCACGCGCGTATCGGGGATCATGACCATGCGGTGAAGCCTCCATCGACGGGCAGGTTGACGGCGGTGACGTAGGCGGAGGCGTCGGAGGCGAGGAAGACCACGGCGCCCTTGAGGTCCACGCCATCGCGGCCCATGCGACCGAGCATCACGTGGGAGTTGTAGCGGCGGATGAACTCCTGGGGCTGGCCGCGCTCGAAGCCGCCGGGGGAGATGGCGTTGACGCGGATGCCGTGCCGCGCGTTCTCGGCGGCGAGGTCGCGGGTGTAGCCGATGATGCCCGCCTTGGCGGTGGAGTAGTCGCACATGTTGGGCACCATGTCCTCGGAGCCCTCGTAGACCCAGCGGTCGCGCCCGACCATGCCGGAGATGGACGCGATGTTGATGATGGAGCCGCCGCCGCCGTCGCGCATGACGGGGATGGCGGCGCGGCAGCACAGGAAGGTGCCGATGATGTTGAGGCGGATCACGGCCTCGAAGTCCTCGATGGAGCGGGTGTCGGTGGTGACGCCGCCCGAGGTCAGGCGCGCGCCCCCGGCGTTGTTGACCAGCACGTCGAGCCGGCCGAACTCGTCGAGGATGCGCTCGAAGGCGTGCTCGACGGCGGGTTCGTCGAGCACGTTGAGCACCAGCGGCACCACCTGCACGCCGCAGTGGTCGGCCAGCTCGGTGGCGGCCCGCTCGGCCTTGGCGGCTTCGCGGGAGGTGATGACGAGGTCAGCGCCGGCCTCGCCCAGGGCCTCGGCCATGTCAAGGCCGAGGTTCTGAGCGCCACCGGTGACCATGGCGACGCGTCCGGTCAGGTCGAACAGCTCATGGATGTGCGGGCCTCTGGGCATGGCGCAGGCGGCCTCCCGGGACGCAAAGTGGGCGCGTTCGGGGGGCGGTTCGCCGCGCGGGCATCACGCACCTGTCGCCGACGCTCTCTGCCGCTTCCCGCCGTTCTCTGCGGTAGGGACGCGGGAGGGGCGCCGCCACCGTCAGGGTCGTATGATCCCCTCGGTCGCGGCGCTGAGCACCCGCTCCTCCTCGCCGGTCTCCGCGTTCCACAGGCGCACGGTGCCGTCGTCGCTCGCCGACACGATGAACTCACCGTCGGGCGTGAACGCCACGCCGCGCACCCAGTCCGTGTGCCCCGCGAGCGTGCGCAGCAGATGGCGCGAGCGCACGCCCCAGATCTTGACGGTGGCGTCGTCGCTCACCGAGACCAGCAGCCTGCCGTCCGGGCTGAAGGCCACGTCGCGCACGTAGTCGGTGTGAGCCTCGCCCTGGAAGCCCTCGCTCTCGCTGCCGCCGAACTCGCCGATGCGCACCGTGCCGTCGAAGCTGCCGGTGGCGAGCATGCTGCCGTCGGGGCTGACCGCAGCGCACAGAGCGCCGGCGGGGATCGCGCCCGCGCCGAACACCACGCCGCGGCCATCGGGGGTAAAGGTCGCGCCCGGCGCCTCGCCAGCGCCGCCCTCACGCTGCGAGCGCAGCTTGCCGGTGGCGATGTCGTAGATGGCCACGGCGTGGCCCTGGCCGCCGAAGCCGCCGGTGACCTTCCCGGCGCGCACGTCCCAGAGCTTCACGCTCGAGTCCCCGCCCGCCGAGGCCAGGGTGCGGCCGCCGTCGCGGAACTGCAGCGCCAGCACGGCGCCGCCGTGCCCCGACGCGCTCATCACCGTCTCGGCGCTCGCGGTATCCCACACCTGCACGGCGCCCCTCTGGCTGCCCGCCGCCACCAGCGCGCCGTCCGGGCTCAGGGCCACCGCGGTGATGTACTGCGCCCGGGCGGGGAGCACCGTCGGCTGCCCGTCCTCGTCCGCCAGCTCCCACACGCGCACGTCGCCGCTGTCGGAGCCCGCCGCCACCAGGCGCCCGTTTGCGCTCACGTCCACGCACAACAGCCACGGCGTCCCGCAGGCGAGCGTGCCCAGGAGCTGCTGCTCGCCCGGGTCCCACAGCTTGATAGCCCCGTCCATGCTGCCACTCGCCAGCATGCTCCCGTCCGCGCTGTAATCCAGCGTGAGCACCCAACTGGCGTGCGGCTCCAGGCGCCCGGCCAGCTCCCGCGTCTCCACCGACCACAGGCCGATGGTGCCGTCGTCACTGGCGGAGGCGATGATGCGCCCGTCCGGGCTGAACGCCACCGCGCGCACCCAGTCGGAGTGCGCCTCCATCACCGCCAGGTTCTCACCCGTCGCCGAGTTCCACAGTCGCACGGTCTGGTCGTCTCCGCCGGAGGCCACGAACTGCCCGTCCGGGCTGAAGGCCACGCCCCGCACGTAATCCGTATGCCCCGAGAGCGTGCGCAGCAGCTCGCCGGTCTCGACGGCCCACAGCTTCACATCGCCGTCATCGCTGGCGGTGGCCACCACGCTGCCGTCGGGGCTGAAGGCGCACGCGCGCACGTAGTCGGTGTGTCCCTCGAGGCTAAGGAGCCGCTCACCGGTTGCTGGCGACCACAGGTCGGCGAGGCCGTTGCCGTTGCCGGCCGCGATCATGCTGTCATCGGGCGAGAAGTCCACGGACAGCACCTGGTAGCCCGAGGCCTCGAGGACGCCCCGGTCGCTCCAGTCCTCGGTGCTCCACAGCCGCACCGTGCCATCCTCGCCGGCGGTCGCCAGCAGCGTGCCCGCGGCGTTGAAGTCCACGTCGGTGGCCATGCCGTCATGTCCGGTCAGCGCCGCCACCTGCTCGCCCGTTTCCGTGCGGTAGACCGTCACCGACCCGGCCGCCGCCGCCACCAGGCTCCCGTCCGGGCTCAGCGCCACTCCACTGACCGCATCCCCGCCCGTGCCCGGCATCATCATCTCCTCCATGGGCGGCATCTCGACCGCCGGCGGCTGCGCCACCACCGGCATCACCGTCAGCACCATCACCACTGCTGCGCCTGCCATCAGCACCTTGCTCACGCCCGGCACCTCCCGCGCCCATCCTGACCGCTCTCCCTGCTGCAGATTAGCTCACAGTTCCTCCCGCCCGCCCTCGCACCTCCACCCACCGACCCTCGCCCGCGCCCCGCTCCTCTGCACCGTGGCATCACCATGGCGCGGGCCACGGGCGTCCGTGGCCCTGTCATTGCGCGCCGACTTGTAGTAAGATGCCCTCCGGCGTTCTCGCTGTTGTGATGTGGAGGCCGGCATGGCAGTCCGAACCGTCCCGCAACATCGATCCCCTGCGCTCGAAGCCTGGCGCAGGATCAGCATCGTCGTGCTCTTCGTCGTGGTCATCGGCGGCGTGATATACCCGCCGCTGGGTCTGGTCGCGGCGGTCATGATGGTCACGCTGCTCGGCACCTCCATCTTCCGCGGCCGCTACTGGTGCGGCAACCTCTGTCCGCGCGGGTCGTTCCTCGACCTGCTGATGCGCTGGATCACCCCCGGCCGCCGCTTCCCGGCCTTCCTGCGCCGCCTGCGCGTGCGCCTGGTCATCCTCATCCTGCTGATGAGCGCGATGGCCTACTCGCTCGCCACGCTCCCGGTGGAGGTCAGGCCCGAGATGCCCGGCGGCATCTACGGACTCATCGGCGCCATCTTCGTGCGCATGTGCCTGATCACCACCCTGGGCGCGGTCTTCATGGCCCTGGTCAGTCAGGAGCGCGCGTGGTGTGCCGTGTGCCCGATGGGGACGCTGCAGCACCTCATGGATCGGGCGAGGGCGGGCGACGCGCGCGGGCGCATCCTGACGAACGCCGCGGCCTGCCGCGACTGCGCGGTGTGCGAGCGGGCGTGTCCCATGGACATTCCGGTGCGGGAGTATCTGTCGGTGGGAGAGGTGACGCACCCCGACTGCATCCGCTGCGGCGCCTGCGTGGTGGCGTGCCCGACCGATGCACTGCGCTGCGTGGGGGCGTGCGCCACCGACGTGTGCACGGTATGCGAGGATGCGCAGGGGGAAGAGCGGGCGGACGGTCAATCGCACGAGGACCGCCGGGTTGCCGCAGGCGCGGGCGAAGAGGCGTAGCGCGCCCACGGCCGTTGGCCGTCGCCGTGCCGTTGTGGAGCGGCGAGGCCCCGGCCTCGCCGATGCCGTTGCGGTGCGCCGTGTCGTTGTGGAGAGGCGGGGCTACGTCCCCGCCCGGGCATTGCCGTCCAAACGGCCCACGGGCGAGGGCGCTGGGGTCTGCGCCGGGTGCTGTTACGCGTCCCGGCCGCCGTCAGCGCGCAACTGCTCCACGGCACAGCCGCCGCCGGCAGCCTGCCCTGCGGCTCATCCGCCCCAGCAGCACTTGCCGGAAGGGCTGTGAAGCCCGGCCGCTCCATGGGGCAACGACACGGACAACGGCATCTTCAAGGGCATCGATCCCGCCCGCGGGCGGAGAAGCCTGTCGGGCAGATGATCGCAACGACACGAGCACTCGGAGGTATGCGCATGTCCACGATCAGCCTGCAGGTGCGCTACCAGCGCCATGCGCCCGATGAGGGCGAGGAGTACATCGAGCCCAACTTCCGCCGCGCCTTCCTCGACTGGGAGCTGACGGCCACCGAGGCCGCGCTGGTGATGGTGGACTGCTGGTCGATCCACCCCATCGTCACGCACCAGCAGCGCGCCGCGCAGATCTGCACCGACCTGATCGCGCCGGTGGCCGAGGCTTGCCGGCGGGCCGGGGTGCGCGTGGTGCACGCGCCCTCTCCCGGCCAGGCGAAGCTCTACGAGCAGTGGACAAAGTACGCCTGTGATGCGGAGCTGTTCGGCGGCGGAGGCGAGCCACCGGAGTGGCCGCCGGCGGAGTTCCGCAACAGAGAGGGCGACTACGCGCAGTTCGCCAGGCCCACCGAGCCGGCGACGAAGAAGTGGATCGATGAGGAGCTGGAGAACCGGCGCATCATAGACTGCCTGGAGCCGCAGGCCGGGGACTTCGTGGTGGCGACCGGCGAGCAGCTCCATCGCCTGTGCCGGCACAACGGCGTGGTGCACCTGTTCTACTGCGGCTTCGCTGCCAACATGTGCGTGCCGGGGCGCGACTACGGCATGCGGGCCATGCAGCGGCGTGGCTACAACGTAATCCTGCTGCGCGACTGCACCACGGCCATCGAGGCCGGCCACACCTACGAGGCGATGGCGCTCACCGAGGCGTCGATCCTCGAGGTGGAGATGACGCTGGGGTTCACGGCGACCGCGGCGGAGCTGATCGCGGCGTGCACCGCGTGAGGGAGCGGGGAACGGCGGGAACGGGGGCGACGAGGACGAGGGCGGCAACGACGGCAACGGCGACAGCAGTCGCCCTGCGGGCGCCCCCCTCGCGAGGGCGCAAGGGGCACAACGACAACGGCCGACGGCGTCTTCAACGGCATTAACAGGTAAGAATGCCTGTGCTACGAACGGCCAAGGCCGACTGCTGATGGCCGGGAGCTGATCATGTTCGAACGGATCATTGCCGGCGCGCTGATGGTCGTGCTCGCCACCGCGGGAGCGGGCGCCAAGTCCGGGCGCACCTGGTACACGGACCAGCGCCTGCAGTGGATGGCCGAGAACGTGGCGCAGTACGAGTGGGCGCAGGTCGAGCGCGACCGGATCATCGGCCGCGCCGACTCATGGGCGAAGTACGATGACGAGACGCTCGTGCGCCTGGTGCCGCCGCTGGAGGTGCCGCGCTGCAACAACGTGCACAGCGCGGGCTGCCCCGTGCACGGCGAGGCGATCATGCAAGCGCCCGGCGGCAAGCGCGGCTGGCGCATGGACTTCGAGCGGCCCTACAAGCTGGTCTGCCCGGTCGGCGGCGAGGAGTACCCGTCCAACGACTTCTGGGCCTACCTGCAAGGCGGCTGCCAGGACCAGGCGCTGCTCACCGGCGAGTACGTGGATGACGGCTGGGGCTGCGCGATCGAGGGCCACGAGAAGAAGTTCTGGTTCGTCGGCTTCTACGCCGGGGAGATGGTGCGCCGCTGGCTGCTGCCCGCGCTCAACGACCTCTCGCAGGCCTACCTGCTCACCGGCGACGCCACCTACGCCCACAAGTGCGCGCTGCTCCTGCACCGGCTCGCGCAGTACTACCCCGATTACTTCTACGAGACGCAGTCGCGCTACGGCCTCGAGTTCCTGCCGCACTACCTCGGCCGCCTGCAGTACCACACCTGGGAGTGCTTCACCATCCAGGACGTGACGCTGGCCTACGACGCGGTCTGGCCCGCCATCGCCGATGACGTGGAGCTGCAGGCCGCCACCGGCCAGAGCGCCGAGGAGATCCGCGCCTGGATCGAGGACCGCATCCTGCGTGTCGCGGCGGGGGACATCATCGACGGCTCGCATCGCATCCAGGGCAACTACGGGATGCACCAGTCGGCGCTGCTGCGCTGCGCGCTGGTGCTGGACTCGGACGAGGGCTCGCCGTCGCGGCAGGAGATGCTCGACTGGCTGCTGATCGGCCCCGAGCGCGTCTCGCTCTACACCGACACCCCCATCATGGACGCGCTCATCAACCTGTTCCACCGCGACGGGGTGCCCTTTGAGTCGCCCAGCTACAACTGCGGCTGGATGACGGAGCTGGAGGACGTGGCCGAGCTGCTGCGCCTGCAGGGGACGGACCTGTGGTCCGAGCCGCGCTTCCGCGGGCTGTACGAGTGGCCGCTGAAGATGCTGGTGTGCGGGACGATGACGCAGCCGATGGGCGACTCGAACAACATGTTCGCCGGGGGGCTGGGCGTCACGCCGTTGTACCTGCAGCGGGCGTGGGAGCGCATGGGCGATCCGCGCCAGGCGCAGGCGATGGTGCAGGGCGGCCGTGACTTCCGCCGCGATCTGTTCGCCCCCGCCAGCGAGGACGCCATCCGCGCCGCCGCCGCGGAGTACGGCGAGGAGGTGGGCGTCAGCAGTGAGCTGCTGCCCGGCCTGGGCTACGCCACGCTGCAGAGCGGCTCGCCGGGCGCGCGCTTCGCGCTCGCGCTCTACTACGGCTACTACCCGGGCCACCGGCACTTCGACCGCCTGAACCTGGAGGTCTACGGCTACGACCACCCGCTCATCCCCGACCTGGGCTACCCCGAGACCGCCGACACCTTCGACCCGCGCCGCAGCGGCTGGCTGGAGCACACCGCGGTGCACAACACGGTCATGGTCGATGCCACCAAGCAGCAGGCGGGCTTCGGCGCGCCGGTCGCCTATCACCCGGGCGGCTGGGCGCAGCTCGTCGAGGCGCGCGCGCCGAGCGCCTACCCGGAGAGCGTCGAGGACTACCGCCGCGCCTGCATGCTGGTGAGCATCGACGACACGCACGCCTACATACTGGACGTCTTCCGCGTGGTCGGCGGCGCACAGCATGACTGGATCATCCACGGCAACGAGGGCGATTTCACCGCCGAGGGTGTGGAGCTGCCGGCCCCGCGCACCGAGGGCACGCTCGCCGGCCCGGATGTGCCCTACGGGCAGTTCTACGATGACCCGGAGCTGATCGAGGGGAAGCCGGGGACGCGCTATCACACCTACCAGGGCAGCGCCTTCCAGTGGCTGATCAACGTGCAGCAGGCGGCGCTGGAGGCTCCGGCGACGGTCACCTGGCGGCTTACGCGCGACCCGGAGCTGTATCCCGAGAAGCCGACCGCGGGCATCGGCCTGCGCGTGCACCTGCTGCCCGAGGATGAGACGCTGTTCGTCTGCGACGGCATCCCGCAGCGCCGGCCGAACTTCCCCGAGACACTCAAGTGGGTGCTGCGCCGGCGGAGCGGGGAGAAGGGGCTGGCGTCCACGTTCGCGAGCATCTTCGAGCCTCTCAACGAGGGCGCGCCGGTGATCTCCTCGGTCGAGCGCCTGCCGGTCGAGCCGGACGACGGCTCCATCGCGCTGCGCGTGACACACCCGGCGGGCACCGACGTGCTGTTCTGGACGCCCGAGCCGACGATAGAGCATCGCTTCGACGGCGGCGCGCTGACCGGGCGGGCGTCATGCGTGCGCACCGACGCCGAGGGCATCGCCATCGTGGGTCGGCTCTTCGACGTCGCGCCGCAGCCCGCCGCGCGCATTACGGAGATCGATTACGAGGCCGGGATCGTGCGGCTGGACGCGCCGATCCTGCGCGCCGACATGGCGGGATGCTGGGTGATAGTGGACACCACCGCCGAGGGTGTGGAGCCGCCGGCGCACGTGACCGCAGTGCGGGTCGAGGAGGTGCTCGCGCCGGATGCGTTCTCGATCGCGGGACAGGACCTGCGCTGCGGGGTGGCAAGCGTACGCGAGTTCGACGAGGCGGGCAACGTCTTCCACGACCGCACAACCTATTTCGTCAACGCGGGCATGACACTCCTGGACGAGCGCGGGGAGATCATCGGGCGCCTGCGCCGCGGGGGCATCGACAACCTGATGGTGGTGGACCTGCAGCCGACGATGGACGACTTCCCGGACGCGGACGGCGACGGGCGCCACCGTTTCACCGTCATGGCCATCGGGCCGGGGGACGTGGTGACGGTGCCGACCACCGCGGAGCTGTGAGGCGCGCGGCCGGTCGGCGAGGCTGAAGCCGGGCCGCTCCGTGACGGCAGCGCGGGCGGGCAGGCGCGTACGCCGCGCGCGCCCGGAGAGGCGCGCCGTGGCCGCCGGGTCTCACCCCCGGGACGGCTCGGCTCAGTCGGTGAGGATGCCCTCAGGGCCGGGCCAGATGAAGTGGATGAGCAGCCAGATGGTGAAGATCACGTTCATCCCCAGGATGAGGCCGAAGGCGATGGGGCGCAGGCGCTGGAAGCCGCGGAAGCCGATGAGGCGGATCACGGTGGTCTTGATCAGCCAGCCGATGAAGATGGACAGCCAGTAGCGCTCGATGGGCCAGTGCATCCACGTGACGAAGCCCAGCGGATGCAGCGGCCACCAGACGTACATGCGGCGCAGCGCGAACAGGGCCCAGGTGGTCGCGGCGCCCAGGCCCAGCCCCAGCCAGCCCTCGAGGTTGATCTCCGTCGGGGTCTCAAGGTAGCGCGTCAGGCCGATGGTGGCGTTCAGGCCCGAACGGCTGGGCCAGGCGGCGAGCTTGGGCGCGCCCCAGTGGTAGATGACCCAGGGGGCGGTGATGTGGCAGGCGAGGATGGCGACGGCGATGGCGGCCATGGCCAGGAGCATCACGTGGATGCGGCGTATGCCGGCCTGGGAGCCGAGCCTGTAGCCCTGAGCGACCGAGGCCATGTTCTGGGTGGCGGTGGAGCGGATCTGGCACCAACTGGTCATGGTCATGAGGGTGACATTCATCGGGCCGATGCGCTCGGTGCCGCAGACCTTGAAGAGCGCCTCGTTGTAGCCGGCGGTGTAGCCGCCGAAGGGGCAACTGTAGATGAACATGCCGGCCTCGCAGATGACGCGGGCGACGATCATGCCCACCACCGGGAAGAGGGCGTACTGGGCCAGCGCCCACACGGTGTTCATGCCGAAGTAGCTGCACCACCACAGCACGAAGGCGAAGGCGGCGATGAAGCCCAGCACGGCGACGCGGTAGGGCTCGTCGGCGTCGGCGGCGTCGGGGCGGCGGTGCAGGGAGCCGACGGCGACGGCGATGGCGCGGCGCAGGTGGGAGCGGGCGGAGTAGAGCAGGGCGCCGGCGAGCAGCACGTAGCCGCCCATGACCTGGTACTCGAAGAACTGGTGGTGGTTGGTGCGGATGCCCAGAGCCAGGCGGATGAACTGCTGGACGCGGCGCAGGTAGAAGAAGAACCACAGGGAGAAGCCGACCTCGGCGGAGAGCAGGTAGGCGATGCCGATCATGTCCATGCGCACGAACAGCAGCAGGCCGTTGAAGGCCGCCCACGGCCCGGCGAAGCGGGTGCGCAGGGGCTGGTCGAGGTTGATGAAGGGGATGGCGGGCCAGTAGCCGTGCAGGCCCTGGATGGTGTAGTGGATGCAGGGGATGGCGAAGGCGATCCACAGCGCCGGGCTGCGCAGCAGCGTCGAGACGGCGCGCGGCTCGCCGGCGACGGTCTCCACCGGCACCTCGACCAGCGGGTAGAGCAGCTTCTCCTCGTTCTCCCAGCGGTGGGCGAGGATGGCCATGAAGGTCAGCACCATCCAGTAGATCGCGAGGAAGAACGGCGTCCACACCAGCAGCGGCGTCACCCAGGCGCGCCAGGGCATCGACTGCCCGGGCGGCAGGCCCTCATGGGCCCAGCGCGCCACCGGGCCGGAGGGGTCGGTGGAGGGGAGCAGCAGCGGGTTGAGGCCATCGAGGTAGAGTTCGGGCGGCGCGATGTCGGGGGTGGCGTAGTAGACGATGCCGACGATGTTGAGGTAGAAGTGTTGGGCGTACTCCTGGCCGGCGATGGCGCCGACGATCATGAGCAGCAGGAAGATGAGCATCAGCTCCTGCGCGCTCAGCGGCTTGATGCCCAGGCGCGCGAGCGCGCGCAACAGGGCGTTGGCGCCGATGAGCGCGAGCAGCAGTGCCACCGCGCCACGCGGCAGGTAGCCGGTGCCGATGATCTCGTAACGCAGGAATACCGAGAAGCAGCCGGCGACGGTGAAGCCGATGACCAGGATGAAGGCGATGGCGACCGCCCGGCCGGTGATGGCTGTTGAGGCGGGCTGCGCGCCCGCCTGCGCGTCCTGCTGTCGGCGAGAAGCGACGGCGTCTACGGCCCTCAACCCTTCCTGATCGCACGCGCGGCGTGATGCGGGTATCTATCCGCCATCGGGGGGACGAATCCCTCCTTGGGCGGACGGCAAGGGTGAACGGCAACGGTGCGCGGCAACAGCGGACGGGGTCCGGGGGAGGCGCATGGACGGCCCGGGTGTGAGAGGCCGTTCAGTCGATTGA
>JALGVA010000226.1 GCA_029820295.1 Candidatus Zipacnadia bacterium
CGCGCTACCGGCTGAAACGGATCTGCAGGATGTCGCCGTCGGCCACCACGTAGTCGCGGCCTTCGAGCCGCACGCACCCGGCCTCCTTGCAGGCCGCGATCGAGCCCAGGTCATCGAGCCGCTCGAACGGTATGACCTCAGCGCGGATGAAGCCCTCGGCCATATCCGAGTGCACCTTGGCGGCCGCTTCGACTGCGGTGGCGCCCGACGAGATCGTCCAGCCGTGCGCCTCGTTCTGGTTGGCGGTGAAGTAGGTGATGACGTCCAGCAGGTCATAGCAGGCGCGGATCAGCCGCTCGCGCGCCGGATCGGTGAGGCCGAACTCGGCCAGGAACTCCGTGCGCGTCTCGTCGTCGAGTTCGGCGATCTCCTGCTCCAGCGCCGCGCCGACCGCCAGCCAGCGCAGGCCGGCCTGCTCGGCCACCTTGCACGCGCCCGTGCAGGTCTCGGCGCGCAGGTCCTCCTCGCTGACGTTGAAGACCACGAGCAGCGGCTTGCTGGTGAGCAGGTTGAAGCCGCGGAGCGTGCGCTGCTCCTCCTCACTCAGCTCCATGTCGCGCACCAGGCCGCCGGCGCTGAGGTGGTCATTCACGCGCGTCAGCAGGGCGTGCTCCGGGCTGGCCTTGTCGCGCGCCGACTTGAGTTCGGCCTCGATGCGTTTCAGGCGGCCTTCGACCACGCCCAGGTCGGTAATGGTCATCTCCAGCAGCAGCGCCTCGAGGTCGGCGGCGGGCTCCAGCGGGTTGCCCTGGTGGTCGAGGGTGCCGAAGCCCTGGATCACCAGCACGAAGGCGTCGGCGTCGCCGGCGATCTTCGTAAGCCCGTCATCGCGCGCGGTGTGCTCGCCGCCGCGATGCAGCGCCATCAGGTCCACGAAGGTGACCTCGGGGGGCACGGTCTTGGGGGATTCGTAGATCTCGGCGACCCGTTCGAGGCGCTCGTCAGGCACCTTGACCACGCCCAGCCGCGCCTCGGCCCGGCCCAGCTCCGATGGGTCGGGCTCCCGTCCGGTCACCAGGTTGAAGAGCGTGGTCTTCCCGCTGCCCGGCAGTCCGACGAAGCCGACCTTCATTTTCGGCGCCTCCTTCGCGGCAGCGATGGCACGGCCGGTCCGTGGGCGCAGGCCCGGTGGTGGCGCCCGAAGGCAGGATGTCGCCCCGCCCCTGGGGCGGGAGCGGCCTCCGCACGAGGGCGGGGGAGGTCCGCACCGTGCCTCCCGTCGCGCGCTCTCAGCCCGCCAGTTCCGGCAACACCTCACGCAGCGCCTCTGCCGGGATCGGCCCCTCACGCAGGACCCGCGGCGGGGACGCGCTCAGGTCCACGACCGTAGATGGCATCCCGCCCGGGCAGCGGCCCGCGTCGATCACCATCGCCACGTGCGCCAGCAGCTCAGCGGGCAGCTCCGCCACAGCGCACGCCGGTGGCCCGCCAGACAGGTTCGCGCTGGTGGTGGCCAGCACTCCCCCGCAGGCGGCGATGATCGTGCGTGCCAGGTCGCTGTCGGGCAGGCGCAGGCCGACCGTCGGCCGACCGGCGCTGACCGCCGCCGGCACCACCTCCGAGCACGGCACCACCACCGTCAGCGCGCCCGGCCAGAAGCGCTCGAAGAGGTGCTTCGCCTCCACCGCCGCGTCTCCTCCGATGAGCGGCAGCGCATCCTGCGCCGACGCCACCAGCACCGGCAGCGCCATGTGCTCCGGGCGGCCCTTGGCCTCGTAGATGCGGGCGATCGCGTCGGGGTTGCGTACACCGCCGGCGAGGCCGTAGACCGTGTCAGTCGGGATGACGATCAGCTCGCCGCGCGCGATGGCCCGCGCGCAGGCGACGGCGGCCTCGCCGGCGGAGGCCGGCGGAACCGCGATGACCGGCGGGGCCCCGGTCATCGCTCGCCGATCCCCAGCACGGCTGCGACCACGCGATCGGTCCTGCCCAGGTCCTTGCGAATGATGATCTCGCGCGCGTTCAGCGCCTCGCTCATCATCTCGCCCACGGCGGCCGCCTGGCCTTCACCCACCTCGAAGGCCAGCGCGCGCAGCGCCGGCAGCTCCCGGCAGCCCGCGACGATCGCCCGGTAGGCGCCCAGGCCGTCGGCGTCGGGGCCCACCAGCGCCTCGCGCGGCTCGTGCTCGACGATCTCCGGCATGAGCGTGTCGACGTCCTCCTCGCGCACGTAGGGCGGGTTGCTGACGATCATCTCGACGCCCTCGGCCCATCCGGCCTCATGCAGCGGCTCGAGCCACGGGCCGTGCGCGAGCAGCACGCGGCGCTCCAGCTCGTGCAGCGCCACGTTCTCGGCGGCCAGTGCCAGCGCCTCCTCGGAGCTGTCGGTGGCGAGGATCTGCGCGTCGGGGAGCTGCTGCGCCAGCGTCACCGCGATGATGCCGCAGCCGGTGCCAATGTCGGCGATGCGCGCGATCTCCAGCTCACCGGCCAGTTCGACCGCGACCTCGATGAGCGTCTCGGTGTCGGGGCGCGGGATCAGGGCGCGGCGGTCGCAGAGGAAGCGCAGGCCGTAGAACTCGGTGTCGCCGGTGAGGTATTGCAGGGGCTCGCGGCGCGCCCGGGAGGCGACGAGACCGTCGAAGGCCGCCAGCTCGTCGCCGGTGAGCAGGCGCTCGCGATGCATGGGCAGCTCGGACATGCGGATGCCCAGCACGTGGGCGGCGAGCGCCCGGGCGTCGAAGTCAGGTGAGGGGACCCCCGCCTCCTCGAGGCGGACGGTTGCGTCCTTGAGCGCCCGGGTGAGCTTCATGGCGGGTGGCCTGCCGTGGGGCGCGGTCAGAGGCTCTCAGCCAGCTCCGCGAGTCGCTGCTGACGCTCGTGCTCGCCGAGCGCGTCCAGCAGCTCGTCGATCTCACCGGCCATGACCGCGGGCAGGTTGTGCAAGGTCAGGCCGATGCGATGGTCGGTCACGCGGTCCTGCGGGAAGTTGTAGGTGCGCACCTTCTCCGAGCGGTCGCCGCTCTTCACCGCCTCGCGCCGCTGCGCAGTGATCTCCGCCTCGCGCTTCGCCTGCTCGTGCTCGTAGATGCGCGCGCGCAGCACCGTCAGCGCCTTCTCGCGGTTCTGCAGTTGCGAGCGCTCGTCCCTGGAGGCGGCGGTGATACCCGTGGGCTTATGCGTGATGCGCACCGCCGTCTCGTTCTTCTGCATCGACTGCCCGCCGGGCCCGCCCGCGCGGAAGGTCTCGAACTCCAGGTCTCCCGGGTTCAGCTCAATGTCCACGTCCTCGGCCTCGGGCAGCACCGCCACCGTCGCCGCCGAGGTGTGGATGCGCCCCTGCGACTCAGTCGCCGGCACTCGCTGCACACGGTGCACGCCCGACTCGTGCTTGAGCGCGCCGTAGGCCCCCGGGCTCTGCACGTTGAAGATGATCTCCTTATAGCCGCCCATGGCGCCCTCGTTGACGCTCATGACCTCCACGTTCCAGCCGCGGCGGGCGCACAGGCCGCTGTACATGGTGAACAGGTCACCGGCGAACAGCGCCGCCTCATCACCGCCGGTGCCTGCGCGGATCTCGACGATGGCGTTGCGGTTGCGCATCGGGTCGGGCGGCACCAGCAGCAGCAGCAGGTCGCCTTCCATCGCTTCGATGGCCGCCTCGGCCTCGTCCAGCTCCGCCTGCAGGAACTCGCGCATCTCCGCGTCCTCGGCGCTCTCGAGCAGCGCGCGGGCGTCATCGCGCGTCTGCAGGTGCTCACGGTATTCGGCGAGCTTCGCCATCGCCGGCTCCAGCTCGGCGTGGCGCACCGACAGCTCGCGCAGGAGGCTGTGGTTGTTCAGCACCTCCGGCGTCGCGAGCCGCCGTTGCACCTCCTCGTATTCGTCCTCCAGCCGCTCCAGCGGCGCAAGCAGGTTCATTGGCATCAGCTATCAGCTACCGGCTACCACCTACGAGCTACGAGCAAACGGCAACGGCGAACGGCGGTGGCAGATGGCTGACCCACGCGTCCGCGCGTGCCGTGTGGAGGGCTCAGGTTCCACCCCGGGCCACGCCCCGCCCTACCCGCTCGCGGCTGCCTCGGCCTCGGACTGAGTATCGCGGATGATCTTCCCACCACTGCCGATGCGCACGCGCTCGGGCGCAGGGAAGTCGGCCGGCAGCTCCACCTCGGGCGCGACCGTCGCCAGCGCGTAGATCGCGACCTCCACCTGGTCAGGCGAGGGCCTGCGCGTGGTGAGCTTCTGCATCAGTAGCCCCGGTGCCGCCAGGATGGTCGACAGCACGCTGTCACGGTGCCGCCCGGCCCAGCGGATGATCTCGTAGGCGATCCCCGCCACCGGCGGCAGCAGCGCCAGTCGCAGCAGGCCGCGCACCCACCACACCGGCCAGCCCAGAAAGATGCCCAGTACCATCTTGACCAGGATCACCACCAGCAGGAAGGCGGTGCCGCAGCGTGGGTGCAGCGGGCTGTGCTCCAGCGCGCTCTGCACGGTCACCTCGCCGGTGGTCTCGAAGGCGTTGATGGTGGCGTGCTCGGCGCCGTGGTACTCGAACACGCGCCGTATGTAGCCGATCAGCGAGATCGCGGCGATGTAGCCCAGGATCACCAACAGGCGCAGGCCGCCCTCGATGACGTTGCGCAGCATCACGTCGCCGGCCTGCCCGCTCAGGCTGGCCTCCTCGGAGCCGACGATCCAGTCCACGGCCCACGAGGGCAACAGCACGAACAGACCCACGCCCAGCGCCATCGCCGGCAGCATGGTCAGCCACAGCGCGCCCTCGCCCAGGCCCTGCTTCTCCTTCGCGTCGGCCGCGCCCACCTCCCGCGCCTGCTCCTCTCCCGCGGACTCCTCATGGTCGGGCGCGCGTTGCCGGGCCTCGTCCTCGAGCGCCACGTTGCCGGAGAAGGTGAGCGACTCCAGCCCCAGCGTGAGCGAGTCGACAAGCGCCACGTTGCCCCGAATCAGCGGCCAGCGCGCCCAGCCGAAGCGCTGGCTCCAGGTGCGCAACGCGCGCGTGCCGACGATGACCGAGCCGTCGATGCGCCGCACCGCGGTCGCGTAGGCGCTCCTGGAGCGCATCATCACGCCCTCGAGCACCGCCTGGCCACCATAGAAATGGTCCTGCTCTTCGCTCATGGCGCCGGGAACCAAACGGCCTCAGCCCGAGAAGGCTGAGACCATGGTGAGACCTCCGTGCCTGATGCTAGTCCTGCTTTTTGTCCGTGTCCGTGTCGGCGTACTGGTCCTGCAGGCCGTAGCGGCGGATGAACTTCTCGACGCGACCCTCGGTGTCCACGATTTTCTGCGTGCCGGTGAAGAACGGGTGGCACTGGCTGCAGATCTCGACCTTGATCTCGGGCCTGGTCGAACGCGTCTGGAAGCTCTCGCCGCAGGCGCACGTGACCGTGGCCTCGACGTACTCCGGATGAATGTCGGGCTTCATGTTCAGTCCTCCCGGCCGCTGCAGCGGCCGCTTGCATCCTTCGAGACACGACCCCCGATTCGGGGCCGTGGATATGTATCATAGCACAAGAGTGCGGCAACACGCAACCGGATTGCGACCGGAGGGAGACGCATCGGTTGCCCCCCCGCGGGGGCATGGATTGAAACTCTGTGGGGGCTTGTCTGTTCTGAGGAGGTCCAGGTTGCCCCCCCGCGGGGGCATGGATTGAAACGAAAGAGACGAGAGGAAGGAGCGCCTGCGCCAGCGGTTGCCCCCCCGCGGGGGCATGGATTGAAACCTGGCGGATGGTCACGGGCGCGCTGCGCCTGATGGTTGCCCCCCCGCGGGGGCATGGATTGAAACTCCGCTCGTGATATGCGGCGGGCCGCGAGGAGGGGTTGCCCCCCCGCGGGGGCATGGATTGAAACTCGGGAGGCGCCGGCGGGCGTGGAGGCGCTGTTGGTTGCCCCCCCGCGGGGGCATGGATTGAAACGGGGAGAGATCATCAGGGGAATAGCGGTATCGCGGGTTGCCCCCCCGCGGGGGCATGGATTGAAACAGTCCATTGGTCGATCAGTGCGTCCACCATCAGGGTTGCCCCCCCGCGGGGGCATGGATTGAAACACCGACGAGCCGGTCACGTTCTCGACCTGGCTG
>JALGVA010000227.1 GCA_029820295.1 Candidatus Zipacnadia bacterium
TGCTCGACCGCATCGCCGACGTGTATCCCGAGATGGACTGGGCTCCCTACGCCGAACGCGGCTGGTTCCACTCCGACGGCGGCAGCGGGCGCGGCAAGATCGAGGGGCGCATCTGGGAGACCGGGGTCATCCGCAACTTCGCACGCTACTACGACATGGTTGCCGACGGCCTCGACAACCCGGCGCTGCTGGAGTTCCTCGCGGGGATGGCGGAGCAGTACGACCTGCCCGGGGAGAAGGGGACGGTCGAGGACCTGTATCACAATATCGAAGAGGGGATCCTCCGCACCGGCGCCGAGGCGCTGATCTCGGGGCAGATTCTGGGCAATCAGGGCATGCATCAGAGCGCGATGGCGCAGATCGCCATGGCGTGGGGGCGCGACCCGGAGATGTCGCAGTGGATGGACTGGATCTTCGCGCCTGACGGCGGGGCCATTCCGGGCGTGATCGTGGGCCTGGTGGACCGCGACGGCGTGGGCGCGGAGGGATCGCCGAGCTACTCGCTGGGCTGGGCGAGCAACATCGGGAATCTGGCGGACATGCTGGCGGAGTACGAGGACTATGACACGCACGACATCTACCGCGACTACCCGCAGTTCGCCCGGACCTTTACCGCGGGCTACAACCTGGTAGTGCTGGGGCTGTCCACGCCCAACATCGGTGACTGCGGCTCGACCGGGTCGATGGGGAGGGTCGCGGCCGCGCCGGACTTCATCGCGCGCGGTTACCGCTACCTGCGCGACCCCGAGATCGCCAGCGCGGCCTACCGCGCCAACGGTGACTCCGGGAAGGGCCTGCAGCGCGGCATCTTCGACGAGGACCCCGACGCCATCGCGCGCGAGATCGAGGAGATCGGCGCGGCGGCGGCCGCCGATGGCGGCGAGGGCGGCTTCAACCGCGCGGGCTACGGACTGATGTCGCTGGAGAGCGGCACGGGCGAGGACGGCACCGCGCTGTGGATGTTCTACGGGCGCAGTTTCGGCCACGGTCATCACGATCGGCTCAACATCGGCCTCTACGCCTTCGGCTACAAGCTCGAGCCCGACCTGGGCTACCCGGAGTTCGCCACAAGCTGGCCCAAGCGCGGGGAGTGGACCGACAATACCATCTCGCACAACACCGTGGTTGTGGACGCGTCCCGCCAGCAGGCGAACTGGGGCGGGCACCCGGTCTTCTTCAAGACCTTGCCCGGCCTGTCCGCGGGCGAGGTGCGCTCCGAAAACGTCTACGAGCAGTGCGACACCTACGCGCGCACGGTGGCGCTGGTGAGCGTTGAGGACGGCGGGGCCTACGCGCTGGATATCTTCCGCGTGCGCGGCGGCTCCGACCATCTGATGAGCTTCCACGCCACGCCGGGCGACCCGACCGTCGAGGGCCTGCAGCCGGTCGCGCAGGGCGAGGGCACCTACGCCGGCCCAGATGTGCCCTTCGGCGAGCGGCAGAGCGACGATGTGCCACTGGGCTTCTCCTGGCTCTACGAGGTGGAGCGCGACGCGGCGCCGCCGGCGAGCTGGGCGCTCGACTGGCACGTGCCCGACGGCTACCGCGGCTCCGCCGAGGCCGACAACATGCACCTGCGCTACCACCACCTGACCCAGGCTGATGAGGTCGCGCTGGCGTGGGGCGATCCGCCCCAGAATAAGTCCGGTAACCCGCGGCGGCTGCGCTACGCGCTGGCGCGGCGCTTCGCCGAGGTCGAGGATCAGCCGCTCACCTCGACCTTCGTCTCGATCCACGAGCCCTACCGCGAGAACCCGCTCATCCGCTCGGTCGAGCGCCTCGACGCAGGCACGGATGCCGATGGCTTCGAGGCGGTCGCGGTGCGCGTGGAGCTGGCCGACGGCGCCACCGACTACCTGGTGAGCTGCCGGGGCGATGCGACCATGGCCGCGGGCGATCTGAGCTTCGCCGGGCGGCTGGGTTTCGTGCGCGTGCGCGACGGGGTGGTCGAGCGCGCGGCGGTCATCGGTGGCACCGAACTGGCGCTGGGCGGCTTCCGGCTGATCGCGCCCGCGCCGGCCTTCACCGGAACGGTGGTGCGTATGGACCGCGACATGGAGGGAGACGGGCGCATATGGGTTGACACCGAGCTGCCCGAGGGCGACGCGCTGGTCGGGCAGTCGATCATCATCGAGAACGACGGCGCGCGCAACGCCTGCTACACCATCGAGCGCGTGGAGCGCGACGCGGGCATGACCATGATCGGCGTCGGCAAGGTCAGCTTCGTGCGCGACTTCGTGGACCGCAACGACTACGCAGCCGGCTACGTCTACAACTTCGAGGAAGGCGCGGCCTTCACGATCCCGCACCACGTCTACGTGCAGCGCCAGTCGCCGACGGTGCTCGATGTGGCGACGACCGCGCCCGCGGGGGTGTCCGTGCAGCAGTAGCCATCGATAGTCACCATCGCCGTTCGCCGGGGGAATCGCCATGTCCGACACCGCAAGTCCGTCAACCGTCGCCGCGCTGACCGCGGCGCTGCGTGAGGCTGCACGCACCGCCAACAACGAGACCGAGCTTCGTCTCAGCTTCGAGCCACAACTGAAGGCAGCGATCGCCGCCGCGGACTGGGCCGTGCATTGCCCGGCGGAGCACGAGAAGGCGTTCGCCAGTGGTCACGCCGACAGCGTCTTCGGCCAGGTCGTTGTCGAGTACAAGGCACCGGGGCGTCTGGGCGCAGACATGGCTCGGCCCGCCAACCGCGAGGCCCGCGCGGAGTTGGAACGTTACCTCTCCAGCCACGCGAGAGGCAGCGCGGACGCCCTGCACCGCAGCGTCGGGGTCGCAGTCGACGGGCACTACATCTTCTTCCTGCGCTTCGCAGCCCCCGGCGGCACCGCGCAGGGCACCGAGGTAGAGGTCGCCCCGGTTCAGGCTTCGCTGCTGTCGGAAGCGCCGGAGGGCACCTGGCGGATCGAAGGCCCATATGAAGTGAGCGAGGGCGCCATTTCCCAGATGCTGCACTACCTGCGCGCGTTGGCGCGCAAGCCCCTTCGCCCCGACACACTCAGCCGGGACTTCGGTCCTGAGGCCGTCGCCGCTCGTGCCGTGGTCAATGCACTGTACGGGGCCTTCCGCGCCTCGGAGCACCCCAAGAAGGAGGTCATGTTCGGGGAGTGGGACCGCATCTTCGGGATTGTCTACGGCCAGGACATCCGCCGCGCCCTTGACGGCACGGCGGAGTTGGCGGCGGCCTACGGCGTGGAGGGCGAGGCGGATCTCAAGCCGCTTCTGTTCTGTGTCCACACCTACTTCGCGCTGTTCATCAAGCTGCTGGTGGCTGAGCTGATGAGTCAGCGCGACCCCTTCGTCCCCTCGTTCGTGGGCGGGATGGCCGCCGAAAGCCACCAGCGGCTGAGGCGCAGGCTCATGAGCCTTGAGGAAGGCGGCATCTACCTGGAGATGGGCATCCAGAACTTCCTTGAGGGCGACTTCTTCGGGTGGTTCCTCGCGGTCTATGACGACGCGATCGACCGAGCGGTGCGCACGATGCTGCGTACGCTGCAGGAGTATGAGCCCGCCACACCGCGCTTCCTGCCGGAGGAGACACGCGACCTCCTGAAACAGCTCTACCAGTTCCTGGTGCCCAAGCGTCTGCGGCATGACCTCGGCGAGTACTACACCCCGGATTGGCTTGCGGACCTTGTGCTTGACGAGGTGGGCTATGACGGGGACCCCGACCGGCGCGTCCTGGACCCCGGCTGCGGCTCGGGCACCTTCCTGGTGCTCGTCCTGCGCCGGGTGCGCGAGCGGATGGCCGACCGCCTGCTCGAGCCGGCCGAGACCCTTCAGAGGGTGCTGCACAACGTGGTCGGTTTCGACCTGAACCCTCTCGCCGTCATCGCGGCCCGGGCGAACTACCTGCTGGCTCTCGGCGACCTGGTTAGCTACCGGACCGAACCCGTGCGCATTCCCGTCTACCTGTGTGACTCCGTGCTGACGCCCGCCCGCGACGACACGCAGGAGCGTCTCATCGAGAGAGGCGTTCGGCTGCGCACCGTCGTCGGGCCGTTTGACATCCCCGAGGCGGTCATCGAGGAGGGGTGCCTTGGGGAGCTGGCCGACTGTATCGAGCGCTGCGTCCGCGACGGCTACGAAGTCGACGCCTTCCTGGACTGCGCCCGCGACGAGATCGGCATCAGCGAGAACGCCTTCGACCACGCCGCGCCCATGCTCGGCCGCCTCTTTGCCCGACTGGTTGCCCTCGAGAATGAGGGCCGCAACCGGGTCTGGGCGCGCCTGATCAAGAACGCCTTCGCGCCTATCTTCCAGGGGTGCTTCGACTTCGTCGTGGGCAATCCCCCCTGGGTCAACTGGGAGAGCCTCGCTGACGAGTACCGCGAGGCCACCAAAGGCCTGTGGGTGGACTCGGGGCTGTTCTCGCTGAGCGGCAGCGCGGGCCGGCTCGGCGGCGGCAAGAAGGACCTGTCCATGCTCTTCGTCTACGTCGGGGCCAGCCGCTACCTCAAGCCCGACGGGCTACTCAGCTTCGTCATCACCCAGCCCCTGTTCAAGAGCGAGGGTGCGGGCGACGGCTTCCGGCGGTTCCGCGTTGGCGACGGCGTCTTCATCAAGGTAGCGCGCGTGCATGACATGGCCGAGATCACACCCTTCCCCGGGGTCGGCAACCGGACGGCCGTGTTCACCTGCGGGCGCAGCGACACCGAGCAGACTGCATATCCCGTCGAGTACATCCTGTGGGAGAAACACAGCGGGCGGACCATCGACGAGAACCTCACCCTCGCCGCCGTCATGGAGCAGACCGAGCGCCATGACCTGGCCGCCTCCCCCATCAACGCCGACAGGCCCACGAGCCCGTGGCTGACCGGAAAGCCGGCCGCCATCGACGCCATGCGCAAGGCCATCGGGCCGTCGGCGTACCGGGCCCACGAAGGCTTCAACTCGGGCGGCCTCAACGGCGTCTACTGGCTGGAGATCATCCGCTCGTTGCCCACCGGCGAGGTGCTGGTCCGCAATCTCGCGGATGTCGGTCGCAAGGACGTCGAGCAGGTCGAGCGGGCCATTGAGCCGGACCTGCTCTACCCCCTGCTGCGGGGGCGCGACATCCAGCGCTGGAACGCGCAACCGTCGTGTTACGCGCTGGTTCCCCAGGACCCGGACACGAGGATTGGGTGGCCCGTCCGGCTCATGCAGAAGCGGTGGCCGAGGACCTACTCCTACCTCCGGCTGTTCGAAGCGCAGCTCCTGGCGCGTGCGTCCAGCTCGGTCCCGAAGGACCCGTTCTACTCCGTCTTCGCGGTGGGCGACTACACCTTCGCGCCGTGGAAGCTGGTATGGCGCGACATGGGCGGAGGCATGGTCGCCGCGGCTGTCGGGTCGGTGTCAGACGACCGCCTCGGCGCCCGTGTTGTCGTGCCCGAGCACCATGTGATGATGGTCGCCTGCGCGGACAAGGACGAGGCCCTGTACCTCTCGGCGGTGCTCAACTCCGCGGTAGCGGATCTGGTCGTGCGCTCCTATGCCGTGAGCACACAGATATCGACGCACGTTCTCAACAACGTGTCAATCCCCGCGTACGATGAGGACCTGCCGGAGCACGGCAGGCTTGCCGAGCTGTCGCGCGCGGCGCATGGCGCGGCCCGGGGCCCCGATGCAGAGGAAGCGCTGGCCCCCATAGAGGCCGAGATCGACTGCCTCGCCGCCACGCTGTGGGGGATCACGGAGTCTGAACTCGCGGCCATCCGCGAGACGCTGGATGAACTGCCGGGGGCCTGATGCGAGCGTCGGCCCGCAGCACCGCACGGTCTGGTACGAGATCGCGACGCAGTGACGGAGGCGGGACCATGCAGCGCATGGCGATGATCATCGCCGGCCTCATCCTTGCGGCGGCGATGGTGGCGGCGCAGGATACCGACGGCGACACAATACCGGACGCCATCGAGGCTCAGATCGCCACCGACCCGAACTTCGCCGAGCCGCTGGAGCTGCTCTGGGAGGACGGCACCGGCGAGGCCGACGCACACAAGGGCGCGACGCTGATCCCGGCGGGCGACTTCACCCGCATCTGGTT
>JALGVA010000228.1 GCA_029820295.1 Candidatus Zipacnadia bacterium
CCCTCCTTGCGGCAACGTGATGCTGGCGACAGCGACAGGCGCCCTCCGGGCGCCACCCCGACGGCCGGTCGCACGCGACCGGGGGCGCCGGGGTCACGACGGCCACGGCGAACGGCGCTCTCAGTCGAACGGATGGTGGCAGGCGCAGTCGGGGTCGTCGGTGAGGGCCGCGATGGTCGCGCGCAGCAGCGCGTGCAGGTCCGCCCGGCGCGCGTCCATGATCCCCACGACCTCCTCGTGCGTGATCGGCGCGTCGCTGATCCCCGCCGCCCGGTTGCTCACCACGCACACCGTCGCGTAGCACAAGCCCGCCTCGCGCGCCAGCACCAGCTCCGGGATGCCGGTCATGCCCACCACGTCGGCGCCGAGCTGCCGGAACATGCGGATCTCCGCCGGGCTCTCGAAGCGCGGACCCTCGCAGCACAGGTAGGTGCCCGCCGGGTGCAGCGCGCCGCCCAGTCGCGCCTCGCCCGCCTCGCGCAGCGCCTCGCGGATGCGCGGGCAGTAGGGCTCGGTCATGTCCACGTGGCGCACGATGCCGTCGTCACCGTCGAAGAACGTAAGCGGGCGCTGCCTGGTGAAGTCGAGGAACTGGTCCACGATTACGAAGTCGCCCGGCGCCATGTTCAGGTTGAGCGACCCGACCGCGTTGGTCGCCACCACGCACCGGCAGTCCAGTGCCGCCAGCGCCCGGATGTTGGCGCGGTAGTTGATGCGATGCGGCGGGACGCCGTGGCCCTTGCCGTGGCGCGGGAGGAAGACCACCTCGCGCCCGTCGGCGTCCAGGAGCCACGCCTCGGCGTCACCGTACGGCGTGCCCACGGTGCGGCGCCGCGGCTCGCTGTCGTCGTAGAGGTCCTCGATGCCGCTGCCGGCGATCAGGCCGATGCGCATGGCGCCATCTCCATGGACGGGTCTAGCCGAAGAAGACGTAGTAGCGCCGCAGGCTCTCGCCGCCGAAGGTGCCGATGAGGCCCCAGAACATGCCCGCGGTGAAGTAGTGCCCCAGCGCCAGGCCCAGGAACCCCGGGATCAGCCGGCGGTAGCTCGACATTCCGCCCAGCTTGAAGACGATGCTCTTGAGCAGCCAGACGATGAAGAAGCTGCCCCAGATGAGGCTTCCGTACGAGCCGGCCATGCCGAAGGCGAGCGGGTGCAGCGGGAAGCGCAGGAAGATCATACGCACGATGGTCAGGCCGGCGGTGGCCAGGAAGCCCGCGGACGTCGCGCCGATGCGCCACAGGTCGGGCGAGGCGTGGCCCTTGCCGTAGCTGACAAGCTGCTCGTACTCCGCCATGGCGATGCCGTAGCCCCAGCCACCGAGCGACGACAGGCCGCCTGAGCCGTACATGTAGTAGGCGCGCAGGTGCAGCCAGATGGCGACGTAGAAGCCGACGATGAGGGCAATGATCAGCAGCCAGGTCATCGAGCGCGGGCGGATGCGCATCTCCTCGGCGAGCCGGAAGCCCTCGGCCTGGTAGCCGATGAGCGCGGGGAAGTAGCCCCGCGAGAGGAAGACCAGCGTGGTGAATATGGTGAGCGTGCGCCAGCTCCCGCCCACCTGCAGGGGCGCGCTGCCGAAGGTGTACTTGATGAACTTGTAGTGCTGGAAGTACGGGAACATCCAGATCAGCGGTACACCCACCTCTGCGCGGATGCGCGCATAGACCAGCGCCACCGCCAGGATGAGCGCGAAGTACAGCGCCGCCACCCACAGCGCCATGCCCGCGTAGTTCACCCAGGCGAGGACCACCGCCAGGCCGCCGACGAAGGCGAAGACCGCCACGCGGTAGCTCATGGGCTCGCGTTCATCGCTGATGGCGGGGTCGCCGGTGAAGGCCTTACGGATGACCAGAGCGATGTGGCTGCGCGCCACCCACACCAGGAAGATAGCGATGGCGATGTACGAGCCCAGGCCCTGCTCCTGCACGAACGGGAAGCCGGCGATGTCCAGGCCCGCCGCCGCGGCCGCGACCGCCTCCAGCCGCAGGATCAGGTAGAACAGCCAGATGCTCAGTGCCACCTCGGTGCTGACCAGGTAGCCGAAGCCGATCATCTCCGGCCGGTAGTGGATCTGGAAGGGGGCGATGGCGCTCCACGGGCGCTCGGTGAACAGCGCGCCGATGTCGTAGTACTTGCCCAGCGCGGTAAAGCCGGGGTTGTAGGCATTGATGATGTTGGTGATGTTGTAGAAGAACGCGATGCCGAAGCCGATCCACATGACCGGGCTGCGGAAGAAGTCGGCCACCAGCGCGCGCGTGTCCAGCCCCTCGGTGACCTCCACCGGTAAGTAGAGCAGCGGATAGGTGAGCTTCTCCTTCTCTGCCCATTGGCGCTGGAAGATCGCCATCATCGCCAGCATCGTGATCCACAGCGCGAGGAAGAACACCCCCCAGGCCGCCAGCGGCACCAGCCACGGCTTCCACGGGATGACACCGCTCTCGGATGCCTCGTAGAGCAGACGGATGGTCTCGGTATCGTGTGGCACGGTCCACTCGGGGATGTACTGCTGGATCGACTCGAACTCGTTCTCCGCCGTGGCGAAGTAGAACGGCACCGGGATGGTGTTGATGAAGAACCGGGCGATGCCGCAGCCGGCCATCGAGGTGGCCACGGTGAGGAAGACGTAGATCATCAGCACCTCGCGCCGGTCGAGCGCCAGGTAACGGCTGATGCGCCGCACCAGCGGGTTGAGCACCACCAGCACGATGAGCACGGCGACCGCAGGGACCGCGGGCACCGCCTCGGTCACCTGGCAGAAGAAGGTGACCACCTCGGACCACTCGATCCAGTAGCTGGCGACGACGCAGAAGCCGATGGCGAGGATGAGCGCCCGCCAGGTCAGGGGGATAAGGGGGAGCTGGTCGATGGCCCGCTCCTCGTCATGTGTGCTGCCCAACTCAACTGCCATGTGCGTGCTCCCGTGCTGCGGCTGTCATGGGGGTGAGCGGACGGACGAGGAGACGTATTCCCGACACGGGGCACGGAGACCTGCCGGCGGTGAGGCCCGCACGAACGGAACCGCGCCCTACCCCTCGCTCGCCACCTGCACCGAGGCGATGCGCAGGCTGGGCATGATGAAGCCCGGCTCCTCGCGGTAGTCGCTGGAGACCGCGTCGATGCCGCCCAGCAGCTCGTCGGCGGTGCTGCCGATGAGCGTCGTGGACAGCGGCGTGGTCAGTTCGCCGCGCTCGATGCGGAAGCCGAAGTCGGCGGTGGTCGAGACCTCGCCCGTGATCGGGTTGGGCGACAGGCCCGCGTGGGCGATGTAGAGGCCCTCGGTCAGCTCGCCGATCAGCTCCGCCTCGGTCTGCGCGCCCGGCTGGATCTGCAGGTTGCTCGGGCCGATGCCCACGCTCGAGCCGTAGCCGCTGCGCGAGGCGTGGCCGGTGGGCGCCACGCCTGCCTTGAAGGCCGTGTACGAGTTGTGCAGGTACGTGGTGAGCACGCCCGCGTCGATGAGCGCGCGCGCGCACGTGGGTACGCCCTCGCCGTCGCATGGTGCCGAGCGCATGCCGGCGGGCACGTGCGGGGCCTCGCGGACCGTCAGCAGTTCGGCGGCGATGCGCTCGCCCTCGCGGCCCGCCAGGTACGAGCGGTTGCGCTGCACGCTTTCGGCGTCGGCGGCGCCGATGATCGAGCCTATGAGCGAGATCGTGGCGAGGGGCCCGAGGATGATGGGCAGGCGCTTCGTGGGGATGGGCTTGCTGCCGAGCTGCCTGAGCGCCTCCTCGGCCGCCCTGGTGGCGATCCCCTCGACCTCCAGATCGGCCAGGCGCCGCGCCTGGTCGTGCTCGTAGAAGCTGCCCACGTCGCCGTCGCGGTTGATGATCACGAAGAAGTAGAGACTGGCGGAGCTGCCCCGGCGCGTGACCGCGACGCCGGTGGAGCCCGCCAGCGCCGACTCGCCCCAGCCCGCGCCCGCGCCGCCCTGCACAATGGCGTCATCGGCCACCGCCCGCGCCTCCTCGATCCCGCGCGCGCACCACCCCACGAACTCGTCGGCGCCCAGGCCCGCCAGGGCATCGTCGAACAGTTCGGGCACCTCGTCGAAGGCCGCCGGCTCGGGCAGCGCCACGAAGTCCGGGTCCGGGTGCGCGGCCTGCGACATCGCCACCGCGCGCTGCGCGCACTCGCGTGCGCTCTCCAGCGAGAGCTGCTGCACGCTCGCGAAGCCCTGGCCGCCGGCGGTGAAGGCGCGCACCGACAGCCCCTGATCGCGGATGGTCGCGCAGTAGTTGATGCTGCTCTTCTCGACATCGACCGAGATCTCGGTGGTGTCCGAGCAGTAGGCGTCACACCAGTCGGCGCCCGCCGCGCGCGCCGCCTCGACCGCCGCCTGTGCCAGATCCAGAAGCTCGCTCATCAGTTACCCTCCCGCCTGCTGCTGCCCGCCGACGACCACGTCGCGAATGCGCAGGAACGGCCCGCCCGCGTCCACGTGCATCGCCTGGCCGCCCTTGCCGCACATCCCCCCGAGGTCGAAGCTCAACTCATTGCCCACCGCGTCCACGCGCGAGAGCATCTCCATGGTCAGCCCGGCGAACGAGGCGTTGCGGTAGTGCCGGCCCAGCTTCCCGTTCTCGATCGCCCACGCGTTTTCGACGTTGCACGTGAACTGCCCGCGCGCGGTGAACACATAGCCCCAGTAGCCGCCCTTGAGGAGCAGACCGCGCTGCGTGTCGGCGATCATCTCCTCGAGCGTGGCATCGCCCGCCTCGATGAAGGTGTTGCTCATGCGCACCAGCGGCTCATCCTGATGGCTCTGCGCGCGCGCGCGGCCGTTGGGCTCGGCCCCCAGGCGCGCGGCGGTCTCGAGGCTGTGCAGGTAGCCGAGCAGCACGCCGTCGCGGATGATCTCCTGCCGCCGCCCGGGCACGCCCTCGTGGTCGTAGGTGAAGGAGCCGTTGGCGTTCTCGATACCCGGGTCGTCGACGATCGTGACCAGCTCCGAGCACACCACCTGGCCCTCATGGCCGGCGAGGATCGACTCGCCGGCCCACACCGCGTCGGCCTCGGCGTTGTGGCCGAAGGCCTCGTGCACCAGCAGTCCGCACACCCGCGGGTCGATGATCACGTCGAAGGTGCCCGCGGGCGCCGGTGCGGCATCGAGTAGCGCCAGGGCCCTGTCGGCCGTGCCGCCCGCCCAGCCCTCCGCGTCCAGCTCCTCGATGATCTCGTAGCCGCGCGGCCCGGCCTCGCTCTCGGAGGCGAACTGACGCACATCACCGCTCTGCGCGGTGGCCATGATGCGCACCGAGCAGCGCGTCGCCTCCTGCTCGATAAAGGTCCCGAAGCTGTTGGCGATGATCGTCCGCCCGGCGGCGTCGGAGTAGCTGGCGGTGGTGTTGACGATGCGCTCATCGCGCTCGCGCGCCACCTGCTCGATCTCGAAGATGTGCTGGACCCGATCGGCGAGCGGCACCCCGCGGGGATCGATGCGCGCCTCGCTCGCCACGGTCGCCACCACCGGCTCGACCTTGGCCACCGCGCCGGGCTCGGTGACATGGCCGGAGGCGGCCTTCGCCATCGCCAGTGCGTCGTCAAGGCAGCGCATCAGCTCATCGCGCGTCACCAGGTTGGTGGGCGCGAAGCCCCATGCGCCATCGACCAGAACGCGCAGGCCCGCCCCCGAAGGCGCCGTCGAGCGCACCCTGTCGGCCTTGCCATCCTCGACCGTGACCGACGTGCCCTCGCCCTCGGTCACGCGCATGTCGGCGAAGTGCGCGCCGCGCGCCTGCGCCCTGCCCAGGATCTCCTCGATCAGCTCACGCATCGCAGTCCCCTCGTTCCCGCCACGCCCCGGCCGCGACACACGCCGGCCGCCCCGGGTCAAGCGCCGGGCCGGCCACATGGTCGCCACGCCGGAGTCGCTACGTCGCGCTACCCGCCCCGCAGCCCGCGGGCCATGGTGTAGACCCGGTACCACAGGGGGGAGAAGACCAGATCGTACTCACCGATGTATTCGCTGTATTGTGCCGCGAATCCTCGCTTGAAGCGGTTCAGCCCGCCCAGCTCACCGACCGGCTC
>JALGVA010000068.1 GCA_029820295.1 Candidatus Zipacnadia bacterium
GGCGTGGCGATCGTCCCGGATGACGATGGGCGCTTCCTCTACGTCGATGACTTCTCGACTCCGCAGGTCCTGGTCGATGCCTTCCTGACCAACACCGGCCCCGAGGTCTGGCAGGAGGGCTCGCTCTGGATCAAAGGCCCGACCCGTCACCGCACCGTGACGTGGCGCTTCTACGGCGAGCGCGCCATCGAGGAGCTGAGCGTCGGCGTCGCCCAGCGCGCCAACGCCCGGAACTGGGGCGGGCGGACCACGCTGCGCATGTCCACCAACGGGCTCGACTGGGTCGAGATCGCCCGCAGCAGCGACCAGGAGGGCGACGCCAACGGCTGGCAGACCGAGCCGCTGACGCTGCCGGCGGAGATGGCGGGCCGGTTCCTCGGCGGGACCGAGGTGTGGCTGCAACTGGACATCGACAACTTCTCGGGGCTGGAGACTGCGGTCGCCAGCACCGTGGATGAGCTGCGGGTCGAGATGACACTGGGCGATGTGCCCGGGCCGGCGGCGGATCCGCAGGCGGCGCTGCGCGCGCAGTGGGGGCGGCTGCGCGCGCGCGAGGGCTGGGGCGCGATCTCGCTTGATGCCGCCGATCCGCCCGGTCGGCGCGCGCCGCACTACTACGAGGACGCGGATGGCCGGCTGGTGGCGCCGGGCGTGGAGCCGATGCTGGACACCGCCGAGGCGGACGCCTTCCGGCTGCAGCGCGTGTACCGCTCCGACGACCGCTCTCCACTGGCGCTGGCGGCGTTCGTGACGACGACCGACGAACGCGCGCCGCTCATGGCGCGGGTCACGGTGCGGGCGGTGCGCGACGGCTCGCGGGCGATGCGCGTTCTGTGGGATGGCGAGGAGGTGGCAACCGCGGACGTGGCGAGCTGGTTCGGCGAGGACCGCGTGAGCTTCGTCGAGCTGCCCCGCCGGCCCGCGGGCCTGCATGAGCTGCGGGTGACGGCTGCCGACTCGGGCGCGGTGGTCGTGCGCGAGATCGCGCTGGCGTCACGGGCGGAGGTGGCGTGGGCGCCGAAGCCGGGGCTACCCGCGACGGATGCCCTGGTGGTTCTGAGCGCGCAGTATCTGCCCGACCCGGCCCCGCCGCCGGATTCGCAGGCCGTCGAGGGGCGACATGCGCGCCGGGAGGCGGGCCTCGTCTTCGCGGGCCTGCAGCGCCTCTACGAGGAGCACGCAGAATTCGGGGCGCTGCGCGTGATCCTGCGCAACGGCGGCGACGAGCCGGTGTGCATCGGCCGGCCGATCGAGCTGAACGGTCGGCCGATCGAGGACAGCTACGTGGAGTTCGGGGCCAGCGAGTGGGATGCGCGCGGCGTGGTCTGGTACCGGTGCCGCCCGCGACTGGTGCAGCCGGGCAAGTGCGCCGAGGTCTACGTGCGGCTGCGGCGGCGCCCGGAGGGCGAGGCGGCCGAGCTGCGCATCCCCTGCGAGAACGCGCCGGCGGTGAACGTTCAGATCGCCTACCAGGCCCCGCCGGCGCTCATCGACTACGTGACCACGGATGAGACCGGCCGCCGGCTCTTCGTGTACGTGCGCCCGACCGGGGCGGGCGAGGTGGGGGAGATGGTCACGCTGTCGCTGGACGGCACGCCGCTGCCGGATGCGACCTGGTACGGTGCCGACCTGGCGGATGGCGTGGCGCTGGCGGTCGCCGAGCTGCGCCGGCCGCTGAGGGAGATGTCGCGCCACGTGGTGAGCGCGGAGACTTCGACGGGGCAGGTCGCCGCCGCGCAGTTCCGGGTGTTGCCCTGGTTCTTCCCGCGCAGCTCGATCCATGTGCCCTCGGCGATGTGCGCCGAGATGAATATGAACCTGGGCATGTGGCACCTGCGCCCGCTGGCCGAGTGCGAGCAGTTCGGCATCGACACCGTGACTAACACCGAGCGGATGTTCATCGCCCACGAGCGTGTGAGGTACATCATGGGCCCCGACGAGCCCGACGCGCACGACAACCGCGGGGCGGGCTATGCCGCGGGCCTGGGCTATCACGCCCGCCGGCTGATGGACTCGGGTTGGAGCACGCTGGTGGACACGCAGGCGCCGCACGTGGCGACGTGGCTGATCATGAACGGGACCACGCGCCCGCTGAACTGGTGCGTCTACGGGCAGCTCGCGGATATCACGTGCTTCGACCCGTATCCCATCAACTTCTACGGCGCCGACCACGCCTACGTGCGCGAGAGCCTGGAGTACGCGCGCAGGTGCGGGGCGCCGCGGCGCATGTACGCCTGCCTCGAGGCCTTCGGCTGGCGCGCCGGGCAGGGCGTGCCCGGCAGCCGGCGCGGCCCGACGCCGGCCGAGTACCGGCAGAACGTAGTGCAGGCCATCGGCGCGGGCATGAAGGGCCTGACGAGCTGGGTGTACTCGCTGAGCGCGGGCGGCTGGCAGGGCGATGACGCGGCACGCGCGGAGATCGCGCGCATGAACGCGCTGCTCGCTGGCATCGAGGACGAGCTGCTGCTGGGCTGCCCGGTGGACTGGGCGACGACCGACGCGGGGCTCGTGGAGACCGGCGTGGTAGGCGAGGAGCGCTGGCCCAAGCAGCGCGTGTGGGCGGGTGCGCTGCTGTGCGGGCCCGACGCGATCGTCGTGGCGGTCGCCAACCACATCCCGGCCAGCAAGCCTGAGCCGCCGGCCATCGAGCCCGCGCGCGACGTGACCGTGACCGTGGCGCTGCCGGAGTATCTGCGCGACGTGGCCGCGGTCGAGGCAACGCCGGAGGGGCTCACGCCGATGCAGTGCGTGGTGGACGGGGGCGCCGCGCGCCTGCGCCTCGACGAGATCGAGGCCGGACGGGTGTTCGTGCTGCGGCGGCGGTAGCGCTCAGATCACGCCGTCATCGCCGATCGCGCGGTCGTCGAAGAAGTTGTCCCGGCGCACCGAGGGCGTCGAGACCTCGAGGATCAGCGCCGGGCCGACGCCGGTGAACGAGTGCGCCACGCCCGGCGGCATCACCAGCGTGTCCCCCTGGTCCATGACGCTCTCCTCGTCGCCGGCGCGCATGCGGATCGAGCCCTTGAGCACGAAGAAGGTCTCGTGCTTCATCTCGTGGCGATGGTGTGGGCAGGTCTGGCCGTCGAAGACGAAGAGGAACTTGCCGCAGTAGCCGTGTTCGGTGTCGTTGGCGACCCAGAACTCGGTCTCGCCAACCTCGCGGAAACGCCCCAGGCCGAAGTCGAGCGGCAGCGGCTCGACGCCGGGCATGGTCAGCCCCCATGCGGCGATCTGGTCGCGGACCTCGGAGAGCGCGCGCTCGCGCTCGGGACCGGTTAGTTCGACGTCATCGTACTTGCCCATGGCACGCACCTCGGAAGGCAGTCGGTGGCACGGAAGAGAATAACCCACCGGTGGGGAGAAGGCAACGGCGGATGGGCGGGAACCGGGAAACGGCAAGCGGCAACCGGCAACCGGCAACGGCGGCAACGGCGGGAACGGCAACGGCGTAACGGCCAGCGACAACCGCGGACGGCATCCGCCGACATGAGTGTCGGCGGCACGAGGAGTTGTGGACGCCGGACGGTCACGGAACGTACGAGGAGCGTGGGCGAGCGATGGCACTGCCGAAGGATCACTGGGCGCACGTCGATGCGGCCAGCCTGCCCCACCTGGTGAGCGAGATCATCCCCGGACCGAAGTCCGAGGATCTGAACCGGCGCGGGATGGCGCACATGATCGGCTACTCCAGCCAGGTCAAGCTCTTCCCAGTCGCCTTCGAGCGAGGCCACGGGGTGACGCTCACCGACGTGGACGGCAACACCTACATCGACTTCTCGAGCGGCATCTACGTGACCACCCTCGGGCACTGCCACCCGAAGGTCAGCGAGGCGGTAGCCAGGGCCGCGCACACGCTGATGAACTGCCATGACTTCAACACGCCGGTCAAGGTGGAGCTGCTCGAGAAGCTCGCCGAGATCCAGCCGTGGGACCTGACCGGGATGCAGCTCTACGACAGTGGCACCACCGCGGTGGAGGCGGGCCTGCGCGTCTGCCGCGCGGCCACCGGCCGGCACGAGTTCATCTCCTGCTACATGGACTTCCACGGCAAGAGCGGGCATGCCGTCAGCCTGGGGCGCATGAACGAGAGCAACGGCCCCGGGCGTAGCCAGGGCTTCTACCTGGTGCCGCGCCCCGACCCCTACCGGCCGATGTTCACCACCGCCGATGGCGCCATCGACACCGACGCCTACCTGAGCTTCTACGCCGATTACATCGACGTGGCGACCACGGGCCAGGTGGCCGCCTTCGTGCTGGAGCCGGTGCAGGGCTGGGCGGGTTCGATCTTCCCCCCCGACGACTTCTTTCCCAAGCTGCGCGCGTTCTGCGACGAGCGCGGCATCCTGCTCATGGCCGACGAAGTGCTCACCAGCATGGGCCGCACCGGCACTTACTTCTGCATGGAGCACTGGGGTGTGGCGCCCGACGTGGTGACGGTCGGCAAGGGCTTCGGCAACGGCTTCCCGGTGACCGCGATGCTGGTCTCGGAGAAGCACAAGGAGGCGATCGAGAGGATCTCCGCCTCCACCAGCTACGGCGGCAACCCGATGGCCTGTGCGGCGGCGCTGGCGAGCATCGAGGCGATGGAGGAGGAGGGGCTGCTCGAGCATGCGCTGGAGCTGGGCGAGGTGATGCTGGCGCGCATGCGCGAGATCAAGGCCGCGCACCCGATCGTCGGCGACGTGCGCGGCAGGGGCTGCCTGCTCGGGATCGAGCTGGTGAAGGACCGCGCGACCAAGGAACCCTTCGAGGAGGCCGGGCGCGCGGTCTACCGGCGCGCCTTCGAGAAGGGCGTGGCCTGGGTGCCCGCGTGGCACATCCTGCGCATGTCCCCGCCGATCGTGATGACTGAGGAGGTCGCGCTCAAGGGCCTCGACATCATCGAGGAAGCGATCGATGAAGTTGAGGGAGAGATGTGTTGACGACCTCCTCCCCCCCCGGCCCGACTGCGTCGGGCCACTCCCCTCTCCCTGGCGCACCTGCGGTGCGCAAGCGGGAGAGGGGGAACGACGAACGTCAAGGGCGACGGTACTTGCCGTGGCCGTGAGTCTGTGGCTTGCAGCTTGCGACTGGCGACTGGCGACTGATGACTGATAGCTACCTCAGCTTCGACATCGGGACGACCGCGCTCAAGACCGCGCTCGTCGGCGAGGACGGCCGTGTCATCGCGCTCGCCGAAGTGGAGTACACGCCCAGTACGCCCGCGCCCGGGTGGATGGAGATGGACCCCGAGGCGTACTGGCAGGCCGCCGTCGACGGCGCGCGGCAGGTACTCGCGAAGGCCGGCGCGCCAGGCGCGCCGGGCGATGCGCCGATCCGCGCCATCGGCTTCAGCTCGCAGGGCGAGACCTTCGTCCCGCTCGATGCGCACGGCGCGCCGCTGGGCCCGGCGATCGTCTGGCTGGACACGCGCGCGGCTGAGCTGACTCGGCGCTGGCAGCGCGAGTGGCTGAGCGCCGAGCGCTACCGCGCCATCTGTGGCTACCCGTGGGTGCTCGAGGGGCTGACGCTCTTCAAGATCGCGTGGCTGCGCGAGTACGCGCCGCAGATGCACCGCGCCGCGAAGTTCCTCTTCCTGCCCGACTGGCTCATCTACCGGCTGACCGGCGAAATCGCCACCGATTTCAACATGGCGCAGATGAGCGGGATGCTGGACCTGCGCCGCGGCGCGTGGTCGGTGGAGCTGCTGGCGGCGGCGGGCATCGGCGAGAAGCAACTGCCGCCGGTCGGCGCGCCGGGTGAGTCGGTTGCGCCGGTGACGCCCGAGGCGGCGCACGCGCTGGGCATCGCGCCCGGCGCGGTAGTGTGCCTGGGCTGCAACGACCAGCTTGCGGGGGCCATCGGCGCGGGGAACGTGCGCCCGGGCGTGGTCAGCGAGACGACCGGCACGGCGCTGGCGGTGGTGGCGACCACCCCGAAGCTGCTCGATGACGCGCGCTTCTACGTCGGCCGCCACGCGGTGCCGGGCCTGAGCTACGCCATGCCCTACGCGAACGTGTCCGCCGCGGTGCTCACCTGGTTCCGCGACGTGTGCGTCGGCGGGGACTACGACGCGCTGACGGCGGCGGCGGCCGAAGTCGCGCCCGGCAGCGATGGCCTGACCGTCCTGCCGCACTTCGCCGGCACCGGCGAGCAGCCCGACGCGCGCGGCGCGATCCTCGGCCTCACCCTCGGGCACACCCGCGGGCACATCGCGCGCGCCATCATGGAGTCGTGCGCCTGCCTGCTGCGCGAGCTGCTCGAGCCCATCACCGCCCGCGGCCTGGCCCTGGGCAGCATCCGCTCGCTGGGCCGCGCGGCGCGCAGCGATCTGTGGTTGCAGATGAAGGCCGACGCGCTGCAGGCCCCGGTCGAGCGGCCGGAGTGCCCCGAGGCCGCGTCGCTGGGCGCGGCGATGCTGGCGGCGGCCGGGACGGGGCGGTTCGGCAGCATCGCGGACGCGGCCGAGGCGTGGTACCGGCCGGCGGCGGTGTTCGAGCCGGACGCGGCGATGGCGGGCGCGTGGGAGGAGATCTACGCCCGCTACCGCGAGGCCTGCGCGCGGCTCTACGGGTGAACGCGGTGGGAGCACGCGGCTTGGGATGACGTGCAGGAGGGACCGGCGATGGCGACGATGTTCCGCGATCAGTCATCGGAGGCGCTGCGCGGGTGGATCGAGCGCGGGGCATTGCTGATCCTGCCCGTGGGCACCACCGAGGAGCATGGCCCGCATCTGCCCGTGGACACCGACGCGCGCATCGCCGAGGCCTGCGGCGCCGCGCTGGGTGACGCGCTCGGCGACGATGCCCCCACGCTGGTCATGGACACCATCCGCTACGGCTACTCGATGGCGATCATGCGCCGCTGGCCGGGGACTATCGTGGTGCGCACGCGCGTGTTCATGGACTACGTCTTCGACGTGTGCGCGTCGGCGCTGCAGATGGGCTTCACCAGGCTCGCGCTGCTCGACTGCCACGGCCATCACTCAGGGGCGCTGAGCACGGTGAGCCGCGAGCTGTGCGATGCCACCGACACGGCCATCGCGATCCTCAGCCCCGCGCGGCTGTCGGCGGAGGCCTTCAATGCCGTCCGGCGCTCCGAGCAGGGCGGGGCGATCCACGGCGGCGAGTGGGAGACCTCGCTACTGCTGCACATCAGCCCCGAGGTCGTGGACATGAGCCGCGCGGTCGCCGAGCCCATGCGCTACCGCTCGGACTTCGTCGCGGGCGACGGCTTCATGGGGAGTCAGCGCGTGACCTGGTCCACGTGGTACCTGCAGCAGAGCGAGAGCGGCATCTACGGCGACCCGACGGTGGCGACCGCCGAGACGGGTCGGGCAATCATGGAGGCGGTGGTGGCGGAGGGCGCGAGATTTCTGCGGGAGTTCAAGGGTCGGGGGTAGAGCATGGGGGAACGATGGCAGCGGCGCCCCTCCCGCCTCCGACTGCACAGCAGTCGGAGGCGGGAGGGGCGGCAGGGGGGCGAACGGCAACGGTTTGCAGCAGCAAGGAGATGACCGCGATGCTCGGATGGACCGTGCTGGCGATGGTTGTGCTCGGGCTGATGGTCGCGCCGGGGGCGTTCGCGCAGGACCGGCCGTCCTTCCGCGAGCTGGGCTACCGTCTGCATCCGCCTGCCGAGTTCCTCATGCACGGCGTCCCCGCCGGCGCGCTGGTGCCGCTCGAGGACGGCCGCCTGATGTGCCTGACCGCCGAGGACGGCGGCACGGTGCGGGTGAGCGATGACGACGGCGCGACCTGGGAGCGCATCGCCACCATGTACGAGGGCGAGGGCCCCGGACGCATCACTCAGGACCTTGAATGCTCCAACGCCATCCGCACGCCCTCGGGCGCGCTGATCTTCTTCTACCGCGACTTCGAGAACAAGCGCTGGCAGTGGGACGAGGCCACCGGCGAAGCGGTCGAGGCCAGCCTGGACGTGTGGGCCATCCGCAGCATCGACGGCGGCTACACGTGGATCGACCGCCAGCGCATATGCGAGGGCTGGTGCGGCGCGATCCAGGACCAGATCGTCACCAGCGACGGCGCGGTCGTGGTGCCCATCGAGTGCCTGCTGCGCAACCCCGGGCGGCATGGGACCTACACCGTGCGCTCGACCGACGACGGGGCTACCTGGCGGTCGAGCAACCTCATCGACCTGGGCGGGCGGGGCCACCACGATGGCGCCATGGAGGCCACGCTCACCGAACTCTCCGACGGCCGCATCATGATGCTCCTGCGCACCACCCTCGACCGCCTGTGGCGCGCGTGGTCCTTCGACGGCGGCCGCACCTGGCGACAGCTCGAGCCCACCGACATCCCCGCCAGCAACGCGCCCGCGTTCGTGCTGCGGCTGGCGAGCGGGCGCCTGGCGTTGATCTGGAACCCGCTGAGCCCCGGCCTCGAGCCGCGGCCGATTGAGGAGCTGGCGTGGGACGGGCCGCCGGCGAGCGCGGGCAGCGAGGTCAACGCCGACGGCTGGCGCGACACGCTGCTCATCGCGCTGTCCGAGGATGAGGGCGAGACCTGGGGCGAGCCGCGGGTGCTGGCCGAGGGCCCGCGCGTGTGCTACCCCCAGGCCATCGAGCGGCGGCCCGGCGAGCTGTGGATCAGCTTCGTATCAGGCGGCGCATGGACGAAGAACCTGGTGCGGGTGCGCGAGGCGGACCTGCTGGCGCCGCCGGAGGAGGCCGGGGAGCCGGAGATGACCATCGTCTGCTTCGGCGACTCGACCACCGCGCCGCGCTCGCGGGTGGCGACCTACTCGGCGCAGATCGACTGGGCCATGGCCGACGCGGGCCGCACCGTGCGCGTGATCAAGGCCGGGGTGGGCGGCAACACCACCGCGATGGCGCGCGAGCGCTTCGAGACGGACGTGCTGGCGCACGAGCCGGATGTGGCGATCATCCAGTTCGGCATCTGCGACGCGGCGGTGGACGTGTGGCGCGACGCGACCGAGCCGCGGGTGAGCATCGACGACTACGAGGCGAACCTGACACACTTCGTCGCCGCGCTGCACGAGCAGGGCGCGCGGGTGATTCTCATGACCCCCAACCCGCTGCGCTGGACCGACGCCCTGCGCGACATGTACGGCAAGCCGCCCTACGACCCGGAGGATCCGGACGGCTTCAACCTGCTGCTGCGCGACTACGCGCAGCGCGTGCGCGAGGTCGCCGAACACACGGGAGCGATACTCGTGGACGCCTTCGCCGCCTTCGAGGAGTACGGGCAGGTCGAGGGGCAGGCGGTCGATGACCTGCTCCTTGATGGCATGCATCCGAACAGCGACGGGCAGGCCATTGAGGCGGAGTTGCTGCTCGAGGCGCTGGGCAACCGCTGAGGCGTTCCGTGGCCCGAGCGTTCGCGAAGCGAACCCCGCAACAAGGACCGCGCAGCGGTCCTCCAGGCAGTCCGGCCCGGGCGCCGTTCGGCTGGTTGATGCACCGGTGAACGGCAAGGGCCGGATGGCAACGGCAGGCAGCACGCGAGGTGACACCATGGACGAGCACGCGCTCCGCGACGCGCCGGCGGGCTGCACCATCCTCGTGGTGCCCTACTGCCACGCCGACTGGGCATGGACCCACTCGCGGCGCTGGCACGAGATCCGTTACGTGCTTGCCGTCGATGAGGTGCTGGACATCATGGCCGCGCAGGACGCCGCGGGCATCGCCCCCGGCGCCCCCGAGGCCTACCGCTGGTACACCGACTGCTGGCGCACGCAGATCGCCACCTTCCTCGAGACCCGCCCCGAGCGCCACGGTGAACTGCGCCGACGCATCGCCGAGGGCCGCATCGCCATCTGCGGTGGCTGGGCGAATCTGCGCGTCAACCACGTGCCGGGCGAGCTGTTCGTGCGCGGCATGGTGCTCGGCCGGCGGCAGTGGCGCCAGGCCTTCCCCGACGCCGACCTGCGCGTGCACTCCGACATCGTGGACGTGGCGGTCGGCCACCCGCAACTGCCCCAGCTCATGCGGCTGGCCGGCTACGACTACCTGCAGTTCTGGCGCCCCGAGGAGGCCCTGAACGCCAAGGGCGTGCCGCATCAGTTCATCTGGGAGGGCATCGACGGCACGCGCATCATCGCCGCCCGCGGGTGCTACGGCGGGCTGGCGCAGCCCGTGCTCGCGCCCGCGGACGCCGCCGAGCGCTGGGATGAGGTGGTGGCCCGCTGGTGGGAGACGACGCTGCGCTACAAGCTCGAGCACACGCCCATCGGCCTCATCTGGGCCCAGCGCGGCTCCGACGACGCCCGCCCGCTGCGCACCCATCCCGGGGATGATGCCCCCATGGACCTGCCGGCGATCGTGCGCGCGTGGAACGAGCGTGAGGCTTCGACCATGCGCTTCGCCACGCCGGTGGAGGCCTTCGCCGAGGTCGAGGCCCGGTGCGACGCGCTTCCGGTGATTCGTGGGACGCTGGACCCGATCGACGTGGCCTACAACGCGGCGTGGGGTGGCGCGCGTGGGCTGTGGCGGCTGCGTGAGGGCTGCGCGCGGGAGATCGGGATCGCGGAGGGCCTGCATGCCCTGCTGAACGCGAGCGGTGTGCCTGCCCCGACGGCGAACGACAACGGCCGGGCGGCGTGGGAACGCGGGCCCTCCGGAGGGCCCTGCAACGGCGTTGCGTGGGGGCAGGGGGGGCTGGATGAGCTATGGCGCGATGCGCTGACCTTCTCGGCGCACGCGGTGCAGTGGCTCTTCCAGGAGGACTTCGACGAGATGTACGCGCTCGCGCAGTCCACCTTTACCCGCGCGCGGCGGGCGCAGCAGGACGCGCTGGCGATGCTGGCCGCGCGCGTGAACTGCCCCGATGACGCGCAGCACCTGCTGATGAACCCGCTGCCGCGCGAGCGCGAGGTGACCGTGCCCGTGCGTCTGACCTTCGTGCGCGGCGAGGAAGGCGGCGCCCCCGAGCCCATGCGGCTGCTCGACGGCGCCGGGCGCGAGGTGCCGTGGCAGGCGCTGCGCGCGCTGCGCCACGCGGGTAATACCTGGGAATGGGATGCACTGGCGCGCGTGACGCTGCCGGCGGGTGGGTGGACGGTGCTGCGGGCGGAGCGGGGTGGCGGCGACCGCCTGGCCTCACCCCCGTGGCCCCTCTCTCCGTCCCGGAGAGGGGGGAGCGAAGACAGTAGCATCACCAATGGGCTGCTCACGCTGCGCTTCGACCGTGGGCGGCTGGTGCGCATCGAGGGCGTGAGTGGCGAGTGGACCGCGCCGGCGGACACGCCCTTCGGCCATCTGCGCGCGTATGACGTCGATACCACGAAGCCGCTGCACGTCGGGCCGATCGTGGGGCGGACGGATGCGGTGTGGGCGAGCTGGCGCGTTACCGAGGCCGGGCCACTGCGCTGGGGGATGCGCTCGGAGGGCGCGGTCGGCGCATGCCCGGCGGCGCTGGAGGCCCGGCTCTACGCCGATGAGCGACGTGTGGAGTTCTCGGTCGAGGTCGAGTGGGACGGGCGTGGCGGCTTCCTCGCCGCGCACCTGCCTTACCCCGGCCGGGGCGAGATCGCCGGCGACATGCCCTTCTGCGTCGAGGGCAAACCGCTCTGGGCCGAACCCTACGTGGGCATCGAGCGCACGCGGCCGGGCATGTTCATCGCCCGCAGCTTCGTGGACTGGACCGCGGGCGAGCGCGGCATGGCGTACATCTCGCACGACGGCGACCGCTACTTCATCATGGACCTGGAGGGGAACGTGCTCCAGCACATCCTGATCAACTCGGTGCGTGAGCCCTACGCCGAGTGGGAGGAGAGCGTCAACCGCCAGATGCGCGGCGAGGGTCGGCACGAGTTCAGCTTCAGCGTGGTCCCGCACGAGGGCGGCTGGCGCGAGGCGCGCCTGTGGCAGCTCAGCGAGGCGCTGCGCACGCCGGTGCTGCGGACCCGCCCGCTCGGGCGTGGCGAGCTGCCGATGGCGGGAAGCGCGCTCGCGATCACCCCCGAGACGGTTGCGCTCTCGGCGTGCTGCGCGGACAGGGAGCGAGTGCTCATTCGCGCCTTGGACACCACGGGCGAGGGCGCGCGAGCGCGCATCGAGCTACCCTTCGACGTCGTGCGAGCGGAGATCGTGGACCTGAACGGTGAGCCGATGGCTGGTGAGGTCACGGTCGATGGGCGCGAGGTGCGCGTGGAGCTGGGGCCCTGGCAGATCGTGACCGTGGCGCTGAGCGCGGCGGGGTAGCGCGGACGGCGACGCAGTCCCCGAGGTCCTCACTGCGCTTGGACCATCCCCTCCCGCCCGCGCCCGCGTCGTGTGCGGGTGCCGGGGAGCGGGTGCCCCGATCCCGCTCAACAGCGGGTTCGGGGCGGGGGAGGAGGTCGTGGCCGTCCGCCGCGCGTAGCTTGACACGCCCCCTGCCCCGCCCTAAACTGCAACCGAAGTCCGCGGCCCGGATCTGGCTTCATCGCCGTTGACAGCCCGCTGGAGGACCTGCATGCGCCGTCGCGTCACCGTCTCCGCACCCGGCAGGATCTGCCTGTTCGGCGAGCACCAGGACTTTCTGGGGTTGTCGGTCATCGCCTGCGCCATCGACCTCGACATCCGCATCACCGGCACGCCGCGCGACGACACCCGTTTCGCCATCGACATGCCCGACCTCGACCTGCGCGACGAGTTCGATGCCGCCCGCCGCGTGCCCTACCGCGAGGACCGCGACTACATCCGCGCCGCCACCAACGTGGTCGCACGCAACGGTCTGGACTTCCACCGCGGATACGACTGCACCATCCGCGGCACCATCCCCATCAACGCCGGCGCCTCCAGCTCCTCGGCGCTCACCGTCGCCTGGGTGAGCTTCGCGTGGGCCACTCAGACCGGCCACCTGCCCGAGACTCACGAGGAGATCGCGCGCCTCGCGCACCTCGCCGAGGTGGTCGAGTTCGGTGAGCCCGGCGGCATGATGGACCACTACACCTCCGCGGTCGGCGGCCTGCTGTTCATCGACTGTCGCGAGCCCATCACCGTAGAGCGTCTGCCCGCACGGCTCGACGGCTTCGTGCTGGGCGATTCGCTGCAGCCCAAGGACACCACCGGCGTGCTCGGGCGCTCCCGCAGTGCGGTTGAGGCCGGGCTGGTAGTGCTGCGCGATAACATCCCGGACTTCGATTTCCGCACCACCTCTCTCGAGGAGGTCGAGCCCTTCCTCGACCAGATGGCCGAGGAGAGCCGCAAGCGCATCGTGGCGAACTTTCACAACCGCGAGATCTGCCGCGAGGCGAAGTGGCTGCTCGAGGAGGCGCACGTGGACCACGAGCGCATCGGCGACCTGCTCTACCGCCACCACGAGCACTTGCGCGACGGCATCGGCATCTCCACGCCCAAGATCGAGCGGATGCTCGAGGCGGCCATGGCGGCGGGGGCGCTGGGCGGCAAGGTCAACGGCTCGGGGGGCGGCGGCACCATGTTCGCCTACGCGCCCGGGCGCCAGGAGGAAGTGCGCGAGGCCCTGGACGCGGCGGGCGGGCGGGGCATGATCGTCTCGCCCCACCAGGGCGCGATGGTGCTGGACGAGGACTGACGTACGAGGGGACGCGAGGTGAGCGCGATGTCCACCGATGTCAGCAGGCCGCTCAAGATCACCATCGCCGGCGTGCGCGGGGTGGTGGGCGAGACCCTCACGCCCGACCTGCTCGTGAACTTCAGCCAGGCCTTCGGCACCTGGACCGGCGCCGGGCGCGTGCTGGTGAGCCGCGACACGCGGCCGTCGGGAGTGATGGTGGCGCCGTGCGTGTGCTCGGGACTGACCGCGGCCGGCTGCGAGGTCGTGGACCTGGGCGTGTGCCCGACGGCGGCGCTGCAGCTCGCGGTGAGGTCCTCCGACGCCGTGGGCGGCATCGCCATCACCGCCGGGCACAATGACGCGAGCTGGAACGCGCTCAAGTTCTTCCGCGAGGATGGCATCTACCTCAACCCCAAGCAGGCGGAGGAGCTGCTCAACGTCTACCACCAGAAGGAGTTCGCGAAGGCGCGCTGGGACGAGCTGCGGCCGGTCGGGCGTGATGATGACGCCGGCCGGCGCCACCTCGAGGCCGTACTGGCCCAGCTCGACGTCGAGGCCATCGGCGCCGCGGGGCTCAAGATCGCGGTGGACTGCGCCAACGGCGCCTGCTCGGAGTTCACTCCGGCGTTTCTGGAGCGCCTGGGCTGCGAAGTGGTGGCGATCAACGATGACCCGGAGCTGCCCTTCCCGCATGAGCCGCGGCCGACGCCGCCCAACCTCAGTCAGCTTCGCGCGCTGGTCCGCGCCGCCGGCGCCGACGCCGGCTTCGCCCACGATGCCGACGGCGACCGCCTGGGCGTGGTCACCGAGGAGGGCGAGGCGCCGGGCGAGGAGTACACGCTGTGCCTCGGCGCGGAGATGGTGCTCGGGCGCGGCGACCCCGGCCCGGTGGTGACGAACCTGTCCACCACGATGGCCGTCGATGACGTCGCGCGCAAGTACGGCCGCGAGGTCATCCGCACGGGCATCGGCCAGGTGTTCATCGCCGAGAGCGCGGTGAACTACGCGGCGGCGATCGCGGGTGAGGGCTCGGGCGGCATCGTCTTCCCGAAGATCAATTACGCGCACGACAGCATCGCCGCGCTCGGGCACATCGTGGCGCTCATGGCCGAGCGCGGGCAGCCGTTGTCGGCGCTCATCGCGGACATCCCGCGCTACACCATCGTCAAGCGCGAGGTGGTCTGCCCGCCGCAGCGCGCCTACAGCGTGCTCGAGGAGTTGCGGCGTGGCCTGGAAGCGCCCTGGGCGGACGAGATCAACCTCGACGACGGGGTGAAGCTGATCGGCGAGGACCGCTGGGTGCACATCCGCGTGTCGCTTACCGAGCCGCGCATCCGCGTCATCGCCGAGGCCGACGCCAGGGGCCTCGCGATGGACCTGGCCGACGAGTACGTAAGGCGGACCGAGCGGCTGCTGTGAACGGCGACGAAGGCAACGACGGGAACGACGGTAACGACCGCAACGGCAAGGACGGGCGACGCTTGGGGCGAAGGAGCGTGAGCTGATGACGCGCGTACTGCTGTGCGCGGCGATTGTGGTCATCGCGATGGGCGTCGGCTCGTGCCAGGCGGGCGGGAACGCTGCTGACCAACCGCCTGCCGCCGATGGCGCCGCCGACACGCCGGGTCAGGGCGCCGGCGACCCCGGCGAGAACCGCCGGGAGGTCACGGTCTCCGATCGCGACGCGCTCATCGCCGCCATGCGCTCGGCCACGCCCGGGACGACCATCTTCGTCGCGCCGGGCACCTACGACGGCGGCATGTACATCGAGGGCCTGCGGGGCGCCGAGGGCAGCCCGATCATCATCGCCGCGGCCGATCCCGAGGACCCGCCGACCATCTCCGGCGGTACCGAGGCGATGCATTTCTCCGACCCCGCCTGGCTGGAGCTGCGTGACCTGACGCTCACCGGCGCGACCGGCAACGGCCTGAACATCGACGATGGTGGCAGCTACGACACGCCCGCGCATCACGTCACGCTGCGCGGCTTGCAGGTGCGCGAGGTCGGCCCGGAGGGCAACCGTGACGGCATCAAGCTCTCGGGCCTCGACGACTTCCTGATCGCAGGCTGCACCGTCGAGAACTGGGGCGACGGCGGCTCCGCCATCGACATGGTCGGCTGCCATCGCGGGACCATCCAGGGCTGTCGTTTCCGCCACGACGCCCTCGCCTCGACCGGTGTGCAGTGCAAGGGCGGCACGGCCGGGATCACCGTGCGCCGCAACATCTTCGACGAGGCCGCCGCGCGCGGCGTGAACATCGGCGGCAGCACCGGCCTGCAGTACTTCCGGCCGCCGCCGGAGGGCTACGAGGCGCGGGATATCCTCGTCGAGGGCAACCTGTTCATCGGCGGCCAGGCGCCGGTGGCGTTCGTGGGCTGCGATGGCTCCACCGTGCGCTTCAACACCATCTACCTGCCGGGCAAGTGGGCCCTGCGCATCCTGCAGGAGACGCGCGAGCCGGGCTTCGTCCTGTGCCGCAACGGCGTGTTCACCGACAACATCGTGGTCTTCCGCTCGGCTCAGTGGTCCGAGGGCGGGGTGAACATCGGCCCGGCGACCGCCCCTGAAACCTTCAGCTTCGCGCGCAACCTCTGGTACTGCGTGGACCGCCCGGATCTGGGCCCGACGCTCCCGACCCTCGAGGAGGACGGCCTGGTCGGCGTGAACCCGATGTTCGTCGCGCCGGATGAGGGCGACTTCTCGCTTCAGGAGGGCAGCCCGGCGGAAGGCCGCGGGCATACGGCGCTGCTCGATGAGTAGGGCGGCGAGGCGCGACCGGCGACGGCGACCGGCGATGGCGCCGTGCCGTTGAAGGGCCCGCAGTCGCCTGACCGGCTCGCCGTTCCCGGCGACGATACGGTGAATGGCACAGACCGGAGCGGGGTTTGGCCTCTTTATGGGTAACGATGATGGGCGGCGATTGACGCGAAGTGAGAGGATAGCGATGAGCGGCATCCAGAGTCTGAAGATCGGTGTCTCGGGCGTGCGCGGGATCGTCGGCCAGTCCCTGACACCGCAGCTCGTGGTGGGCTTCGCTGAGGCCTTCGGCACCTACCTCGACGGCGGCGTGGTGGTCATCGGCCGCGATCCGCGGCCCTCGGGCGAGATGATTCGCGACGCCCTGATCGGCGGCCTGCTCTCCACCGGCTGCTCGGTCATCGACGTGGGCGTGTGCCCAACGCCGACGATGCAGCATGCCGTCGTGGACCTGGGCGCCGATGGCGGCATCGGCATCACCGCCAGCCACCATCCCGCGGGGTGGAACGCTCTCAAGTTCTGTCGCGAGGACGGTGTCTTCCTCAACGAGCACCAGGCCGAGGAGTTGCTCAGCGTCTATCACCAGGGGGCCTTCGTGTTGCGCGGCTCGGACGAGCTGGGGCGCGTGGGGCGCGATGAGGGCGCGATCAATCGCCATCTCACCAAGGTGCTCATGTCCGTGGACCGTGAGGCCATCGCCGCCCTGGCTCCGCGGGTGGTGGTCGACTCGGTCAACGGCGCGGGAGCCGACTGCGCCGAGGGCCTGCTGCAGAAGATGGGCTGCGACGTGGTCGCCATCAACGACGTGCCCACGGGGCACTTCCCGCGCGACCCTGAACCCATCCCCGAGAACCTCGGGCAGTTGTGCGCCGCGGTGCTGCAGTACGGCGCCGACATCGGCTTCGGCCAGGACGCCGACGGCGACCGGCTGTCGGTGGTGAGCGCGGAGGGCGTGGCCATCGGCGAGGAGTTCACGCTCGCCTTCGCCGCCGACGTGATGGCCGAACGCGGGCCCGGCACGCTGGTGACCAACCTCTCGACCTCGCGCATGATCGACGAGGTCGCCGAGCGCCACGGCTGCACGGTGATGCGCTCGAGGGTCGGCGAGGTCAACGTGGCCGAGACGATGATGGCCGAGGGCGCGATCGGCGGCGGCGAGGGCAACGGTGGCGTCATCGACCCGAAGCTGCACCACTGCCGCGACAACCTCGCGGCCATGGCGCTGATCCTGCAGGGCATGGCGCGCCGTCGGGTGAGCGTGGCCGAGTGGGCGGCGAGCTTCCGGCCGAGCGCGATCATCAAGGACAGGGTCCCCTGCCGCGCGGGGCACACCCAGCGCGCGGTGCTCGCGCTGCAGCGCCACTACGAGGGCCGCGAGATGGATCGCACCGAGGGAGTGAAGGTCTTCTTCGAGGACGGCGCGTGGCTGCATGCGCGCCCCAGCAACACCGAGCCGATCATCCGCGTGATCGCCGAGGCCGACGACAGTCCGACGGCACGCGAGCTGTGCGACGAGGCCATGCGCGTGGTGGCGGAGGCGGTGGCGTAGCAGCCCGCCCGCGAGCGTTCGGCCGTCGCCGTTCACGGAGAGGCGGGCCCCCGCGCCGGCCTGTGCCGTTGGCGTTGTCGTCCGGTCGTTGGCCGTTGCCGTGCCGTTCCCCCTCATCCTGCCCTGAGACGCGAAGCATCGGTGATGCTCCGCGTCTCACGAGGAGCGGGGGCGCGAGCGTAGCCTGCGACGGGGGAAGGCGGGCTGGGCGGCCCTCAGTGGCCCAACGGCCATCCCCTCACGCGATCTCGATGTTGACGCCGCCGCAGTTGACGATGCTCTGATGCACCGGGCAGGTCTCGGCGACCTTCAGGAACGCGGCCTTGCGGCGCTCGTCCCAGTCGCCCTCGACCGTCACCGTCACCTCGAGGTTTTCGCACATCGGGTCGCCGGGCTCCCAGTCGCCCTCGACCGTGACCTTGATCTCCCCGCACTCCAGCTCACGCTCGTCGCAGTGTTTGCGGATCATGGCCGCGACGCACATGCCCAGCGAGGCCGCGAACAGCTCGACCGGGTTCATGGTGTCGTCCTCGGCCGGCTTCTCCGGGCCGAACACGATGTCAAGCTGCATCCCGCTGTCGGCCTCGCCGTGGTAGTGTATTCCGGTGTTGCGCACATCGATGCGCATGGTCGTGGTCTCCTTCTGAATCGTGTTGGGACAGGTGACGTGACCGATTCGTACACACAGGCATTCGACGGGCGCGCGCCCCTCACCTGCCGGGCGCCGCTTTGCAGGCCGGTCGCGGGCGTGCTATAATCGCCCCCGGAGACGATGATGCGCATCCTGGGAATCGATACGGGACTCGCCGACACCGGCTACGGCATCATCGATGCCGACGGCGGCGCCTTCAGCGTCGTCGAGGCCGGCGTCATCTCCACCGGCGCCGAGGAGTCGTTGAGCGCGCGCCTGAGCCGCATCCACGATGCGCTGTGCGAGATCATGGACGAGTTCGACCCCGACCGCGTGGTAGTCGAGGACCTCTACGCCGAGTACCCCCACCCGCGCACCGCCATCATGATGGGCCACGCGCGCGGGGTCATCATCCTGGCCGCCGCCCAGCGCGCCGTGCGCGTGCAGAGTTACCCTGCATCGCTGGTGAAGAAGTCACTCACCGGAAACGGGCGCGCCTCCAAGGAGCAGGTGCGGCGCATGGTGGTGCGCACGCTCGCGCTGGCCGAGGACGCGGGCCCGGACCACGTTTCGGACGCGCTGGCGCTGGCGATCTGCCATGCCTCGCCCGCGCGCAGGCGGTCGCTGCCCGGCGCGCGCCCGCGCGGTGCCGGCCAACTGCCCGAGGCGGTCGTGCGGGCGATGGAGCGGGCCAGAGGTGGGGGGGAGCGGTAACGCCCGGGCATGGGGCATGGGGCATGGAGATCGACGACGGCAATCGGCATCTTCGCGCAGGCCGAGCTTCCAGCCCGGCGCCGTGGTCGTTGGCCGTGCCGTTCTGGAGCGGCGAAGCTTCAGCCTCGCCGACGCCGTTGTCCGCGCAGGAGGAGGGCAGAACGACGACGGCAGTGCCCCTGCAGGCCCCGCGAGGGCGCCGGGGGCACAACGACAACGACCGACGCCGTCCGCCGTTCCTGAAGGCCGAGAGCCAGAGGAGGCCGTAAGTGATCCGCTATCTGCATGGCGAGCTGGTCAGCGTGGACGACGGCGCGGCGATCATCGACGTCGGCGGCGTCGGCTATGAGGTGATGGTGCCCCCGCCCGTCGCCGACCAGCTCCTCGCCCGTGGCATCGGCTCGCAGGTGAAGGTGCACACCTATCACTGCGAGCGCGGCGGCGCCGCCGGCGGCGGCACCCCCATGCTCGTGGGCTTCGCCACCGAGCTGGAGCGCCGCTTCTTCGAGGAGCTGCTCGACGTCCCACAGCTCGGGCCGGTCGGGGCGTGCAAGGCGCTCACGCTGCCCATCGGCACCATCGCGCGCGCCATCACGCTGGGCGACGGTCCGACGCTGCAGAAGCTGCCGGGCGTGGGCAAGCAGCGCGCGCGCGACATGATCAGCAAGCTGCAGGAGCGCATGGGCCCGTACCTCGAGGAGGACATGGCGCCGGTCGAGCGCCCGCCCATGGATGAGCTGACCGCCCAGGCGGTGGCGGTGCTCACGCAGATCGGCCTGAGCGAGCCCGATGCCCGCGAGCGCGTGAAGGCCGTGCGCGAGGCCCAGCCCGACCTCGACGAGGCCGACGAGATCGTGCGCGCGGTGTTCCGCAGGAAGTGAGGGAGCCCCTGGTGCCCGAGGACCCGACCGGCGATCCGGCGCGCCGGCGCATCGTCGGCGGCCAGCCCGAGGACGGCGAGCAGTCGGCCATGGCGACGCTGCGGCCGCAGACGCTGGCCGAGTACGACGTGGGCCAGCGCCGGCTCATTGATGGGCTGCGCGTGGCCATCGACGCGGCGCGCGAGCGCGGCGAGGTGCTCGACCACCTGCTGTTCGACGGCCCCCCGGGCCTGGGCAAGACCACCCTCGCGCACATCATCGCCAACGAGATGGGCGGGCGCCTCCATCAGACCTCCGGCCCGGCGCTCGAGCGCGCCTCCGACCTGGTCGGCATCCTTACGAACCTCGACAGTGGCGACATTCTGTTCATCGACGAGATCCACCGGCTGCCGCACGTGGTCGAGGAGTACCTCTACTCGGCGATGGAGGACTTCCGCATCGACTTCGTGGTGGACAGCGGCCCTTACGCCAAGACCATCCCGTTGGAGCTTGCCCCGTTCACGCTGGTGGGAGCGACCACGCGCGCGGGCATGATCACGCCGCCGCTGCGCAATCGCTTCGGCATCTTCTACCACCTGGACTTCTACACGCCCGAGCAGCTCGCGCTGATTGTGACGCGCTCGGCGGAGATCCTCGGCGTCGAGCTGGATGAGGCGGGCGCCCACCAGATCGCCCGCCGCTCGCGCGGCACCGCCCGCGTCGTCAACCGCCTGCTGCGGCGCGTGCGCGACTTCGCCCAGGTGGTCCACGACGGGCGCATCACCGAGGAGGTGGCGCGTCAGGCGCTGGAGGCGCTGGGCGTGGACGAGGAGGGCCTCGACGACCTCGACCGCAAGTACCTGCTGGCGCTGATCGACTACTACTCGGGCGGCCCCGCGGGCGTCAACGCGCTGGCGGCGACGCTGAACGAGGAGCAGGACACGCTCGAGGACGTGGTGGAGCCGTACCTGCTGAAGATCGGCTTCGTCATCCGCACCCAGCGCGGGCGCATGGCGACGCAGCGGGCCTATGCGCATCTGGGCATCGACGCCCGGCCCCCCGAGCCCCCCGGCCCGCAGGGGAACCTGCCGCTGCAGTAGGGAGAGGGAGGAAGACAAGATCTACTTCGTCTACGTGGATGAGAGTGGCACCAAGGACCCACGCACGCAGATTGTGCGGGCTGACGGCACAGTGACGGATCTGGACCATCTCTACGTACTCGTTGGCGTGAGTCTGTTCGAGATGCGGTGGTTCAAGTTCGAGGCCTACCTCAACGGGCTGAAGCTCGCCTTGGCAGAACGGATTCGCCGGACCGATCACGAACGTCTCGACCTGTGCCAGTGCGAGGTCAAGTCGGTCTGCGTTCGCATTCCGAAGCGGCGACGAGCACACCCGTTCCTGGGCCGGCTGACTGACGGCGAGCTGCAGCATCTGGTTGACGCCTACTATGGACAGCTTGCCTATCATGCCATGCGCATCTTTGCGGTCGTCATCGACAAGCGTCACCTGCACGACTTCATGGACGAGGAGAAGCTGCACCGCAAGGCCTACGAGCTGCTGATCGAGCGGGTAGAGTGGTTCATGAGGAAGGAGCATGGGCGCCACAAGGCGCTGATGGTCCTGGACGACACGAGCCGCCAGATGAACGCGTCGCTGGCCATGAAGCATAGCTTCTTCCAGCGGGAGGGCACGTCTTCCGGCGCTCGCATCAGCCACATTGTTGAGCTGCCGATGTTCGTGGCCAGCGAGCTGTCAAACGGCGTGCAGTTGGCCGATCTCTGCGCCTACAGCGTGTACCGTGCCTTCGCCGATGAGGACCTGCAGTATGAGTTCTTCAGGAGGATCGAGGGCAGTCTCTACAGAGCCCCTGACCGTCTCGGCCCTCAGGTCGAAGGGCTCAAGGTCTTCCCAGACGACAGCCCACTGGTGGATGTGGCGAGAGACTGGTGCACGGAGCGCGCGCGAGCGGGGTTAAATGAATGAAGCCCGGCGGGGTTATCCCTATCGAGCCCTTCGAGGGCACCGGGCCATAACGCAGGACAAAACCTGCAATGCCATTATACCCAGTTGACGGCGCGGGTGCAACATGGCATGAAGGTTTTTTCAGTCCGGTAATGGGCGCAATCCGGCCGAGTGGCGCAGGCGCCGCTCGGGTGGGGATGCACGCACGTTGCCGAGACCATCCACACCGTTGCGAGAACGGACGGCGGTCGACGTGACTGAGACCTTCACCATCCTGGGGACCGCAGCCGCGGAGGGCTGGCCGGCGATGTGGTGTCCGTGTGAGGCCTGCCGCGAGGCGCGGCGGCTGGGCGGGCGCAACATCCGCCGGCGCACCGCCTACCAGCTCGGCGAGCGCATCCACATCGACCTCGGGCCCGACAGCTTTGCGCAGATGCTCGAGTTCGGCCTGCGCTATCACCGCCTCGAGCATCTGCTGATCACGCACTCGCACGCCGACCACCTGTGCCCGGAGGAGCTGCACTACCGCTCGCCCGGCTTCGTGCCCGGCGACCCGCCCGCGCACCTGACCATCCACGGCAACGCGCATGTTGAGGAGCGCATCCGCGACGCCGGCTTCTCGCTGGAGGACTGCCGCGCGCAGTTCGCGCGCATCGTGCCTTTCGAGCCGATCGAGCTGGGCGAGGGCGTCGTAGCCACGCCGATCCTCGCCGACCACGCCGCCGCCGATGAGCAGGCGGTGAACTACCTCCTCGAACGCGCCGGCCGCACGCTCCTGCAGGGCAATGACACCGGCTGGTGGCCCGAGGAGAGCTGGGAGTTCCTCGCCACCAAACGGCTCGACGCAGCCGTCATCGAGTGCACCTACGGTGATCACCCCGGCGGCGTCCACCATCTGGGCGCCGACGACGTGCTCGAGGTGCGCGATGAGCTGGCGAAGCTCGGCGCGCTCGCCGCCAACTGCCGCGTCATCACGACGCACTTCTCACACAACGGGCGCTGGCTGCACGAGCAACTGGTGGACTTCTTCGCCCCCCACGGCATTGAGGTCGCGTACGACGGCATGGAGCTGGAGCTGTAGCGCCGACAGAAGCTGTTGTGCGTGGGCTGCGGTCATCGTGGCGGGGGCTTCCAGCCCGCGAGGTGTCGTAGAGCGGCCGCACGAGGGAGCGAGTGCGGGTAGAGGGGGGTGAGGCACGCGCGGCGAACATCACCCTGACCGCAGGCCGCACCTCGGGAGGAGAGCGCCGTGATCGGCGCCCTGCAACTCGACCAGGCGGCCACCCTGTGGGTCAACCAGCACTACAACCCGGTGCTCGATGTTCTGCTCGTAGGCGTTTCGTACCTCGGCGACTACGGGATCGCCTGGGGACTGGCCGCCATCGCCATGCTCATCTTCGGGAACAGGCGCACGCGCCTGCTGGCGATCATCTTCCTCAGCGGTCTCCTGCTCACCGAGTTCGTACTGATGCCCGCGATCTGCCGGTGGTGGGATCGGCCGCGCGCCTTCATCGACATGGCTGCCATCCGCACCCTCGGCCCACGCCATCCCTACCCGTCATTCCCCTCCGCCCACGCCCACCTGTGGGGCCAGGCGGTGGTGCTCTTTGCGGTCGCCTTCCCGCGCCTGCGCTGGCCGCTGATCGTGCTCGGCGTGCTGACCCTCTACTCGCGCCCCTACATGGGCAACCATTACGTGCTCGACAGCCTCGCCGGCGCGGTGCTCGGCGTGGGAATCGGCGCGCTCGACCTCGCCGTCGCCAGCAGGCTGGGGCTGCTGCGGGCGCCACCGGAGGCCGAGGCCACCGGCGACGAGCCCGTTGCGGGGGAGGTGCCCGGATGAGCCGCGCTCGCACCTGCCTGACGCTGCTGTTCGTCTGCGCCGTCGCGGCCTCAGCGCAGGATGCCGACCTGCGCTCGCAGGCCGCCCGGGCCGTGCGCGCGGCGGTGGACGCCCTGGCGGAGCCCGAGGTCGCGCAGGGCCGCTTCCACGCCACCGCCTGGGGGCCCGCGCAGACGCACATCGCGATCTATCTGGCCGCGCATGAGGTCACCGGCGAGCCGAAGTACCTGGACTACGCGCGCGTCCCCGCCGACTGGCTGGTCGCCGCGCGCCAGCCCTCGGGCGGCTATGCGCACAGCCCCTTCATCCACGACCTCGGCTCCGCGGAGACCTTCCCCGCCCAGGTCACCTTCCGCGACGCGCGCGACCGCTCGGCCATCCAGGCCATCCTCGCGGTGCACGACGCGACCGGCGACGCGAGCTACCTGCAGGCCGCGCGCGCGACCGCGGACTTCCTGCTCGAGGCGCAGCTTGAGTGCGGCGCCTGGCCGTCGGTGTGGCCGCCCCCGGAGCGCTCCTGGCTCGGCCTGCCCATGCTCAACGACTACGTGACCATCAGCCAGACGCGGACGCTGATGGCGGTCCACCGGCGCAGCGGCGATGAGCGCTACCTCGACGGCATCCGCCGCGCCGGCGACTTCTTCGTGCAGTGGCAGCTTCCCGAGCCCGCGCCCGGCTGGGCGCAGCAGTACTGCTTCGACGGCAGGCCCGCCTGGGGCCGCGTCTTCGAGCCGCCCTCGGTCTGCGGCCTGCCCTCCGCCCACGCCATCGGCCTGCTGATCGACATCCACCTGCTCACCGGCGACCCGCGCTACCTCGGGCCGATCCCGGCGGCCCTGGCGTGGCTGCAGCGCGCGCACACCGGCCCGCGCGAGTGGGCGCGCTTCCACGAGCCCTACACCGGCCGCCCCATCTACGCCCGCAGTCAGACCGAGCCGCAGATCAGCTACGCACGCGACGTGCTCTACCCCGGCTACGCGCAGTTCGGCGACTGGGGCGTCGATGGCTTCGCCGCGCGCTGGCGGCGCCTGCAGGAGCTGGGGCGCGAGGGTCTGATCGCCGCCGAGAGCGCGCCGCCGTCCGCCGACGAGCTGCGCCGCTCCATCGCCGATCTCGGGCCGCGCGTGCGCGATCTGATCGCGCCCGACGGCACCCTCGGGGGCTACCCGGCCAACGGCGTGGATCCGGGCACGCTCGCGGGCGCGGTGAGTCAGGTGACGCGCTACTTTGAGGCCGTGCGGACGCTCGAGCAGGCGGCGGAGT
>JALGVA010000229.1 GCA_029820295.1 Candidatus Zipacnadia bacterium
GTACACTGGAGGTCAGCTCATGGACGAGGCCAAGATATTCCTTTCCGAGAGGGACATGCCACAGGCGTGGTACAACATCAACCCCGACCTGCCCGCGCCGCTGCAGCCCCCGCTCCATCCCGGAACCGGCCAGCCGCTCGGTCCCGACGATCTCGCGCCCATCTTCCCGATGGCGCTGATCGCGCAGGAGATGTCGATGGATCCCTGGATCGACATCCCGGATGACGTCATGCGCGTCCTGCGGCTGTGGCGCCCGTCGCCGCTGCACCGCGCCTACGCGCTGGAGGAGCACCTGGGCACGCCCGCGCGCATCTACTACAAGAACGAGTCGGTGAGCCCGCCCGGCAGCCACAAGCCCAACACCGCGGTGGCACAGGCATACTACAATCGCGAGGAGGGCGTGACGCGCATCATCACTGAGACCGGCGCCGGGCAGTGGGGCAGCGCGCTGTCCTTCGCCTGCTGCCAGTTCGGCATCATCTGCGAAGTGTACATGGTGCGCATCAGCTACGACACCAAGCCCTACCGGCGCCTGCTCATGAACACGTGGGGAGCGCAGTGCTACCCCTCCCCCAGCGACCGCACCAACTCGGGCCGCGCGATCCTCGCCGAGGACCCCGACAGCCCCGGCTCCCTGGGCATCGCCATCTCCGAGGCGGTCGAGGTCGCGGCGCAGGCGGACGACGCCAAGTACTCGCTGGGCAGTGTGCTCAACCACGTGCTGCTGCACCAGACCGTGGTGGGTCTCGAATGCAAGAAGCAGTTCGAGATGGTCGGTGACTACCCCGACATCATCTGCGGCAACGTCGGCGGCGGCTCGAACTTCGCGGGCGTGTCCTTCCCCTTCGTCAAGGACAAGCTCGAGGGCCGCGACATCCAGATCATCGCCACCGAGCCCACGGCCTGCCCGACCATGACGCGCGGCCTCTACCACTACGACTTCGGCGACACCGCCCAGTTGACCCCGTTGCTGAAGATGTTCACGCTGGGCCACACCTTCATCCCGCCGCCAATCCACGCCGGCGGCCTGCGCTACCACGGCGCGGCGCCGCAGATTTCGCTGCTGGTCAGCCAGGGCGTGATGGAAGCCCGGGCGCTGCACCAGAAGGCGGTCTTTGAAGCGGCGGTGACCTTCGCGCGCACCGAGGGCCATCTGCCCGCCCCGGAGACCGCGCACGGCATCCGCGCGGCCATCGACGAGGCGCTCAAGTGCAAGGAGACCGGCGAGGAGAAGTGCATCCTTATCGGCTACTCCGGCCACGGGCACTTCGACCTGGCCGCCTACGACCAGTACCTCACCGGCGACATGGTGGACTACGAGCTGCCGCAGGAGGCCATCGACGCCGCGACCGAGGGCCTGGCTGAGGTCGAGTAGGCTCCACGGGCGATCCGCATACGGCGGCAGCCGCCCCGGCCATGGGGCGGCTGCCGCGCTTCCCGGCAGGTCACCGCGCCGGCGGCGGGGAACCTGCGCCGGGACAACGCCGGCCGGCGTCACCGGGCCGGCCGCTTCTTTGTGCACAGGCGAGGGCACATCGTGGCAGCGCGCTTCGGGCTGACCTGGCGGTCGGTCCTCATCGGCATCATCGCGTCCGCCTACCTCGGCGACTGGAGCCAGTACGCCGAGCTGATCATCCACGGCACGCAGATCAGCCTCACCTACCCGCCCATCGGCGGCTTCCTGGTCTTCATCGTCATTTACGCGCTGTTCAACATCGTGCTGCGCGCGGTGCACCGCGGCTTCACCCTCAGCCGCGCCGAGCTGGTGGTCATCTTCACCATCATCGTGATGGCCTCCGGGATAGCTTCCATCGACCTGGCGCAGAAGCTCATCCCGATGATGGTCGGCCCCTACTACTACGCCACCGCCGAGAACCAGTACGAGACCACCTTCCTGCCCTACATCGCCCGCTGGCTGGCGCCGAGCGATCCCGGTGTGGTGACCGGGCTGTTCGAGGGCTGGGGCTTCGGCGTGCCCTGGCGGGAGTGGCTGGTGCCGCTGGCGGCGTGGACGGCGTTCATCGTCGCCACCTACGTGCTGATGCTCAGCCTGGTAACGCTCTTCCGCCGGCAGTGGATCGACCGCGAGCGCCTGCTCTTCCCGCTGGTGGCGGTGCCGCTGGAGGTCATGGAGACCGCGCCCCGCCAGCGGCTGCTCAACAGCTTCTTCCGCAACCCCTACATGTGGATCGGCCTGTTCCTGGGCCTGGCCCCCCACATCTACACCGGCCTGCCTGGCTACTACCCAGCAATGCCGCAGGCAGACATCTTCATCATCGGCGGCAAGACCGTGCCCACCTATGCCTGGGGGCGGCCGTGGAGCGCGATGGGCACGCTGCGCTTCCAGGTCGCGCCGCTGATCATCGGCCTGAGCTTCCTGCTCACGCGTGAGGTCTCGTTCAGCCTGTGGGCGTTCTACTGGCTCGGGCGGCTCGAGGCGGTGCTGGGTACTGCGGTGGGGCTCAACGGTCTGACCACCGCCGCCGGCGGCGACAGCTTCCCCTTCCCCGGGCACCAGACGGCGGGCGCGTACCTGGCGCTGGCGGGAGTCAGCATCTGGATCGCGCGTCGTCCGCTGGCTGAAGTATTCATGCGCGGACTTACGTTGCAGAGGAGCCCGGAGGAGGACGCTGAGCCCGTCTCCTATCGCGTCGCCGTCTGGGGCGGCCTGCTGTCGTTCGCCTTCATGGTGATGTGGGCGAACTACGCCGGGGTGCCGGTGCTGGTGGCGATCATCCTGCTGATGGTCGCCTTCGGCTACCTGCTGGCGATGACCCGGCTGGTGTCCGAGGGCGGCATGCCCTGGATGGACGAGCCATGGTGGCGCGCGCACGACGTCATCCGCGCGCTCTTCCCCTACCGCTCACTGACCCCGGCCAACTGGAGCGCCATCGGCATGTTGACGGCCTTCACCCACGACATGCGTGTGTCGCCCATGCCGCGCATCATGCAGTCGCTCAAGCTCACCCGCGAGACCGAGGCCGGAAACCGTGCCATCACCTGGGCCCTGATCATCGCCGTCGCCGTCGCCATCCCGGTCTCCTTCTGGGCGCTGCTCGATGCCGGCTACACCCACGGTGGCGTGGCCATCAACACCTACCGCTTCATCAGCCTGGCGCGCCAGCCCGGGCAGTTCGTCGAGCGCCTGGCCTCCAATCCGCTCAAGAGCCCGGACTGGATGAGCTTCGCGCTCATCGGCTACGGTGCCGCCAAGCTGCTGATTCTCACCTTCCTGCGCGTGAGCTACCTGTGGTGGCCGCTGCATCCGGTCGGCTACGCGATGGCGCAGATCGTCTACCTGCCCCGCGAGTGGCTGTCGATCTTCATCGGCTGGGCCTGCCAGACCGTCCTCATGCGTTACGGCGGCCACCAGGCCTTCCGGCGCTACCGGCCGCTGTTCCTGGGGCTGATCATGGGGGCCATGCTCGCGGGCGGCTTCTGGCTGGTGGTGGATGGCATCACCGGCCTGCGCGATCACAAGATCCTCTACTGAGCGTCACGAATGCGTCCGCGCACGTCCATCAAAGTCTAACGTTCGCATGTGTCTGTCGGCTTTGGCAACATGGAATACTGCTGCGTAACAGCAGCCGCACAGGAGGGCGCCGGCCGGCGGCGCTTCTTACGTGAAGGTGTGGCCGCCCAACGACAGCACGCACATGATCTACTGCCTCAAGAGCACCGGTCCCAAGGGCTCCCACTTGGAGACGACGCAGATGAACCTGACGGTGCGGTAGACGGACACGGGGTAAGCACGCGTGCTGAGGGCGGCCCGTGCCGGGCCGCCCTCAGCGTGTCTCCATAACGCCCAGCGCCGCGCGATGCACCTCCGCGCGAGCGGGCTGTCCGTTGTGATCAAGAAAGACCTCGACCACGTCGAAGCGGCAGCGCACCCGGCCGATGCGCCGACGGCGTACGTAATCCAGTGCGCAGCGCCGCACGCGCTTGCGCTTGGCCCAGGTGATGGTGTGCAGCGGCCGGCGCAGAGCGCCCTCCTGGCGCGATCGTACCTCGATGAACACAAGCATCCGGTCTTCCTCCGCCACGATGTCGATCTCCCCCGGGCCCACGACCACGTTCCGGCCGAGGATGTGGTAGCCGTCGCGAATCAGGCGGTTGGTCGCGTAGTCTTCCGCGCGCCAGCCGCGCTGATGGCGCTCATGCCCGCCCCGCCCCAGCCAGCCCGGGGAGGACCCGCGCCACCAGTCGCTGAGCCGTCCCAGCAGCTCGCGCAGCGCCTTCTCACGGCTCACCGGTCATCTCCTGCACGGGGCTCACCGCAGCACCACCTCCAGGCCATCAGTGGCGACTTCGACCTCAACGCCGCGTTCGGCCCCGTACTCCTCGACCCTGCGCACGGCTTCCTCCCCGCCCTTCACGATCTGGCTGCCGCAGTGGGTGACGATCATCCGGGGCACGTCCAGCTTCCGGCACCAGGTGAGCTGCGTGCGCACCGGGGCGTGGCCGATCAGCTCGCCGGTGTCCTTTTGCCTGCGCACGAAGTTGCGGTCGATGGTCGCCCCGTCACCGATGTAGACCTGGCAGCCCGCCAGCGCCGCCTCCCGGTCCTTGATGTAGACCACGTCGGGCACGTAGAACACGGTCACCACACCTGCGCTTATGCGGTAGCCCACCGCCGGGCAGCGCGTTGAGTGCTGCACGTCGAAGGCCTCCGTGCTGATGCCACCGACGGTCACCGGCTCGCCGCAGTTGATGACGCGCAGGTCGTCGATGGGCCAGTCGGCCATCTCCTCGGCCGCCTCGGGCGGCGCGTAGACCGGACAGGGGGCGCCCTGCTTGAGGCCGAAGGCGTGGTCGGGATGGCAGTGGGTGATGAAGATGGCCTGCTGGCGCACCTCACCGCAGCGGCCCACCCAGTCCTCGCCACAGTCGATGCGCACCGACCTGCCCCGGTAGCTCACCAGGGCGGTCGTGTGCATCCGGTGGGCGTCGGTCACGGTCTCTATGTAGCCGCGCGTGCCCAGGAAGGTGAGTTTCACAGACGGTCCCCTACGGGTTCACCGGGTTGGCGCGATTGCCGGCGCCGCCACCCGGACCGCCCGGGCCGGCGGCAGGCTCGTGGACGCGTTCGCGGGCGCCGACGGCGCCGCCGCCCATGACCGGGAAGCGTTCGCTCCAACCAGTGGCGGAGATGATGCTCGGATGCTCGCCGTTGTTCCACGCGGCGGTGCCATCGGCGGCGAAGCGCTGACCGACGATCTCCCAGTCGCCCGCGAACTGACCCTCCCGGGTCACGGCCTCGCAGGCAATGACCACGCCGCCCGCGCCGTCGGGAGCGATGCACGGCGACTGCTCAACGTAGTCGCCCGCCGAGACGGGCAGGGCTGCGGCGTCGCCGCCCCACATGGTCTCGCCATCGGCCGACAGCCGCTGCACATATACGTCCGTGCAGCCCGGCCCAATCGCCGCCGTCAGGGCCGATGGCCTCGAAGGCGACGAAGGCGCCGCCGACACCGTCGCCGATGGCCGCCGGCGCCAGCTCATCGAGCTGCGTGCTGCACACCATGACCGGCAGGTCGCCGCCGCCCCAGAGCAGTTGCCCGTCACCGGAGACGCGCTGGGCGATGACGTCCCAGTCGTGAGGCCGGTTCTCGGCGACGCTGGCGGCCTGGCAGACGACCACTGCACCGCCGCTGCCGTCGGGGACCGCGACTGGAGCGGCCTCGATGGCGCCCGATCCGTGCACGAGCAGCGACGCCTGGCCGCCCTCCCAGAGGAGCCGACCATCGGCGGAGACGCGCTGACCGTTCACGTTCATATCGCCTGCGAATGCTCCGTCCTCGGGGGCGGCGGCCTCGAAGAAGACCAGCGCGCCGCCCGCGCCGTCGGGCACGGCGACTGCGCCGCTTTCGCTCCACTCACTGACCGCGACCAGCACGGACTGCTCGCCGCCGGCCCACTCGCTGTCGGCCGGCGCGTACGCCTCGAAGACCACGATGTGCTGGGCGTGCAGTGGCGGCATGGCAAGTGCCATCCCTGCGAGTGAGATGGCTACCACCAGGT
>JALGVA010000069.1 GCA_029820295.1 Candidatus Zipacnadia bacterium
TGAGGGCGCCCGCGCAGACCGTCGAGCACGCCCTGTGCCGGGTGGCGCACGACCGGAAGACCGCGCTGCTGCTGGCGCTGCTCGACTGCACGGACACCGCTTCGGTGCTGGTGTTCACACGCACCAAGCATCGCGCCAACCGGCTGGCCAGGCAGATCGGGCGGGCGGGCCGCCACGCGGCGGTTCTGCACTCGAACCGCTCGCAGAACCAGCGGCGGAAGGCGCTGGACGCCTTCCGCTCTGGCAAGGTGCGTCTGCTGGTCGCGACCGACATCGCGTCGCGCGGGCTGGACGTGGACACCATCTCGCATGTGATCAACTACGACATCCCCGGCAGCGCCGACGACTACATCCACCGCATCGGACGCACCGGGCGGGCCGAACGCGCCGGTGACGCCATCACCCTGGTCACGCCCGACGACCGGGCCGCGGTGCGGGACATCGAGCGCGCCCTGGGTGGGCGTATCCCCGTGCGCACCGTCGACGGGTTCGATGCCGGCGCGATGGCCGAGGCGCACGCGCCGGCGCCCGCAAGATCCTCCGGCGCGCGCACGGGTGGCTCCTCGCGCGGCCGGCGGCGCAGTCGGGGCGGGGGCCGCAGGGCCTCTGCCGCACGCTGAGCCGACTCAGGCGATGGTACCGATCGACGGCGGCGCGTCCTCCCGGATGCGCCGCCGGCACAGCCGCACCGACCACCGCACGCTGCAGCAGCTTCATCAGCAGTGACATCACGCTCACCTCTCCATCTCGCGGCGTACGATCACGCCCGCCCCTCGGTGGTGCGGCCCTGCGGCCGGGCGATCAGCGCGTCGTCCTCCTCGGCGCCGCGCCGCTGATGGAACACGTGCTCCCAGGCGACGGCGACATGGCCGCCGAAGAGGAGCATCTGCGCGCCCAGGAAGCACCACATCGAGAACACTACGATGCCCGTCAGCCCACCGTAGAAGCTGCCGTGCTGCAGCGACAGCCGCATCACCCAGGTGAAGACCGCGGAGCCCACCTGCCAGAGCGCGGCCGCGAAGCCTGCGCCGACCAGCGTGGCCCTCGTGGGCACCCGCTCCACCGGCATGAACTTGTAGAGCAGCGCGAAGGCGATGTAGGCGACCACGAACTGATAGGCCAGAAGGAAGCGCGGCCGGGCGCGGTTCAGCAGATCGACGTTGACCCCCGGGAACTGGCCCAGCCATGCTTCGGCCGAGGCGAGGAAAGCGGCGAAGAGGATGAAGCTGCCCAGCAGCACGCCGGCGACGATCATCATGATCAGCGCCACCAGCTTGCGGTGCAGGTAAGTGCGCAGCATCTTGCCGGGCCAGATGTCGGTCAGCGCGCGCTCGACGATCTCGAACAGGCGCAGACCGGCCCACACCAGCGCCGCCACGCTGATCAGGCCGGCCACGTGCGTGCCGGAGCTGTGCAGCAGGTCGTCAACCTGGGGCATGATCTGGCCGGCGGTCTCAGGGCCCAGCGCGTTGACCGCCTCGGTGATGCGCACGTAGACGTCGCCGCCGGGCCCGAGCACGTACTGCAGGCTCGCGGCCAGCAGGATGCCGAGCGGGGCGAGGCACATCAGCGAGAAGAACGCGATGCCCGCGGCCATCAACACGCTCGCGCTGAAGCCGAAGCGCAGGTAGGCGATGCGCAGCACCCGCCACCACTGGCTCAGTGGCGAGAGCCGGGTGTTCTCCGCGTCCCTATACCCGCAACCGGAGTCCGTCGGCACCGCGACTGCCCCCGATGACGGCCCACGACGCCGGTGCTCATCGCTGGGGGCACCGTGGCCCTCGTGGAGTGAGGCCAACTGTGCGGCATTGAGGTGATTGATGTACGATTCGTCGTCGGAGACGAGATACCTACGTGGCGCCCATCCACATCGTCGCACAGCAGGTTCGGGAGGGCCGATCAGCGAATCCGTCCTGGGTGCCGATACGAACAGGAGTCGGGAAAGGGAGTGAGCAGCCTATGGCGGACGCACCAGATCGACGAACCATCCTGGTGGTCGAGGACGAAGATCCGGTGCGGTTCGTGCTCACCGAGGTCCTCGAGGGGGAGGGTTACATCGTGCTGGCTACCGGCGGGGGGGAGGAAGCGCTGCGAGTGTTCGCCGACCGCCCTGAGGTAGACCTGGTGGTGACGGACGTGGCCATGCCGGGAATGACCGGACCGCAGATGGTCGAAGCGATCCGCGCGTCCAGACCGGACATGCGCGTAATCCTCCTGTCCGGCTATGCTGACGAGACGACCAGGCAAGGAACGCGCACGGATGAACGGACGAGGTATGTCCAGAAGCCGTTCGGCGTGGATGAGCTGGCGGAGGTGGTGCGCGGGATGCTGGACGACGCGGAGTGACGCCTCCGGTCGGTTCCTGCTCATGACGCATCCGCCCCTGCCTCACCATGCACACGGCCGCTTGTCGCCAATGGCTTGACCGGCTGCGACATGTATGTGTATCCTTGACCGCGTCGGCCCGCCCCGCCCGCAGGGGTCGCTCACCCCGTGCCCCGACCCCCAGGCGGTTCGCTTCGATGACGAGACGCGTCAATGGTGACGCCCCGCCTATCGCCGACCGAGAGGAGGCCCGTCGTGACGCTGCAACGCCTCATCGTTCTGGGGGCTCTGCTGGCCGCATTGGCCGTGTGGGTGCTCGACGCCGTCGTTGACGCCTCTTACCATGACGCCGGTCGCTTCCTCGACCTCCTCATCCTCAACGTCCCTCCGCGCGAGCTGTACATCCGTTCCGTGGGCGTGCTGGTGTTCATCGTCTTCGGCCTGGTGCTTGCGACGGTGGTAGGCCGGCGAGAGCGCGAACGTCTGCGCCTCCTGTATCGGCATTCGCTGCTCGCCGCCATCCGCGACGTCAATCAGCTCATCGCCTCTGCGGACAGTACCGACCTGCTGCTGGCTGAAGCCTGTACCGCTTTCACGCGCGCCCGCATCTGCGACGGCGCCTGGGTGATCACTGCTGGCCCTCGCGGTCGCCCCGAGGGGCTGTATCAGCACGGCTTTGAGGGACAGGCGCTGCGAGATCTGGAGCGGCTCGTCCGGAGCGGCGAGGCCCCCCCGTGCTTCGCGCGCGCCCGCGAGCAGGGCGTGTCGGTCATCGGGCGCGTGGATGGAATGTGCTCGGACTGCCCACTGCAGGCCACCTGTGCCGACCGCGCCGCCGTGGTCGCGCCCCTGCGCCGTGGCGGGCGTACGCTGGGCGTGCTGGGCGTCAGCGTTGGGAGGGAGATGCTGAACGATGACGAGCAGACCGGGCTGATCAGGGAGATCGCCGACGACCTGGCACTTGCGCTCCATGCGATCCGCGTGGCCGCCGCCCGTGATCACACGCTGGCGGTGGTACAGGACGAGCGGACGCGCGTGCGGGCCATCGCCGATGCCGCCGATGCGCTCATTGTCGGACTGGATCGAGAGGCCGGGATCGTCTTCTTCAACCGACGCGCGCAGGAACTGACCGGGCGGATCGAGCGAGGGGTGCTGCGCACCGACTTCCTTGGGAACTTCATCCCCGAGGACGCGCGCCCCGCGATGCGCCGCGCCTGGAAGGCAGTTCTGGACGGTGACGCCGGTCGCGAGTTGGAGGCGCCGCTGTTGGCGGCCGAGGGAGAGGAGCGCCTGGTCCATTGGCGTTTCGCGCCCCTCCGCGGCACGGACGGCGAGGTGGTCGAGGTCGTCGCGGTCGGCCATGATGTCACCGACCTGCGCCGGGCCCAGCGGGAACTCGACCAGACACGTGCTCGCTTTCAGACGCTGGTCGAGACCATGGTCGACGGCGTCAGCATCATCGATCTCCAACGGCGCATCGCCTACGTCAACGATGCCTTCTGTCGCATGGTGGGGAGGTCGGCTGAGGAACTGCTCGGCAGGCCCGCCGACGAGCTGCACCCTCCGGAGAGCGCGGCGCTGCTGCACAGGCAGCTCGAAGCCCGCTTCTCCACCGGCCCCACCGCGCGCTACGAGACCACCTTTTTGAGGGCGGATGGCGAGACCTTCCCCGCGCGCGTGGCCGCGGCGCCGCTGCACGACGAGACCGGCACGATTGTCGGCAGCTTCTCCGTGATTACCGATATCAGCGAACTCAAGCGCGCGCAGGAGGAGGTCGAGCGGCTGGCGCGTTTCCCGGAGGAGAACCCCTACCCCGTGCTACGGGTACGAGATGACCAGGTGGTCGAATACGCCAATGCTCCCGCCCGACGCCTGCTGGAGGCCCTGGGGACACCGGCGGACACCGTGCCTGAGCCATGGCGTGAGTCCGTAAGGGTGGCACTGACCACCGACACAAACCAGGAGCTGGCTGTCGAATGCGATGGCCGCACCTACGCATTCGTTTGCGCGCCTGTCGTCCGCTACCACTACGCCAACCTCTATGGGAGAGACATCACCGAGCGCCTGCACGCCGAACAGCAACTGGCCGCCAGCGAGGCGCGCTACCGCACCATATTCGAGACCACCAGCGCGGCTACCTGTATGGTGGAGGCCGACGGCACCATCATCCTCGCCAACGACGAGTTCGCCGCGCTCAGTGGCTGGCGGCGTGAGCAGCTTGAGGGCAGGCTGAAGTACACCGACTTCGTGGCGCCGTGGGAACTCGAGCGCATGACCGGCTACCACGACCGGCGCCGCGTCGAGCCCGGCTCTGCCCCGACGCGCTACGAGTTCGACTTCCGAACGCGCAGCGGGGAGATGCGGCGCATCCTGCTGCACGTTGACCTGATCCCGGGCACCACCACCTCAGTGGCCTCATTGACCGACATCACCGACCGCTACCACGCGGAGCAGGCACTACGCGAGCGCGAGGGCGAACTCGCGGCGGCCTACGACTACGCCCCGACCATCGTGTTACTCCTCGATTTCCAGGGCTGTGTGCGCCGCGCCAACCGGCGCGCCGCCGAGCTGGCCGGCCGCCCGGCTGACGCGCTCAGGTCGCTTCCCGGCGGGCAGGCGCTGCGCTGCGTCCACGTCCACGAACACCCACAAGGCTGTGGCTTCGGGCCCGCCTGCGCCGAGTGCGTGATGCGTCGCACGACGCTGGACACCATCCAGCAAGGTGTCGAACACGATGGCGTGGAGGCCACGCTGACCGTTGAGACCGATGACGGGCAGCGAGACATGATCTGCGTGCTCTCCACCTGCCCGGTGCAGATCGGCGCGGAGACGATGGCCCTACTGCACATTCAGGATGTCACCGAGCAGCGACGCCTCGAGGAGCAACTGCGTCAGGCCCAGAAGATGGAGGCGATCGGCCAGCTCGCAGGTGGGGTCGCTCACGACTTCAATAACATGCTCACGGTCATCATCGGCAACGCCCAGCTTCTGCAACGCCACCTTGCCGATGACGAGAAGGCCGCCTCCCATCTTGACCAGCTCAGCCAGGCCGCCAACCGCTCGGCGGCTCTGACCCGGCAACTGCTCGCCTTCAGCCGGAAGCAGATCTTCCGGCCCGAAGTGGTCGATCTGGCCGACATCGTGGACGACATGCTTCCCATGTTGCGCCGGACGATACCCGAGAGCATCGAGCTGAACGCGTACCGCTCGGGCGAGCAGTGGCACACATTGGTCGATCCGGCGCAGATTGAGCAGGTGGTCATCAACCTGGTGGTCAACGCCCGCGACGCCATGCCCGACGGCGGACGCATCGTCATCGAGACCGGGACGGTGTGGTTGGATGAGAACTACGTGGCCTCTCACCCCGATGCGCGCCCCGGGCCACATGTGATGCTCGCCATCAGCGACACCGGCGAGGGCATGGATGCGGAGACCCGGCGGCGCATTTTCGAGCCGTTCTTTACCACCAAGGAAGAGGGCAAGGGCACCGGCCTGGGCCTGGCCACGGTCTACGGCATCGTCAAGCAGAGCGGGGGCAGCATCTACGTCTACAGCGAGCCGGGCCGAGGCACCACCTTCAAGGTCTACCTTCCCCGGACCTTCGACGAACGTGATCTGCAACCCGAGCGCGTTGGCGCGGCGGAGGTGCGCGGCGGCAACGAGACCGTGCTGGTGGTGGAGGACGAGGAGATCGTGCGCGAGCTGATAGTGGGCCTGCTGCGCGCGCAGGGCTACACCGTGTTCGAGACCGGTGACCCGGAGGAGGCGGTCAGGATTGCCGCCGACCACGAGGACGAGATTGACCTGCTGATCGCCGACGTGGTCATGCCGGATATGAGCGGTCCCGAGGTGGCGGCCCGTATCCACGAGCGGCAGGCCGACATTCGCGTGCTCCACCTCTCCGGCTACACCGACAACGCCATCGTACATCACGGCGTGCTCGACGAGGGAGTTAACTTCCTGCAGAAGCCGTTCGACGGCCCCGACCTGGCGCGCAAGGTCCGCGAGATCCTCGATGCGGACCGCTAGTTGCGGTCGCGGCCGGGCCACGGGTGGCCGACGGTTCAGTTTGCCGCCGCGCGGCCTGGGGCGACTCGTGAAACACACGCGCGCAGGCGACGGGCTCCGTCGGGCGAAGACTCCCGCCGTCCGGCAACCGACGGCGAGAGGTGACGGCGATGAAGCGGACGATCGTGTCCCCGTGGCGCTTCGTAGTGGGCCCCGACATCCTGCCCGAGATCGGACTGCACGCGCGCTGGCTGGGCTCGAAGGGCCTGCTCATGGGCGGGCGGCGCGCGCTCGACGCCGTGAAGGCGCCGATCCTCGACAGCCTGCGCGCGAGCGGCCTTGACTGCCACGTCGAGCACGGCGCGCACGTGGACAAGGTCAGGAGCCGCGTGGGCGACCTGGTGCGCATCGCCCGCGAGCAGGGCGTGGACTTCGCCATCGCCTGCGGCGGCGGCCGGGTGATGGACTGCGGCAAGGCCGTGGCGCGTGAGCTGGACGTGCCGCTGATCGTGGTGCCCACGACCGCCGGCACCAACGCGGGCGGTACCATCTCCTCGAGCATCGAGGAGGACGATGTCGGCCGGCGGCATTGGTACCGCGGCCCGGACGTGGTGATGTGCGACACGCGCGTGATCGTGGACGCCGGCGCGCGCTACCTGGCCAGCGGCATGGGTGATGTGCTGCCCTTCGGCGCGGGCCTGCCCATCGCGCGCGAGATGCGCCGGCCCGGCAACGCGGAGACGGGCGCGCTGGGGCTGCGCGACGCCTTCCCGACGGTCGCCGCGGAGGCCATCGGCCGGCTGACCTACGCGCTGGTCATGGACAGCGGCAAGCGCGCCTGGGACGACGCGCGCCTGGGCATCCCCAGCGACGAGGTCGGCAAGGTCTGTGAGGCGATCTTCTACTGCTCGGCGGTCGGCGGCGCCGCCTGCGGGTTGGTCGGCGGCGATCACACGCTGCACCTGGCGAACCACCCGCGCTGCACGCGCGAGCTGATCCACGGCGAGTGGGTCGCCTTCGGCACGCTGGTGAACCTGATCCTGTTCGGCGCGCCGCTGCGCGAGATCGACGAGGTCATCGACTTCAACCACAGCGTCGAACTGCCTACGCGCTTCGCCGACTTCGGCATCGACGAGATCGGCCGCGACGAGCTGATAGAGCACACGCAGACGATGGTCGGCGCAGATGGCACCGCCCCGTTCGGCCTGAACCGCAGCTTCACCGCGCGCGACATCGCCGACGCCATGCTCGAGGTCGATCACCTGGCGCGCACGCGCGGCGCGCGGACCGGGGGGCGCCCATGAAGCGCGACGCACGCGTGCCTGTGGTCGAGCTGGTCAGCGGCGACGAGCTGGCGGCGCTGATGCGGTCGGCGCCGGTGCAGGAGCTGATCGCCGGCCACGTTGACGTGATCGAGCTGGTGGCGGTCAGGTCCTATGTGGGCAACGCCATCCGCCGCCGCAACGGCGTGCGCGTGGTGCGCATGAACGTGGCGCTCGACGCCGGCGATTCGGAGCACGTGCTGGTGCTGTGCCACGAGACGGCACACCACATCGCCGGCGTGCGGCGCAGGCACGACCAGAGCTGGCGCAACGCCTGCGCGGAGCTGCTGCAGCGCGCGGGCAGCTTGGGGCTGCTCAGCGAGGATGAGGTCGAGCGGAGCGTGGCGGAGGTACTGCATGGATCCGCATCGATCTTCCGCGGCCTCGACGGCGAAGCGGGGGAGCGCGAGTGGCTGAACAGCGAGGTGCTCGATCGTGACCGGGAGCGGCTGCGCGAGCAGGGCATTGAGCTCGGCTCGCTGGTCACCTTCCGCTACCGCAACCGGTGGTGGCAGGGCGAGGTGGTGCAGGTCAACCGCAAGACGGTGAGCGTAGGCGAGCCGGGCACGGACGTCGCGCTCCTGCGCGTGCCCTTCAGCCGCATCGTCCAGGCGAAGCCGCCGGAGTGAGGCGTCAGCCCTCCAGCTCCGCCCTGAGCGCCTCGATGGCCCGCGCGACCGCCTCCTTCGCGCGCAGCAGCGCGTCGGGGTCGGGCAGGATCGCGCTCGAGTAGCGGCCGCCGGCACTGGGCATGTCCACGAGCTGGCCTGCCCGCGCCAGCGCCGCTTCGCCTTCGGCCACGTCCAGGCCCGCCTCGCGCCCGCGCGCAATCAGCTCCCGCAGCAGGTAGAGGTACTCGTAGTCCTCCACGCCCTCGCGCGCGTTCTCCAGCCGGATCGAGCTGACCGGCCCGTCCACGCCCACCGGCGCGCCCGGATAGACCAGGAAGCCGTCGCCGTTGGGGTAGCGCACCCACCGCCGCTCGCCGGGCTCGCCGCTCTGGCTGATGAACGAGTGCCAGCCGAACCGCCACGGGTTGTAGGTCAGCCAGTCGATGCCCCAGAACTCGTAGGCCTCGGCGCCGTAGGAGAAGCAGTAGTGCGGCAGCAGGCGCTCGATGGCGCACAGTGGCGTGTCGATGCACATCTGGCCGTCGGTGGTCCACCACACGCGGCTGCCGTCGGCGCGGATGGTGGCCAGCTCGTCGGGCATCACCCGGCCGTAGTGCCCCACGCCCCAGATGTCGAGGTAGCCCTGCCAGTCGGGCAGGTAGCTCCAGGTGCTGCAGTAGATCGGGATCTCGGGCGAGACCTCGTGGATCATCGCGCACAGCGCCTGCATCTGCGGGACGATGTAGTCGCGGCTGGCGAACCACGGCTCGTCGGAGATGTAGAGCACGAAGCGGTCGGCCCAGCCCATCTCGGTGACGTGATCCCAGAACAGGCGCAGGGCCTGCTGGTAGACGTCACGGTACTCCGCGCGCAGCCGCGACCGATCCGCGCCCTCGAAGGGGAACTCGCCCTCGTAGGGCGCGACGCCCCACAGCGCACGCGGCGGATGGCCCCAGCCGAAGCAGTAGAGGTGCCACGGCGTGTAACTGTGCTCGAAGCCCAGCGTCTCGAAGTAGTAGTGGGCCTGCTCGTCGAAGGCCGCGAAGTCGGCGGTCACCCGGCCGTCCTCGAGGCGGAAGACCGGCTCGGGCCGGACGCGGTCGGGACAGACGCGGTGCTCGGCCATCAGCCGCCAGAGCCGACGCAGGCGCTCCTCCTGGCTGTCGCCGGGCACGGCCCACTGCGCGCCGGTGCCGCGCGCGTCGTAGATCGCCTGCACGTGGCTGTCCTCGGGCAGCGCAAAGCGCCACACGTGCACCGTGAAGGGCAGCTCGGCCACCGTGCCGCCTTCATCGACCGCCCTGACTGTCCCGCGGTAGTCACCCGGCGCCGTGCCCGCGGGCACGCGCACGGTCACCCAGACCGGCTGCGTGGTGCGCGCGGGCAGGTCGAACTCGCCCGCGGGCGGCAGCGGGTCCGGCCACCACCCCGCCCAGCCGTCGCAGCTTCCGGGAGCCGTCGGCACGCGTCGGCGCCAGTCCGGCGCGTCCGACGGGTAGTAGCTGGTCGCGTGGTCGATCGGCACGTAGCCCACCGGCGCCACCTCGGGCGCCGGGAGGTGCTGGCCGCCGTCGCTCGTCGGGGCATCGACCTCCACGCGCACGCCCGTCAGCGCCTCGGGGGCGCGCAGTGCGACCTGCAGCGGCTCAGCCTCGTTGCCGGCGGCGGTGACACGGGCCGGCGGGACCTGAGCCGGCGCCGGATCATCGCGGAAGACCTTCACGATCGAGTTGACCGGCCACATGGTCGGGGCGGTGACGCGCAGCCGCGGATGGGCCTCGATCGCGCCGACGTGGCCGGGCGCGACCTCGGCCAGCAGCACACCGTCGTGCCAGACCGTGCCGGTGGTGTTCATGGTGAGGTGGAGCTGGAAGGTCGCGATGTCCGGGGGCATCTCGAAGATGCCCGACAGCAGCGTCCAGTCGTTGGTGCCGCTCAAGGCCGGACCCGCGCCGGTGTGCTGCTTCGTGGCGCACAGCCCGCCGTCGGCGTTGCGGTAGTGCGCGTGAATCTGCACGCGGTCGCGGATGTGCTCGGTGCGCAGCCAGGCGGCGAACAGGTAGCTGCGCCCGGGCTCGACCGGCACATCCTGCCGCCAGCCGGTCCACGCCGGCGTGGTGCCGTCGGGGATGTGCATGCGCGTCGCCCAGCGGCCCAGGCGGCCCTCTTCCACGCGCTCCAGCTCTGCGCCCGCGGGCCGCTCGCCCTCGGCGCCGCCGGGCCAGTCGTCCGGCAGCACGCCGCCCTCCTCGAAGCTCGGGTTGCGCGCCAGGTTGACGTGGCTGCCCGCCAGCGCCGCGTAGTCGCCACCGTCTCCGGGGTCGAACGCCGGGTCGTCGGAGAAGTAGACGTGGAAGGTCGTGAGGCTACGCGCGGGCAGGTCGGCCTTGAAGACGAACCCGCCCCCGACGGTGAGGCTCGACAGCTCGTGGCGGCCCGCCGCCGCGCGCAGCGAGCGCGGGTTCACCGTGCCCCCCATGCGCCCCACGATGGGCGCGAGGGGCACGTGCACGAGCACGCCCTCGCGCTCCTTTTCGGTCAGGTTAGGCACGGTCACCGCCACGCGCCGCGGCCAGCGGTCATCCAGCCACGGCGCGTCCGCGCCGTCCTCGGCAAGCTCCAGGCGCTCCGGCGGTCCCGCCTCGGCGCTGAGCGCCGGCCCGCCATCAAGCGCCTCGAGCGCCACGTCGTCGAACCACGCGGTGCCGCTCCCGCGCAGCACCGTGCCCAGGCTGAGCAGATTCGCCTGCGCGGGCGCGTCGAACTCAAGGGTGATCTGCCGCCAGTCGAAGCTGCCGTCGCCCGCGCGCTCCACCGGCCCGATCATCATCGGCTGCGCCGCGTCGCCCACGTGCACGTACCAGCCCGCGTAGCCCACCACATCCCTCGCGCGCACCCAGGCCGTCAGCCGGTAGCGCTGCCCGCCGACCACGTGGATGCCGCCCTGGCGCGTCGCGATCCAGGTCGGCTCGGCGCCGGGCGCAACGACCGTCTTCAGGCAGCGCTCGCCCGAGCGCGGTCGCTCGGTCACCCACGACGCCCGGTGCGCCGCGTCGCCGCGGTCGTGACTCCAGCCGCTCGGTGTGTCCCCGGTCCCGGCCTCGAGGTCCCCATTACGCACGCCGGTGGCCGCCTGCAGGAAGTCGGGCACCGGCCACGCGAGCGGGTTGTCGGCGTAGACCCAGCAGGTCGCGCTGCCCCCGGCCGGGCACTCCGCGGGGATGGTCAGCAGCGCGCCCTCGGGGATCGGGCCCGAGGTGATGTCCCGGCCATCCGACGTCGCAATCCGGTAGAGCAACTCGGCCCCGTCGGCGCTGCACACGCGCACGCCCTCGGCGGGCAGGCCGGCCAGGTCCGCCTGCCCGCGCCCGGCGCCGACCGTGACCGTGACCGGATCGCCGGCGGCCTCGCGCGCCGGCGGGTTGCGGATCTCGACCGGCACGCGCGTGCGCCACACGCCGCCGTTGCCGACGTAGAGCGGGTGATGCCACTGCTGCGCCATGATGGGCGCGGCGGCACAGGCGGAGATCACCAGCGTCAGCCGGAGCAGCTTCATCGCAACGCCTCCTCGGGGAGCGACCGCGCACCCAGCCGCCCGTGCGCATCGCTTCCGCCTCCGCGGCGGCACTCCTCCTCCCGGGCGACGGGAGGTGCGCCGCGGACTTCGCACGAACAGACCCCGCCGACGCCACTCATGCCGCCAGCCAGCAATGAGGAGACCGCCATGAAGCTGCGCCCCGACCTGCTCGACAAGCGCTCGCCCGAGGACATCGAGGTCATCCAGCTCACCGACGAGGCCGACGTGCCGTCCTCGCACATCTACATGGAGGCGCAGATCTTCACGCCCGATTCGCGGCGCTTCGTGCTGCACCGCTCCGCGCACGCGCACGGCAGCGACAGGGACGATCCGCTGCACCGCTACCTGCTGTGCGACATCGAGGACGACTGCGCGCTCTCGCCGCTGACCGACGAGCCGGGCGCCACCGGGCCGTCGATCAGCCCCGATGGCCGCTGGCTCTACTACTTCGTCAACGCGACCGAGATCGGCGGCGGAACGCTGACGCTGCGCCGCGTCGGGCTCGACGGCACCGGGCGCGAGACGGTGTGCGTGGTCGATGCGCCACTGCCCGGCACCGACTTCCGGCCCAGCCGCATCTACCCCCTCTCGACCATCTCAAGCGACGGCAAGCGCGTCGCGATCTCCGGCTTCCTGGGCGACGGCCAGGCCGAGGGCGCGCCCTTCGGGCTGATGGTCTTCGACGTAGAGGCGGCGACGGTCGAACTGATCATCCACGGGCCCACGTGGTGCAACATGCACCCGCAGTACTGCCGCTCGACGGACGCGGACGCGAGCCACGATATCCTCATCCAGGAAAACCACGACAACGTCGCGGATGCGTACGGGGTGGTGTCGCGGCTGACCGGCGGGCTCGGGGCCGACATCCACGTGATCCGCGACGACGGCACCGACTTCCGCACCATGCCCTGGGGGCGCGACGGCAACGAATTCTGCCAGGGCCATCAGTGCTGGCGCGGGCGCAGCACCTGGGCCATCACCAGCACGGGCACGCGCGAACCGGCGGAGGCGCAGCTCATCGAGGGCCGGGCCGCACCCTTCGCGGGGCACATCGGCATCGCCACGCCCGGCGGAGTGCGCAACGACCTCACGCGCGACTACCCCGACCCGCACTTCTACCACTTCGCCACCGACATCGCGGGCACGCGCCTGGTCTCCGACGCCGGGCCGCTCGGGCCGGATGCGTCGATTGAGCTGGCGGAGCTGGGCGAGCCCGGCGCGGACGCGTTGCACGACTTCCGCCACCTGCTGAGCCCGCGCTCGACCTGCGACAAGGGCGCGCACATCCACCCATTCCTGTCGCCCGACGGATCGATGGCGTTCTTCAACTCCGACGAGTCGGGCATCCTGCAGGCCTACATGATCCGCGGGCTGTGACGCCCCGTCACTCCTGCAAATCGGCCAGGCAGTGGAGGATCGCCACGCGCAGGCGATCGGCCGCCTCCGCGCCGCCCGGCGGGCCGCTGTGCGGGTCCTCGCCCACTACTTCGGCGACGCCCTCGCTCAGGATGCCTTCGGCACGGGCGACCGCCTCGGCGGCACGGCCCGCGGCGCGCGCCTCATCGGCGGCGCGCCGGAGCATCGCCAGGTACTCGTAGTCGGCGATACCCTGCCGCCAGGCGTCCCAGCGCTTGGAGCCGATGATCCCCTGCTCGCCCGCGAAGACCATCGCGTAGCTCACGCCGCTGACGTAGTCGCTGAAGGTCATGGCGTTGCGGTCGGTGTACACCCACATGCCGATGCCCTGCAGGCCGTAGCTGAAGGCCTTCCACGACAGCCAGCGGTAGTAGCCGAAGGGCGGCATGTTCTTCTCGCTCGCGCACACGTACATCCACGACGGAAGTCGCGTCTGCAGGAACACGTCCGAGCCCCCGAGGCTGGTGAGCAGCCCCAGCGACGGGCACATGAAGTCCACCCACGGCAGCGCGGCCTCGATGTCCTCGCGCGACATGTGCCCCGTCGGGTCGGCCCAGACCAGCATGGCGGGGTCGATCTGCTTGACCAGGCGGCTGCACGGAATGTAGACCTCGTGCCACGCGTCGGCACCGGGCTCGTCGATCCAGTACCACGCGAAGTGATCGGCGTCGATGCCCTTGGTCGCGAGGAAGTCGCGGACCCCGGTCACGTACTGCTCGAAGGCGTTCTCCCACGCCGGGCCGCCCACCTGCGCGAGGCCCATGCGCTGGAAGCCGAACTCGAAACCGGGCCAGATCAGCCACAGCCGGACCTCGGGGTTCAGATCGATCAGCTCCGACAGCGCGCTGAAGTCCATCGGCGCGAGGTTGCCCTCGGCGTCGGCCTCGGGGTCGGGCAGGTAGCGGTGGTTGACGGTCATCGCGGTGTTGTAGTGCTCGACCAGGTCGCGCGCGGCATCCGCCTCGTGGCCGACGATCGGCCCCTCGTCGAAGTACCCCCAGGTGTTGCTGTGCAGCGTCGTGTCATCGGGGAAGCGCAGCGGCCAGACGCGCAGCCGTACCGGCACCGTCGCCACGGTCTCGCCCGCCACCGACACCGTGATGGTCGAGGCGTAGTCGCCAGGCGGCACGTCACGCCCGCGCGTGCGGAAGGTCAGCCAGATGCGCTTCGCCACGCCCGGCTGCAGGATGAACGGGCCCTCGCGCGGCGGCACGATCGCGTCATCGCGGTAGTTGTAGCCGAAGGCCTCGACGTGCACCACCTGGGCGATGTCGAGGATCTCGCCCGCCGGGAGCGTCGCCGGGCCGGTGAGGTCGGCGGCCGACAGATCGAGTTCCTGCGCCTCGTCCGCACAGCTCGTCAGCACGAAGCTGGCGGTGGCGAACTCGTTCTGCATCATGTCCACCGTGACCTCGGCCCCGGGCTCGGCCTCGACCGGCCCGTCGAGCACATGCAGCCACTCCGCGTCGGGGGAGGTCCACGTGACCACCGGCGCTCCCGGCCAGATGGCGGCGTTCATGCGCGCGACCGCCGCGAAGGCCGCCCGGTCGGGCTCGCGGTAGGGCGGGCCGAGGCGGTAGTCGGGCTCGGTGACCGTGCGGTCGGTCAGCGCGGCGCGGCAGCCGTCGGCGATGGCCTCGCGCGCCGCGGCGGTCAACGTGGCGTCCCCCACCAGCGCCTCGCGCGCGTCCACGGCCGCCCCGGCCTCGCGCAGGAGCGTGAGCGTCGCATTCTTCTGCGTGACCCACGGGATCATCGCCTCCGCGTACGCACGCACCGCATCGGCGGCGATCGGCGCGTCATCGAGGTAGGCGACCTGATCCGCCGAGTGGTCGCCGCGCATGATCTCGATCTCGTCGCAGAACACGTAGAAGCCGCCGGCGATGACGGCGATGCGCACATAACGGCCGAAGCCGCGCAGGTCGTCGGCAACGAAGCGGTGGTTCAGGAACTCGGTCTGCGGCAGCGCCTCGGTCAAGACGTCGCGGAGGTACCAGTAGTTCTCGCCATCATCACTCACGAACACCAGCGCGGCCGCCGGGAAAGTCACCTGCGCGCCGCCGGTGACCGTGTCGAAGGTGATCGCGCCGATAGGCGCCGGCTCGCCGAGGTCAAGGTCGATCAGGAAGACGCGGTCGCGCCGCACCTGCCAGCCGACCGTGCCCTCATCGGTCCAGTTGCAGCCGTTGTAGACGCCGTCGGTAAGCTGCAGGGCGTCGCCTTCGTCGGTGCAGTACGAATACGCCGGCTCCGGGTCGAAGACGCAGCGCACGCCCGCGGCCAGGTTGTCGCCGGGCGTCGGCTGTCGGGGCGCCTCCTCCTGTGCTCGGGCGACGGCGCCGAGCATCAGCGTGCAGGCGATGATTGCGAGTGTTCTCATGTCCAACCTCCGGTGCGGACGGCGTGGGCGTCACAGCGCATCCACGTACTTCTGCGGGTCCATCATGAAGTCGTGGTAGATACGGTAATGCTCGGTGTCCTTGTAGGCGATCTCGCTCGCGGGCACGGTGTCGAAGTTCAGGATGGTGGCGCCGGGGCAGGCCATCAGGATGGGCGAGTGCGTCGCGATGATGAACTGGGCGTGCCCGCGCCGGCCCATCTCGACGAGCAGTCCCAGCAGGTCGAGCTGCGAGCGCGGCGACAGGGCCGTCTCGGGCTCATCGAGCAGGTGCAGCCCGGGGAACTGGTAGCGCGCGCGGAAGAACGACAGCAGCGACTCGCCGTGCGACTGCGTCAGCAGCGACGCACCGCCGAAGTACTTGAGCTGGCCCGGGTCCGACGCGGCCCACTCGTCGAGCACCACGGCGAAGTGGCGGAAGGTGTCAGAGCCGAAGTACGAGCCCGGCACCGGGCCGGCCTGCCACTTCACCGAGATGTGCTGGGACAGTCGCTGCTCGTACGGGTTAACCTTGAAGCGCCGGCGGTCGGAGCCGCGCCACATGTGGATGCCGCACTTGCGCGCCAGCGCCGTCACCAGCGTGGACTTGCCCGACCCGTTCTCGCCCACGAAGAAGGTCACCGGCGCGCTGAACTCGTAGGTGGCCGGGCAGCGGAACAGCGGCAGGTTGAACGGGTAGTGCTCGTCCGTCGGATAGCGGTCGGGATGGAGGGTCACGCTCTGCAGGTGCATTCGCGAACTCCGGGCTCAATCAGGATGACCGGCGGTGGCATTCAACGCGCGGGCCCACCTTCGCCGGAAGCGCGCCCGCACCTGCGCTCCCCTCCGTGGCCAGGGCCAGGTGCACCGGCGCGAGGAACACCCCGGGCGCAGCGGCCGCTTCGCCCGGCACTTCGAGCCGTGGCGGGCGTTCGTGCTCTGCCGCGCCGGTCGTCGGGCGCCCGGGCCGGGCTACGCGCGCACTTCACATTCCCACAGGTAGCCGGAGCGGCGCGGGTTGTCGGTCTCGGCCACGTAGAACACGTTGCCCTCACCGCGCACGATGTCGTGGGTGCGGTAGCAGGCGGTGTCGAGGTCGGCGTCGTACATCTCCCCCAGGTTGCGGAAGGCGCCGCTCTCGCGGTCGTAGCTGAAGAGCTGGCCGTTGCCCTCGTCACCGCCGCACCCGTAGATCAGCCCGTCCTCGCCGATGAGCAGGCCCGGCATGCGCCGTGAGGCATAGGGCTTGCCCAGGAACTCGCATGCGGCGGTCTCGGGATCGAGGCGGATCAGGTCGCCCAGCGTGGAGCCGATGTAGAGGTAGCCGTCGCCGCCGTTGATCATGCAGTCCACCGGCCCGGCGCCCGGGTACATGATGTCGCGCCCGGCCGGGCCGTTGGGGATGGAGTGGTCGAACCAGGTGATCTCGTCGGCGTCGGGGTCGTAGCAGAACAGATTGTGCTTCGTCCAGTGCCAGGTGCCCCAGAAGCGCCCGTGGTCATCGAGCGCCGAGATGTGCGTGATCGAGCCGACGAAGTCGAAGTCGGTCACGCGGTCGGCGTCGATGTCGTAGCGGAAGAACTTGAAGACCGGGTAGGTCAGCCCGTAGATGATGCGGCGCTCGTGGTCCATGGTGATGGTCTGGATGTAGTCGTGGCACACGGGCGTGGACAGCACCTCGTACTCACCGCTGCCGGGGTGATAGCGGAAGATCTTGCCGCCGGGCGCCTCCAGCCGCCGGCTGACGTCATGCAGGCAGGCGGTCGCGCCGTAGAGGGCGTCGTCGGTCTCATCGTAGATGAGTGAGCGGTGGATCTTCACGTCGAACTCCTCGCCCACCTCGGCCCAGCCCAGGCTCTGCCACTCGTGCGTCTGCGTGTCGAAGACATAGAAGATGTCGGCATCGTAGGCGGTGATGCCGCAGTACAACCGCCGCTCAACCGGGTGGAAGAGCAGGCAGGTGAAGGCCACGTAGTTGCGTCGCCGCTCGGCGGCCATCGCCGCGCGCCCGGTCTCATCGCTCTCCATGGGCGCCTGGTCCATGTGGTAGTCGCGCAGGATGTGGGCCCGGCACTTCACGGCCATGATGGTCCCTCCGATGATGGGGCGATGCCCGCCACGGTGCGTCACAGGTCGGCGCCGGTGCGCTGGGCCTCGAAGCCCGAGACGATGTCGAGCAGCTCGGCCGTGATGGCGCTCTGCCGGGTCTGTCGGAACTCGCGGCGCAGGTCCTCGAGTCGCTCCTCGATGTTGCTCTCGGCGGCCTGCATCGACGCCATGCGCGCGGTGTGCTCGCTGATCATCGACTGGACGATGGCGCGGTAGATGGCGACCATCAGGTGCTGCCGCATCAGCCGCGAGAACAGCGGCCGCCACGGCATGGAGAAGGTCGGCAGCACGCGCGTGGGCCACGGGCGGCGCTCGATGCGCTCCAGCCACGCCCGGTCGATGGGCAGCAGCCGGCGACTCGACGGCCGGTAGCCGCCGCCCGAGTCGCGCTGGTTGAAGTACAGCACCACGCGGTCGAAGTCGCGCTCGACGCGCCAGCGCTCCACCGCTACCGCGATCTCCTCGACCACCGGCATGATGTTGTCGGCGGAGGCGGGCGCGTCGAGCAGGTCGTCGATGGCCAGGCCCGAGTCCTCGAGCTGCATGACCGCACGCGCGCCGACGGCCAGGATGGCGCGCTCGCCGTCGCCGCCGACCAGCGCGCGCATGTCGTCGATTGCGTGGCTGACGATGTCCTCGTTGAACTGCCCGCACATGCCCTGGTCGGAGCCGAAGACCACCATGCCCAGCGCGTCGTTGAGCACCGGCTCGACCAGCTCCACGCCCTCGGGCCGATGGGTCAGCAGCACCTGCAGCCCCAGCTCGACGATGCGGCTGTACTCGTCCACCGAGCGCACCACGCCCTCGAGCTGCTGGATGCTCACCGCCGCCAGCGCCTTCATGGTGGTGACCACCGACTGCAGGCTCTCGGCGGTGTCGATGCGCCGCGCCAGCGTGTCAACCGTCTCCATCGTCGCCACCTTCGGCCGATGCTTCGCCGACCACGAGGTAGACCGCCTGCCGCGCCACGCGCTCGATCTCGTCCAACTCCTCGTCATCGAGCTTGACGCCCTCGCGGATGCGCTCGCAGATCTCCGGGAGCTGCTCGGTGACCAGGCTGCGCACCCGTCCGGCCGCACGGCGCACCTCGTCGGGGTCGATGGCGTCAAAGGCCCCACGGCTGGCGGCCAGCAGCACCGCGATCTGCTCGGCCACGGGGATCGGCTGATACTGCGGCTGCCGCAGCGCCTGACGCACCCGGCGCCCGCGCTCGAGCTTGGCGCGCGTGTCCTCGTCCAGGCGCGTGCCGAAGCGCGCGAACGACTCCAGCTCCTCGAATTGCGCGTACTGCAGGCGCAGGTCGCCCGCGACCGCGCGGTAGGCCGGGAGCTGCGTCTTGCCGCCCACGCGCGAGACCGAGATGCCCACGTCCACCGCGGGCAGCATGCCCCGCTGCACCAGCTCGGGGTTGAGGTAGATCTGCCCGTCGGTGATGGAGATCAGGTTGGTGGGGATGTACGCCGAGATGTTCTGCGCCTCGGTCTCGACGATGGGCAGCGCCGTAAGCGAGCCGCCGCCGAGGCGATCGTTGAGCTGGGTGGCACGCTCGAGCATGCGCGAGTGGATGAAGAAGATGTCCCCCGGGAAGGCCTCGCGGCCGGGCGGACGGCGCAGTAGCAGCGACACCTCACGGTAGGCGCGCGCGTGTGCGGTCAGGTCGTCGTAGACCACCAGCACGTCCCCGCCCTGCTCCATGAAGAACTCGCCGATGGTGGTGGCGGCGTAGGGCGCGATGTACTGCAGCCCCGGCGGGTTCTCGCCCGCGGCGACCACCACGATGCAGTACTGCAGCGCGCCGCGCTGCCGCAGCTCCGCGATGACGCGCGCGGTGTCGTCGGAGCGCTGGCCGATGGCGCAGTACACGCACACCACGCCGGTGTCGCGCTGGTTGAGGATGGTATCCACCGCCAGCGCGGTCTTGCCGGTCTGCCGGTCGCCCGCGATCAGCTCGCGCTGCCCGCGGCCCACGGGAATGAGCGCGTCCACCGCCTTGATGCCGGTCTGCAGCGGACGGGTGACGGGGGTGCGGTCGGTGATCGGCGGCGCCGGGCGCTCGATGGGCCAGCGCATCCAGGTGCGCACCGGACCGCGACCGTCGAGCGGCTCGCCCAGGGCGTTGACCACGCGCCCGCGCAGCTCCTCGCCCACGGGCACGTCGATGACGCGGCCGGTACGCCGGGCCTCCGCGCCCGCCCCCAGGTTGTCGCTCTCACCCAGCAGGATCACGCCGACCTCGTCGTCCTCGAGGCCGAAGACGAGCCCCATCAGCCCGCCGGGGAAGCGCACCAGCTCCTCCGAGCGCACCGACGGCAACCCCTGCACGCGGGCGATGCCCTGCCCCACGTGCGTGACCTCGCCCACCTCCTCCAGCACCAGTTGGGCGGGCTCGTCCAGCGCGCGCCCCAGCGCGGTCGCTACGTCCTCCAGCACCTCGCCGAGCCCCAGCTCGTTGAGGTCGCGCTCACTCATGCTCGGGACGCTCCTCGGGCGGGGCCTCGCCCGCGGCCTCGGCCTGGCCGCGCTCGATCTCCCGATCCAGCGTCTCCTCGATGCTCTCGGCCAGACGGTCGAGATAGCTGTCAAGGCTCCAGCCGAGCTTGCGCCCGCCCACCGACAGCTCGACCCCGCACAGCAGCTCGTCGGAGCGCCGCACCTCCACCTCGCCATCGCTGCCCAGCAGCTCGCGCACCGCCGCGACCAGCCGCCCGCGCCGGTCGGCCGACAGCTCAAAGGCGGTGGTGATCACCGGTGGCCGCTCGCCCTCCCGCAGGCCCGCGCGCAGCTCCGCCCGCCGGTCCTCGTCGAGGTCGCCGGCGCGGGTCACGAAGACATCGACCATCCGCCCCTGCAGATCTGCGTCGGCGAGGTCGCCCAGAGCCTGACGCGCCACCGCACAGAGCTGATCGGCGACGCGCCGGCGCAGCTCGCGCATGAAGGCGTCCTGCTCGTCCTGCAGCGCGCGGTGCCACCGCTGCTCGGCCTCGCGCGCGCTGCGCCGCGCCTCATCGATCAGCCGCTCGCGCTCGTCGTCGGCGTCCTTGCGAGCGCGCGCCAGCACCTCCTCGCGCCGCGCCTCCAGCTCGTGCAGCTTCTGCTCGTGCTCGCGCCGCGCCGCCTCGGCTTCCTGCTCGCGCTCCTCGGCCTCGTGCAGGCGCGCGGCGATGCGCTCCTCACGCTCCTGCATGGCCTGCGTGATCGGGCCGTAGAGGAAGTGCTTGAGCAGCCCGACCAGGATCAGGAAGTTGATGATCTGTGCCACGACGGTGAACCAGTCCGGCATGCCTACCGACCCGCCTGCTCTACGAAGTAGCTCCAGAACGGGTTGGCGAAGATCACGATCATCGTCACCACGAAGCAGTAGATGGCGGTGGACTCGATCATCGCCAGGCCCACAAACAGCGTGCGGGTGATGGTGCCCGCCTCATCGGGCTGCTGAGCGATCGCCTCCAGCGCCTGCGCCACCGCCCGGCCTTCCGCCAGCGCCGGGCCGATGGAGCCCACCATGATCGTGACGCCCCCCACGATGATTGAGACGACTGCGACCAGTTCCAGGCCCATGATGCGTCACGCACCTTCCTTCTGCGTCCCGTCGGCCACGCTCGCGGACCCGTCCTCGTCCTCAGCCGCCGCCTCGGCGGCGGCCCCACGACTCACGCGCGTGGCCGACGCGATGTAGACCATCGCCAGCACGGCGAAGATGTACGCCTGCACCAGCCCGGTCAGCAGCCCCAGCGCGCGCATGGCGATCGGGAAGAACAACGGCGCGATCGAGAGCAAAATCGCGACGATCATCGAGCCACTCATGACGTTGCCGAACAGGCGCACCGCCAGCGCCAGCGTGCGCGACACCTCGCCCACCACGTGGAAGGGCAGCATCAGGGGCGTGGGCTCGATGTACTGGCGCAGGTAGCCCGGCAGGCCGCGCCGCGCGATGCCGTACACCGGCACCGCGATGAAGACGCAGATGGCCAGCGCGGCGGTGGTGGACAGTGAGCCGGTCGGCGCCTGGAACCCCGGGATGACATCCATGATGTTCGCGGTGGCGATGTAGATGAACAGGGTGCCGACGAAGGGCATGTACAGCTCCGGGCGCTCGCCGCCGATCTCCTCGATCTGGCCGCGGATGCCGGTCACGATCACCTCGAGCAGGTTCTGGCCGCCGCTGATCTCGACCTCCGAGGTCAGGCGGCGCGTGACCAGCCACGAGGAGACGACCAGCACCAGCATGACCACCCACGAGTACACGATGGTGGCGTTGATGGAGACGGGCCCGAGCTGCAGCAGGATGGTGCTGTCAGGCGTCAGCGCCATCGGCCACCACCTCCTCGTCGGCGGCGTCGGCGGTCGCCGTGCGCGGCCTGTAGACGTGCACCATGATCACCCGGGCCACCACGAAGCCCAGCACACACGCCACCAGCCGCTGCCACTGTCCGCCGGAGATCAGCCAGAACGCGGCCACCGCCGGCGCGATGCGCGCCAGGCTGCTGCCCAGCAGCAGCAGCGCCGGCCGGCGCGCGCGCGGCAGCCGCTCGATGGTCCACCACAGCGCGCGGAAGTAGGCGACCCCGACGGCCAGCCCGACCACCAGTGAGAGCGCGACCCAGGCCAGCTCAGTCGTCGTCATGATCACCGCGCTCCCGCTCGATCTCCTCGCGCTCGCGGCTGAGCCAGTACCAGGCATTGAGGCAGCCGGCGATGATGCCGCCGAACAGCAGCATCAGCGTCCACGACACGCCACTGGGATAGCGCGTGTCGATCCAGATGCCCAGCGCGAGCCCCAGCAGCGTGGGGATGGCCACCGACCACCCCACCAGCCCGAAGGTGCCCAGCCCGAACCACACGCTGGAGTGGCGCTCGCGCCCGCGCCGCATGCGCGCCTCGGCCTCGCCCACCCGGCGGGTCAGCTCCCGGCGCCGGCGCGCGGCCGCGCGCTCGTGAGGCGTCGGTGGCGGGACCTCGGGCTGCGGGGTGTCCCGCGGCTCACGCTCCATCTCAGTCGCCCAGCTCCATGAAGCGGCGGATGATGTTCGCCTCCAGGCGCGCCAGCGCGGTATGCGCCACGCGCTCGCGGTCCTCGCGCTCGCGGAACTGCTCCTCGATCAGGCGCTGCAGCTCGCCCAGGCGCTCGCCGACGACGGCGTAGGGGGCCGACACCAGCAGCTCGTCGCCGGCCTTGGTGAGCACGCCCTCGTCCACCGCCACGAAGCGCTCCTCGCCACCCGGGCGGACGTAGCTGACCACCGACGGGGCCAGCGCCGTGACGAAGTCGATGTGCCGGGGCAGGAAGGTGCGCGAGCCATCCTCGGCCCGCACCGTGACCCGCGTGGCGCGCTCGTCGATGACCACCTCGCGCGGCGTGACCACGCGCAGGTTCACTCCAGCGCCTCCTCGATGCCGCCGATCATGTACAACGCGCTCTCTGGGTAGTCGTCCACCTCGCCCGACAGGATGCGCTCGCAGCCCGCCAGCGTCTGCTCGCGCGGCACCAGCCGGCCCTCGTGGCCGGTGAACTGTTCGGTGGTGAAGAACGGCTGCGTCAGGAAGCGCTCGAGCCGGCGCGCGCGGTAGACCGCCCGCCGGTCGGCACGCGACAGCTCGTCGATGCCCAGCATGGCGATGATGTCCTTGAGGTCCTCGTAGTGCGCCAGCGTGGCGCGCACCTCTCGGGCCAGTTCGTAGTGCCGCCGGCCGGCGGTGTGCGGCGTGAGCATGGCCGAGGTGGACTGCAACGGATCGATGGCCGGATACAGGCCCTCGCTGGCGCGCCGGCGGGAGAGCACAATGGTCGCCGACAGGTGCGCGAAGGTGTGCACCGCCGCCGGGTCGGTGAAGTCGTCGGCGGGAACGTACACCGCCTGGATGGACGTGATCGCGCCCGAAGCCGTCGAGCAGATGCGCTCCTGCAGCGCGGCCAGCTCGGTCGCGAGCGTCGGCTGGTAGCCCACCCGCGAGGGGATCATGCCCATCAGCCCGGCGACCTCCTGCCCGGCCTGAATGAAGCGGAAGATGTTGTCGATCAGCAGCAGCACGTCCTGGTGGGCCTCGTCGCGGAAGTACTCGGCCATCGACAGCGCCGCGTGGCCCACGCGCTGGCGCGCCCCGGGCGCCTCGTTCATCTGCCCGAACACCAGCACGGTCTTGTCGATCACGCCCGCGTCCTGCAACTCACGGTACAGCTCCTCGGCCTCGCGCGTGCGCTCACCGATGCCCGCGAAGATGCTCACCCCGCGATGGCGCTCCAGCATGTTGTTGATCAGTTCCATGATCAGCACGGTCTTGCCCACGCCCGCGCCGCCGAACAGCCCGGCCTTGCCCCCGCGCTGCAGCGGCGCCAGCAGGTCGATCGCCTTCACGCCGGTCTCGAGGATCTCCGACTCGGTCGAGCGCTCGCGCAGGGCCACCGGCCGGCGGTGGATCGGCCACCACTCCCCCCCCTCGACCGGCTCGCCGTCGTCGGTGGTCTCGCCCAGCACGTTGAAGATGCGACCCAGCACGCGCTCGCCGACCGGCACCATGATCTGCCCGCCGCTGTCTACCACGCGGTCGCCGCGCGCCAGGCCGCGCGTGGGCGTGACGGCGATGCCGCGCACCGTGCGCGCGTCCAGGTGCGTCACCACCTCGAGGACCACGCCCCCCTCCTCACCCGCCAGCAGCTTGCGGCGCACCGGCGGCAGGCCGTCCGCGAAGGTGGCATCAACCACCCCGCCGCGCACGCGCCGCACCGAGCCGACGTGCGCCGGCGACTGCGCGACGTCCGCTGTCCGGTTGTGCGCTGCCTCGCCCACCGCCGATCGCTCCGTTCGGCACGATCTCGGGCCCCGTCGCGGCAGACCCAGACACCCGTCTTCCGTGCACAATCTTCGCCGCGCACGGCCAAATGCCTGCCCTGCGCGCCCGCCGCCCCGAGGGTGCTCCATCGAGGGATGTACGCGCGAGGCCTCGAAGATGCCTCTGCCACTGAGATGGCGCGCCTGGGGATACGCCCCGGATGACCACGTCACGCGCAACCGGCCCGCAATCCCTCGACGACGCTATCGCACACCTCGCCCGGTGCACGCCCGACGCGACCTTCCTGCTCGCGCTCGATCACGAGCCCCTGAGCTACGCGGGCCTGCGGGCGCAGGTGCGGCGCACGCGCGCGGCGCTGAACGCCGCCGGCGTGGGCCAGGGCGAGCGCGGCGCGGCCGGTGGCGCG
>JALGVA010000230.1 GCA_029820295.1 Candidatus Zipacnadia bacterium
GCCGCGGCGATGACCGGCTTGTGCGCGATGTCGATCTTGTCCCCGAACAGGCAGATCCTGCCCGGGACACGGAGGGTGATGGTGGCCATGGGTGTCGGTAGCGCCACCTCAGGCTGCTGGGTCTGATTGCACTGATGTGCTTGACCCGGGCTCCGGCAGACGATATACTGCAACCAATCCAGTTATCTGGAGGTGGAAGGCCTTGCGCCTTCGGGGCCCCCGCGAGGGGGCCCTTTTTCCGTTAAGGCAACCACTTGATGCCCCAACCCTCGACCTGCCCATCGGGGCTCCGCCTGTACTTGTGATCCAGCACCAGGCGGGCGATCCGGCCACCGAAGTTGCTGGGCAGAGGGAGGCCATTGCGTATCGCCTCGATGGCCCGCCAGGAAGGGTGGGCGATCAGGTCAGCGAGCTGAAGCCCCGCGATGTTGTTTGCCTTCGGCTTCACCTTCAGCTGCCGGCTGCTCAACCATCGCCCGAAGGCAGTGGCGTCAATGTGTTCGGTACCCTCGGTAGTCAGACGCAGGAAAGAGTCCTTGAGCCTGCGATCCTCCTTGCCTCCCCGCGACTCTGCCATCACGTCGCCCTGCGCGCCCTTGTCCTTCAACCACATGATGTAGCGCTCAAGGAGCACCTTCATGCAGTAGTGGTACGGGTCGTAGCGCCACACCTGAGTACTGATCAACGTGGGCTTGCTTGTCGATGACCACCGTGATGACGACGTACTCCAACTGCGCGAGGAGAGCCAGCAGTTCAGTGTCGAAGCGCGCTCGCGTTGCGGCATCCGCAAGGCAATCGAAAGGCGGCCTGGCGTTCATGAGTTCCTTGCGGTGGAAGATGACCGGTTCGTCAGGATGCGAGCCGAAATACTGCTTCTTGATCCCTTCCAGGGCGGGGAACACAACGAGATCCACATGTCCCAACTCCATGATGACCCCCGTCAGGCTCAGGTGACGGTGCCGGGGATCATAGCAGGACTGCAGATCGGGGTTCCCAACCTCGTCAACATACATGCGATACTTCATGGCGGCGTCGCCCCCCTACCCGATCCCCTTCTCCTGCAACACCCGGTGGCAGGCCTTCAGGCAGGGCTCGAGGATGCAGTCGAGGTGACGCTGCACCGGGTCGCGCCGGTGAGTCGCCGCCGCGATGTCCTGTGCGGTGATCTCGCCGTCGGGCGGCGGGATGTCCGTGGTCGAGCCCATCCACTTGATGCCCTCGTCGCCCACCAGCGCATAGCGCTTCGCCCAGTCGCAGCGCAGCAGGTCGCGCGCCGCCCAGCAGCGTTCGCGCGCACGCTCGGTGGCCTCGCCCGAGAGCGCCGCTACCGGGCAGGCCGTGATGCACGGCGCGGCGCAGTCGGCGCACGGGTCGAAGCCCACCAGCGGCTCGGTGGGCGCGATCTCGGCGTCGGTGACGATCGCCACCCAGCGCATGCGCACGCCGTAGTCCGGGCTGATGGTGAAGCCGCCGCGCCCGATGGTGCACAGCCCCGCCGCCGCCGCCTCGATGCGCCCGGAGAAGATGTCGGGCGTCATGAAGCGCGGGTTCTGGGTCTTCGAGCCCACGCCGGTTACGTCCCAGGTGATGGCCGCCCGGTAGCCGCGCCGGTCCAGCTCGCGCGCGAGGTTCAGCGCGTCGATGCCGATGTCGCGCGTGACCTGGTATTGCGCGAAGGCGTAGGGGCCGATGGCGTCGGCGGGCTCCTCGCCCGCGCGATCGAGCGTGCGCTCAGTAATCGCCATGCCCAGCACGATCACCGACCGCGCGCCCTCCAGCCAGTCCTCGGGCGCGAACACGCGCGCGCCCTCGCGCGGCCGGATGAGCGCCTCCATCTCCCCGTGCACCGGCCCACCGCGCACCACGTTGACCTTGAGCGCATCCTCATCGATCTGCCCGCGCAGCTCCTCCGCGATCTCGGCCAGCGTCTCCGCCGAGGCCACGCCGATCGCGTCTGCGCCGTCCTCGTCGAGCAGCGCGCGCAGCTCGTCGAGTGTCGGCGCGACGTGGTCTCCCACGCGCACCAGGTCCACCGCCGTCTCGGCCAGGGGCGCCTGCGTCAGCACCACGCGCCAGGCCATACGCCGGCCGTAGCGCTCGCTGCTCAGGCAGCCCTCCTCGCCGCGCACCGGCAGCCCCGCCTTCTCGGCGACATCCGCCGGGTCCGTGGACACCTGGCAGACGCTGAAGTAGCCGCGCTGCTCCAGCGCCCGCGTGAGGTCCAGCTCGAGGTGATCGGCCTGCAGCGATGCGCCGAAGTAGGCCGGCTCGCAGCGTTCGCCCAGCGGCCCGCAGCCGGTGACCTCGGAGTCCGCGGGCCAGTCGATGCCGATGACGATGGCGGACCTGCAGTCCGGGAGCTGTGCGCGCGGGTCATTGGGCGCGCCCTCCTCCCAGCGGTCGGCGCTCACCACGCCGATCACCGCCATGCGCCCGTCGCGCGCCATGCGCACCATCTCGTTGGTCAGCCGCCGATCGGGCGGCGCGTCCGCGCGCACCTCGCGCAGCAGATAGCGCCCGCGCAGATGCGGCGGGCGGCAGTACTTCAGGCACGGGCCCATCGTCCCGCCGCGCCGCCCGTGCTTCTCGAGCGTCTCGAGGATCACCTCCTCGGTGACGACGTCGGGGATGTCGAGGTAGGCGTCGAGGCCGAAGTGCTCGCTCCACGCGCAGCGCCACAGGTTCTTCTCGGCGTAGCGCAGCTCTTTGCCGGCCACATTCAGGACGACCTCGCCGGTGACCTCATGCGCCAGCGCCCCGCCGCACTGCTCGTCGCACTTGGTGATGCACAGGCCGCAGCGGTCGCACAACGCGGGGCCGTCGTACATCGGGTCGGCGACCAGCGGCGCGTCGGTGATCATGCAGCAGAAGCGCTGCCAGGTGCCGAACTCGGGGGTCATCAGCAGCCCGTGGTAGCCGATCTCGCCCAGCCCGACGCAGGCCGCGGCGTGGATGTCCGACAGGTCCGGGCCGAAGGGCCGCACGACCTCCTTGTACGGGCGGTAGCGCCAGATGTTGGTCGCCGGGATGGGCAGTGAGCCGTGGCCCTGCTCCTCCAACCAGCGCGCGAGGTGGAACTGGATGTACTCCAGCCGCTCGTTCATCTTCCCCTGCACCGAGTAGGGGCCCTGATGGTGCGCGTTGGGGATGCCGCCCAGCTCCACGCACGCGTCCGGGTGATGGATCGCCACCACGACCACGTGCGTCGCCTCCGGCCAGTGCCCCAGCGGGTGCATCTGCGCCGGCGCGCCCTCCCAGCGCTCCACCGGCCCCACGCCCACCAGGTCCGCCCCCAGGTCCATGGCCTTTGACTTGAGCGCCGCGGTCAGGGCGGCGTCGCCCTGCACGTCCTGCGCCACGCGTGCATCGCTGCTCATTCGCTCTCGCTCCCGAACAACTCGTTTGCGGCGTCGAGGTCCGACAGCCGACCCACGTCCAGCCAGTACGCCCGCTCATCGACGAAGCCGCGGACGACCTCGCCCGCGGCGATCAGCTCGGGGAAGATGTCGCTGGAGAAGTCGCGGCCCGGCGCGCAGCGCGCCAGCACGCGGCGACTGAGCGCGAAGACAGCGGCGTTGGTCGGGTGCTCCAGCGGCGGCTTCTCGACGAAGCGCGTGACCGCGCCGTCGGCGGCCACCTCGGCCACGCCGGTGTGAACCGGGACCCCGGTAACCAGGCCGATCGTGGCGGCGGCGTTGTGCTGCACGTGCTCACGCATCAGGCCTGCGACGTCCAGGTCGGTGAGGATATCGCCGTAGTGGACCAGGAAGTGCTCCTCGCCGTCGAGCAGGTGGCGCAGGGAGTGCACCTCACCGGCGGTCCCGGACGGCTCGGTGTTGATCGAGTACTCGATGCCGACACCAAGGCGCGCGCCGTCGCCGAAGTAGTGGCTGACCTGCTCGCCCAGCCACGAGAGCGCGACGATGAACTCGGTGAGGCCCTGATCGCGCAGGCTGCGGATGATGCGCTCGAGGATCGGCACGCCGGCGACCGGCACCATCGCCTTGGAGACGTAGTTGGTCAGCGGGCGCAGGCGCGTGCCGTGGCCCGCGCACAGGATGACGGCCTTCATGGGGCACCTCGGGTGGGCGTGGCCCGACTCGTCGGCTTGTGGCGCATTGTAGGCCGCGACCTCGGCCCGGTCAAGAACCACCCCGCTCCGTGCCGCCGACACTCCTGTCGGCGGCCGTCCCCGGGAGATCACGCGCCGCTCCCGCGGGCGCACGAAGTGCGCAGCGGCGGGGACGCAGGTCCCGCCGCCACCGGCGACGCGCGCGGAGATCGCTGCGAAGCAGCGGGCGGAGCGTGCCAGCCGGCCGCGGGTGCCGGCCATGCGTTGACCATCGCCCGCCACGAACGCTGTGCCGTTCGGCTGGTGTCGGGCGAAACCGGGAGCGACGGGAGTGCGCCACCGGCGCGCCCCGACGCCGCGGTTTCGCGCGAGCCGTCCCGTGCGCGGAGACGTCCCGGGGGCTCCGTGGCGGCTGCGCGCGCAGGCTGAAGTTCTTTGTGGGAGGGGGAGACCGCGCAGCGGTCGGGGGAGGGCCCATTTCTTCCAAGAAAGGGCCCTCCCCCACGCGCCGTTGCACACGCGTTGGCCCTGCTGCGCCCCTCCGGGAGGTCCAACCCTCCCCCGGCCCGAACCTCCCGCCCGCCGCGGTAGTGCCGACTGACACCATCCGGAGGGACATTGCGCGATGATCGCTCTCACCGGCGGGGCAGGCTTCCTGGGCTTCCACATGGTCAACCACTTCCACGCGAAGAACCCCGAGGAGCCCTTCGTACTGCTCGACATCGCCGACTACATCGAGTCGGACTACCCCGAGAGCACGGTGTTCCTGACCGCCGACATCCGCGACCGCGCGGCCCTGCGGGCGGCGCTGGAGGGCCGGGAGCTGTCCTGCCTGATCCACGCCGCCGCCGCGCTGCCGCTGTGGAGGCGCGAGGACATCTTCTCCACCAACGTCGAGGGCACGCGCAACGTGGTCGAGGTCGCCCGCGAGCTGGACATCCCCCGCGTGGTCTACGTCTCCTCCACCGCGGTCTACGGCATCCCCGACGTGCACCCGCTCCACGAGGACCACCCGATGGTGGGCGTGGGGCCCTACGGCGAGAGCAAGGTCCAGGCCGAGGAGGTCTGCCTGGAGCTGCGCGAGGCCGGGCTGGTGCTGCCCATCCTGCGCCCGAAGACCTTCATCGGCACCGCCCGTCTGGGGGTCTTCCAGATCCTCTATGACTGGGTCGAAAGTGGCTGCAAGATCCCGGTGATCGGCGACGGCTCCAACCGCTACCAGCTCCTCGAGGTCGAGGACCTGTGCCACGCCATCTGGCTGTGCGCCACCGGCGACCCGGAGTTGTGCAACGATACCTTCAACGTCGGCGCCGAAGAGTTCCACACCGTGCGCGAGGACGTGGGCGCGCTGTGTGAGTATGCGCAGTCCGGCGCGCGCGTGATGGGCACGCCCGCGGGTCTGGTGAAGGGTGCGCTGGCGGTGCTGGAGGCGCTGCACCTGTCACCGCTCTACAAGTGGGTCTACGGCACCGCCGACACCGACAGCTTCGTCTCCGTGGACAGGATCAAGGACAGGCTGGGCTGGTCGGCGCAGTACAGCAACGCCGAGGCGCTGATCCGCTCGTACCAGTGGTACCTCGACCACAAGCACGAGCTGGGCACGGGCACGGGCGTGACCCACCGCGTGGCCTGGAACCAGGGCGCGCTGAAGGTCATCAAATTCTTCATGCGCTGAGGGGCCGCCAGAGGCCCGTAGCGGCCTGCCGGGGGGATTCGAGCGCCCTGTGCGAGCGCCCCCACACTCGTCGGTTTCGTTGACTCGCCGATTCCCGCTGATATATACTCCCACAAGCAGCAACACATCTGTCACGCACTCACCACACACGCCGGGCACACCTGACCCGTCGCTGTATCCGGCGCCCGCGAGGAGGATGAGCCACCACGTCAGAGCAGACAACGCGCAG
>JALGVA010000231.1 GCA_029820295.1 Candidatus Zipacnadia bacterium
TGCCCGCACACCTTGCAGGCAACCGGACGGCGCCATGCGCTTCGTGTTCATCGTGCGCGCCGGGCCCTACGCCTTCCAGCACATGCAGACGGTGATCGACCTGAGCGCGGCGTGGACATCCAGGGCTGCGGCGCCTGCTGCCTGTTCCGCGGCCACAGCCGCTCGGACCTGGCCGAAGGGATGCGCATGGCCGGCATCGCGACGCTGGCGAAGATGGTGGACGAGGCCGACCGCGTGCTGTCCTTCGGCCCCTGAACGCCTGCAGCCGCCTGCCGTCAGTCGCCTGCCGTTGGCTCGTAGCTCGTCGCTCGGAGACTGCCTGTGAAGCAGATACTGTTCATCGTCAGGACCGCGCCCTACGGAACGGCGGCCAGCCCCGAGAGCGTGCGCTCGTGCCTGGGCTTCGCGATCATGCCGGTCGAGGTGTACTACCTGCTTACCGGCGATGGCGCGTGGGCGCTCCAGGCCCGGTCAGGACCCGAGCCGCATCGGCGCGCAGGATGCGCCGGCGATGATCGCCGATCTGGCGGACCTGATCGAGGACGCCGTTTACGCCGCGACCGGGGCCCCGACGCCGCTGGCGGAGGCGCTGGCCGACGCCGCCGCGCGCGGGATCGACGTGCACGTGCTGGCGCCGGACCTGGCCGCGCGCGGCCTGCACAGCGACCTGGCGGCGGTGGACTACGCCGGCCTCGTCGAGCTGCTCGCCGCCCATGAGCGGGCGGTGCATTGACCCGGTGTCGTGCCCGTCGCACGAGGTGCCCACACCCCGAGAGCAGGAGGAACTGCGTATGCGTCTGCTCAGACTGACCCTGATCGGTGGCGCGCTCATCCTTGCCGCGCTGGCCGGGTCGCTCCTCAGCCCGAGGCTCCCCGAGCCGACGGTGCGGCCGTCGTACGCGCAGGAAGCCGCCCCCGCGGAGCCGGTCGTCGAAGTCGTGCAGGACCGTGAGGACGGGCTCTATCACGTGGGGGAGCCGGCCGGCTTCAGCGTACGTGTGCTGGTGGGGGACGAGCCGCAGGAGGCTACGCTGAGCTACACGCTCAGTCTCGATGGCGCCACCGTGCTTGAGCAGGGCGAAGTGCAGGCGGGCGCGACGCCGGGCGTGGTCACGGGCACGCTCGAGGAGCCCGGCATCCTGCGCTGCACCGCCGTGACCACGGTCGGGGACAAGCGCGTGGCCGGTCTGGGCGCGGCGGCCTTCGACCCCGAGCAGATCGAGCCGACCGCGCCGGAGCCGGAGGATTTCGACGAGTTCTGGGCTGCGCAGAAGGCGCTGCTGGCCGACGTGCCGATGGACGCGCAGCTTGAGGAGCGCGACGCCCCGCCGGGCACCGGCGCGCTGTTCAAGATCAGCCTGGCGAACGTCGATGGCCGTCGCGTCTACGGCTGGCTGGCGCTGCCCGAGGGCGGCGGGCCGGCGCCGGGTCTGATGAGCTTCACAGCCGCGGGGGTCAGCGGCGCCAGCTCAGGCACCGCGATGGTGGGGGCCGCACAGGGCTTCGTGTCGATGCACATCATCCACCACAACTTCGACGTCGAGACGCCGGCCGAGGTGACGGCCGAGCTGAAGGCCAGCGAGCTGGCGAGCTACTACCGCGACGGCAGCGAGAGCCGCGACACCTACTACTTCCGCCACGTCTTCCTCGGCTGCGTGCGCGCCATTGACCTGCTGACCTCGCGCCCCGAGTGGGACGGCGAGCACCTGACCGTGACCGGCTCGAGCCAGGCGGGCGGGCTGTCGCTGGTGCTCGCGGGGCTCGATGACCGCGTGACCGCGCTGGCGGCGAACGTGCCCGCACTGTGCGATCACACAGGCCTGCAGCAGGGCCGCGCCAGTGGCTGGCCGCGGCTGATCCCGGCCGATGACCCCTTCGGCCCGGTGGCGCAGGTGGCGCCCTACTTCGACGCGGTGAACTTCGCCCGGCGCTTCGACGGCCCTGCGTGGGTCGCCGTCGGGCTCATCGACAATACCTGCAGACCGACCAGCGTGTACTCGGCCTACAACGTGCTGAGCGGTCCGAAGACCATGCTGGTGTTCCCGCGCATGGGTCACGCAGTGCCGCACGAGTACGGCGCCGAGCGCATGGCGTGGATCAAGCAGCAGTCGGGGATGGACGAGGGGTAGCCGTCCGCGTCAGGCCTGTCCGCCCGGCTCTTCGCGGACGACGGTCGGGCGCAGCAGGGCCGAGCCGATGGCGCCGAGAAAGGCGACTGCGGCCGCCAGCAGCATCGCGGGCAGCAGTGAGCCCGAGGCATCGGCCATCGCCCCGGCGACCGTGGGGCCGAGCGCCTGCCCGATGCCGAAGAACAGCGTGATGAAGCCCAGCGCGGCGGGGGCCATGCGCGGGCCGAGGAGGTCGCCGCAGGCGGCGGCCATGATCGCCGGGATGCTCCACGCGGTCAGGCCGAAGAGCACGGCCGAGATGGTGAAGCCGGGCGCCTGCGGCCACAGCGCGAAGAGCGCGTAGGCGGAGCCCTGCAGCACGTAGACGATGATGAGCGCGCCCTTGCGGCCGATGACATCGGAGACGCTCCCCCAGATCAGGCCGCACAGCAGGCTGAACCAGCCCATGGTCATGAACAGGTTGCCGGCCGCCTGCGGGCTGTAGCCGCCCTCGGCGATGAGCGCCTTGGCGAAGAACGTCATGTAGATGATGTACGAGAAGCCGAAGGCCACGTAGACCAGCCCCAGGTGCCAGACCGCGGGCGCGCGGTAGACGTCGCCCCAGTGCAGGCCGCTCCACCTGGGCCGGCGCGCGGCCTCCTCGACGGACTCGCCGACCGGCAGCAGGCCCACCTCGGCCGGCCGGTTGCGCAGCACCCCAGCCGCGAGCAGCGCCAGCAGGAGCGTCACGCCCCCGAAGAGGTACCAGCACACGCGCCAGCCGTCGTCGCCGAAGGCCACGAGCACGCGCGGCACGCTGGGGCCCAGCGCGATCAGCGCCAGCGATGAGCCGGCCACGCCGATGCCGGTCGCCAGCCCCCGGCGCCGGACCGAGAACCACGCCGCCAGCAGGCCCATGACCGGCACGTTGCTGGCGCCGCTGCCCACACCGGTGACCGCGCGCCAGACTGCCGCGCCGAGGAAGCTGGTGGTCAGGCCGGTGAAGAGCATGCTCGCCCCCGCGACCGCGAGTCCGGCGGCGATCACCACGCGCGGGCCGAAGCGCGACGCCAGCGCGCCGCCGATGAGGGCCAGCGCGAGGTAGCCCACCAGGTTCGCGGTCGCCAGCCCACCGGCCCCGGTGTTGCCCAGCTCCAGGCCCTCCTGCATCGCCGGCAGCACCAGCGAGTAGCCGAAGCGCGCCAGCCCCAGCGATCCGAAGACCACCAGCGTGCCGACGATGAGCACGAGCCAGCCGTAGTGCAGACTCCGGGGGGTGTCGGACATGCCTGCCTCCTCGCGCCGACTGCGGTGGGGAGAGTTCGCCGAGCGGCGGTGAGGGCCTGCCTGGGTCGGTGCGCGCTACCCGCCCTCGGCCTGCCGCTGCCAGTCGTCGATGACGCCCTGCGTGAGCTTCTCCGACGAGTTGCCGCCATCCCAGCTCCGGTACCAGACCCAGGTCTGCTCGTCGCGCGGCCACAGGGGCGTGATGTAGGGCGCGGGCTCGAGCGCGCGGCTGCGCACGATCACCTGCAGGGCGCGCCGGCCGGCCGCAACGGCGTCCTCGAAGCGGCCCTCGGCGGCGTAGGAATAGCCCAGCGCCATGGCGTCGGTGTAGGCCAGGCCCGCGCGGGCGATGGCCACGCGGCGCCGGTAGCGGTCGGGCGCGTCGGCAACGGCTTCCTCAGCCGCGCGCATGTGGTCCCAGGCCTCGGCGATGATCTCGGGCGTGAACATGCGCTCGGGGGCATCGGGCTTGGAGAGGGTGTGGCCGTCCTGATAGTAGCCGCGCTCGAGCGTCTCCCAGTACGCCTTCATCGGCTCGGACGCCGGGCCGTAGGTGAGCGCGTACCACTCGTCAAGGATGGCTCGTGGATCGGCGTCGGTGTCCCACAACAGCGCGCGCAGCAGATAGAGCATGGGCGCGCAGGTGGCCCAGTTGCGCCAGCCGTCCACGTGCACGTAGAAGCCGCCGCGTTCGTGCACCAGGCGCAGGTCCTCGGCGAGCGTGCGCAGCATCATCTGCGGCCCCTGCCATGCCCCCGAGTACGCGTAGTAGCCGTAGAAGCCGAAGCGGGGACAGAGCTGCGTCCACGGGTCGAAGACGCTGTGCTTCCACGCGGCGTTGATCTCGCAGTCCGGGTCGGCGATGGCGTGGCCGTAGCAGGCGCGGCTGCCGAAGAAGCACAGCGTGGGCACCAGCATCGGGTCGGGCTTGACCGTGGTCGGCGGGTCCACGTGCGAGTCGTAGGCGTAGAAGCCGAGCTGCCTGTCGGGGAACTCGTCCTTGAGCGCGGCGGCGATCTGGTTGAAGAAGAACACCAGCCGGTTCATCAGCGGCCCGTTGCCGAGCTGCTCGTCAAGCGCCCGGCAGCGTTCGCAGGTGCAGAAGTCGTGGAAGTCATTCGGCTCGACCGAGAACATGCGGGCGTCGGGGTTCTCGCTGAAGAACCGCCGGGCGGCAGAGACGAAGAGGTCCAGCACCGCCGGCTCGGTGGTGCACACCTGGTTGCTGCGGATGTGGCCCTCCGCATCGCGCCAGAGCCAGGTGATCCAGTCCTCCGCGGGCATCTCGGTGCGGTCGGTGAGCGCGAACCACTCGGGGTGCTCGCGCCGGTTCTCCTCGGTCGGGGGTACGATCTCGTCCCAGATGTGGCGCGAGTTGTGGTCGCGGCGCATGCCGGTGGACGAGCGATTGCCGATGATGCCGAAGTAACACGGGTCGAAGTTGCCGGCGGGGATGTCCGGGCCGAGTGTGACGTCCATCGGCTCGAAAACGATCTGCTCGAGCACCGGCACTTCCTCCCCGAGCGCCGTCGGCATCAGCCAGCGCACCCCGAGCTTCTCATGCAGCAGCCAGAACAGCGCGTTGCTGGCGCCCTGCTCGCTGGCGCCGGCGATGTTCAGCCGCCCCGGTGCCGTCCAGATGCGGAAGCCGTGCACAGGCATCTGCGCGGGGTCCTGATCCTCGAAGGGCGGCCGCCCCGCCACGCCGACGATCACCGCCGAGCCCGCCCAGCCCTGCGGAACCGCGTCCATCGCCTGCGGCAGCAGCACGCGGCTCTTGCTGGCGCGGTGCACGTAACCGACGAACTCACGCGCCGCCCAGCGCTCGAGATAGCCCGCGCCCGGCCGGTTGACAACTACGCACTGCGGCTCCGCCGACCACAGGTCGCTCGCCGGCACCAGCGTGAACATCTCCCCATCACCCCAGGCGGCGGCCGACAGCACGGCGCACAACGCCACGGCTCGCAGCCCTGTCGCGCGCATCGCGATCGACTCCCGTGCGCCCGTGATGGCCACACGCGCACCTTCGCGCAACCGGGCGCCACCTCCTCTGCGCGGGCCGGCTGCGATCGTGCGAGACTGCAACGGCAACGGCGTGGGGGAGGGGCTTTCTTGGAAGAAAGCCCCTCCCCCGACCGCTGCGCGGTCTCCCCCTCCGCAAAGAACTGCGATCTGCGCGCGAGGACGTCGCGGTCAGACAGGCACACCTTCGCGCACGGTTCCGGGCGATACCAGCCGGACGGCGGGGTTCGGCGACCGCCCACGGGACACGGCCGGTCGGCGCCCGCGGCCGGCTCGCGCGCTTCGTCCCGTCCTTCGGACGGACCTCCGCACGCCTCGCCGGTGGCGGCGCAATCTCCGCTGGCTTCACCAGCTCCGCCTGCGCCGCAGCGCCATCGTCACGCGCGTCTGGCGACGCGCGTGCCTCCTGCGCCCGCGGGCGCACGGTGACGTACGGCGGCTACG
>JALGVA010000232.1 GCA_029820295.1 Candidatus Zipacnadia bacterium
GACCAGTTGGGGCTCGGGGACAGCGCAGGACGGCGTTGAGCGCTTCTGGCGCGGCCTGCTGGGCGGCTCGGCGTCGGCGCGCTTCCACCGGCCCACGGCGGGCATCGGCATCAACGAGCTGGCGCAGGCCAACATCCGCGCGGCGCGCAAGGTCGAGGAGCTGGTGCGCTTCTGGGAGATCGAGCCGCAGATGGAGCTGCTGGGCGAGCGCGAGCCGAACGAGGCCTACCTCGCCGCGAATCCCGGCGAGGCCTACGTGCTGTTCTTCTGCAAGGGGGGCGCGGTCACGCTCGACCTGACCGACCACGAGGAGCAGTTCGCCGGCCGCTGGATCGACCTGACCACCGGTGAGTGGGGCGACGAGTTCGAGCTGTCGGGGGGCGCCTGGAGAGGGGTGCCCGCGCCCGGCGAGGGCCCGTGGATGGCGGTGCTGATCAGGCGCTGAGCGCGCGGCCGGCTCAGCCGCCGACCTCGTGCTGCTTCGTGGCCTCCAGCACGCCGCCCAGCGGCCCGGTGTCGAAGCTGGCCCTGATCGTCCACGTCCCGGCAGCCATCTGCTGAGGTGCTCTCACGGAGCACGTGCATCGCTCGCCGCCTCAGCCGAAGCCGGCGTTGTCGCTGTCCACCACCCGCCCGTCAGGATCATGCAGCCACGCCAGCGCCGAGATGGTCTCCTCGCCCCGTGTCGCCGCGCCCATCACCAGCCCCTCGACGGAGACCGGGTTGATGGTGACCGAGATCAGGTCGCCGGGCGCGACGGTATCCGGCACGCTCAGTCGCGGGGTGAGGGGCATGAGCAGCGCCGCTTCGGTGGTCGCGCCGGCGGTCACCTCGATCTCACGTCCGTGCCCGCCGCCGCTGAACGGGAAGCGCCAGGCCACGCCGGCGTCATCGGTTACGCGCAGGTCGGCGCCGGCCAGGCGGTAGGTGCCCTCGGGCAGCTCAACCTCAGTGCCCAGCTCGCGCACCGCCAGCGGCAGCCCGTCGTCACGCACCAGCGTGAGCAGCGCCGAGGTGACCTCGCCCGCCTGCAGCTCAACCGTCGCGAGCAGCCGGCCCGTCTGCCGGTCGCGCTCATCGACGCTCAGGACATCGCCCGCGGGCGTCACCTCGACCGACCACTCCTGCACGCCGATGTGAACGCTGGGCTGGAGGGCGACGCGTTCGACCGCAGGCGCGAACTGTCCGTCGCCATCGAGGTCGCAGCAGAGCTGATCGTGGCCGTCGGTACTCCACACGCCGTCGCCGTTGCTGTCGAGCAGCAGCACCGGGCGCGCGCCCTCGGGGGTTGGGAGCGCGCCCACCCGGCAGCCGCGCACCGCGTACAGCAGCATGCGGCCCCCTGCTCCGAGCTTGAACTGCACGGTGCGGGCGTCGTCCTGGCCGGTAGGGGTCAGGCTCAGCTCCCACAGGCCCGACGTAACCGTGGGGCAGACCTCGTCGGGGCCGATGCCGCCATCGGCGTTCAGGTCCAGATACAGCACCGGCGCCTGCGCCGTGTAGTCGAGCAGCACGGTTCGGCCTGCGCCTTCGCCAGCGCCCAGCGTCAGCGTGCCCCAGCGCTCCTCGCCGACGGTAGGCGGGGTCTGCGTCAGGCCCTCGGGTGCGGCGTCGCTCAGGCGCAGCGGCCGCCAGCGCATGGTGTCGATGCCCATCACGTTCGCCTGATCCACCAGCTCGAACGCGACCTCCATCGCGCCCGCGGACAGGCATAGCCCCAGCAACGCCACGCACAGCGTCAGTCGCGTCATGATTGCTCGCGCCCCTCGGTTGTCTGTGGCGGCCGTTAATCAGCGCTCAGCGCGCCCGGCACCCAGCCGCCGTACTCGGACATCATCTCGATGAAGCGCTGGTCGGGCTCGCGCAGCAGGTTGCGCACCACCAGCAAGATTTCCATGGTGTACCACGGCACGTCCTCTCCCGGCTCATCGGCCGGGAGATCGAGCGCCAGCTCCGCGGCCAGGTGCGCGTCGGCGGCACTCGCCGCGTAGAGCAGGTTGCGCGTGCGGTCGGAGTGCGGCTCGGCCTCAGCCATCGGGTGCCGCGCCGCCAGGTCGCGGATCAGGTCGCAGGTCAGCTCCGGGGCCACGAAGGCCAGCGGTTTGAGGTACTCGCCCTCGTTCTGCCCCGCGCCCCACGGCTCCTGCGCGGGCGCCGGGCGTAGCGCGATGGTCCGCCAGATGAGTCGGTCGAGGTCAGGATACCCGATCTGCGCGCCGATGTGCGCCAGCTCGGCCATGGTCGCGGTCGTCTGCTGGGCGTCCCAACCACCGCGATCGCTCGCCGGCAGCCGCGACGCCACCTCAACCGCCTGCGCGAACACCTCCGCCGAACGCGCGGGGTCGCTCTCGCGCAGCGCCAGCGCGATGTACCCCAGGCAGCGCACGCGCTCGAAGTCGTAACTGCCGGTGATCGAGTTGGCCAGCTCGACCGCACGGTGCGGGTGGGCCGGGGCCATGGCGTAGACCACGCGCGCCATCTTGCGAGCGCGCTGGAACTCGTCGATCACGCCCATCAGCTCCGCGGCCCGGTCGGGCTGCTCGGCGGCGATGCGCGCGGCGATGTTGGGCTGATGGCGAGTCGGCTCGTAGTCGCCGGTGATGTCGGCGATGAGCGCCAGCGCGGCGTCGAGGTCGAAGTGACACAGCGCCTCGGCGACGGTGCCGCGCGCGTAGGCGTCCCAGTCGGTGAGCTGCAGCGTCTGCGCGATCTGCTCGGCATGGCGGATGACCGGCACCGCGGCCTCGCGGTCGAGCACGTAGAGCGCCTCGCCGCAGCTCCCCAGGAACTGCGCCTCGTACCTGGGCTCGGGCATCATCGAGGCCTGCGGGATCAGCGCCAGCAGCTCCTGGCGCGCGCGTTCGGGGTCCCTCGCCGACAGCGCGTGGAGCGCCCATAGCATCTCGTAGAGCCGCCGCTGCGTGTTGTCGATCATCTCCAGATAGGCGAGGGCCTCGTCCGGGCTCTCCTGCAGCAGGCTGCGCCCCAGCTCGCGGAAGATCGTCTGATCGTAGGCTCCGTCGGCCTCGGCCGACAGCTCGAAGGCGCGGTCCGCGTCGAGCTTGGCCAGCTCGCCCACGAAGCTCGCGTGGTAGCGCCCGGTGCGCTCCTCGGGCCAGCTCAGGACCTCCTCGATCAGCGACAGCGCGACCTCCCGGCAGGCCTCCTGATCCGTGAGCGGCGCGACCTCGATCGGGTCGCCGAGAGTGATCTCGCCGGGCTCTGCGGTGACGGTGATCACCGCGTCCTCAGTGCCGGCGGCGACGCGCGCGCCCCCAAACAGCTCGCCACTCTCGGCGATCAGGCAGACCATCCCCGGGTAGAGCCCCTCGACGCGGAAGCGCCCCTGCTGATCGGCCTGGACGCGCACCTCTGCTGGCCCGTCGCCGCGGTTGATGACGGTCGCGCCCGCAATCGGGCGGCCGTCGCCATCCGCGACCGTCCCGGCCACGAAGCCTTCGGCGCGCACCAGCACCAGCTCGCCGAAGTCGTGCGTCTCGCCGGAGACCGCCTGCCACTCATCGCTCTCCGCCTGGTCGCAGCCGGGCGCGGTCACGGTCACCTTGTATGTGCCCTGCGGCCACTGCACCTCGCTGACCAGCCGTCCATCGGCGTCGGTCTCGCCCAGCGTCGGGTAGGTGCCCCAGTCCTCGGCGCGCCAGTAGCCCATCACCTGGGCGCCCGCGACCGGGTTGCCGTCGCCATCGACCACGCGCACCGCCAGCCGCACGCCCGCGTTCGCGCGCACTACCAGCTCGATCGGCTCGCCGCTGCTTGGATCGACGGTCACCGGCGCCTCGGTCATCAGGTCGCCCTTGCGCGCCTGCACGGTGAAGCTGCTCTCGGGATCGATGCCGGTGATGCTGAACGCGCCTTCGGCATCGGCCGTGGTCGGCCTCATGAAGGCGAACTCCTGCGCGGTGTGCACGACCTCGGCCTCGGCGACCGGCTGGCCCCCGGCATCGACCACGCGGCCCGTGACGGTCACGCCGCGCTTGAGCGCGATGTCCGGCGCGGTCGCGTCGGCATCGGTCACCATCACCTCAACGTTGCTCCGGCCGAACTCCCGGCTGACATAGCCCTCCGCGCCGCCCGGATAGACGACGGTCCGGCCCGGCAGCACGCGCAGCGACCAGCGGCCCTCCGCGTCCGTGGGTGCGATGGCGGAACGCCCCGCGGGCGTGCTCGAGACGTAGACGCGCGCGCCCTCGATCGGCTCGCCGGTCTCCTCGTCGATCACCCGGCCCGTCAGCAGGAACGTCTGCTGCATCGCCAGCTCGATCTCTACGGCCTCGCCGGGCTCGGGCGTGACCGTCTGCGCGGGGGCCTGCCAGAGCGCGTCGGCCGACCACTGCGGCGCGACGTTCGTCTCGCCGGGGTGCAGATCGGTCACCTCGAAGCGGCCCTGGGCGTCGGTCTCGACTTCGTCACTCCAGGAGATGTTGGCCTCGCGGTCGTAGCCGCGCACCGAGATCATGACGCCCGCGGCGGCGTCCGGCTGCTCGGCGCAGACGAGCCGTCCGCGCAGCGTCGCCGCGGGCTGGAGCGTCACTGTGGCGGGCCCGTCGGCGGTGAGGATCGTGCTGACCGTGCCCATGCCGTCAGCCGAGATCATGATCCCGGCGCGCATCCCGGCGCTGCACCACCCGGCGGTGAAGTGCCCGTCGGCGTCGCAGGTCAGGGCGAGTTCCTCGCGCAGCTCTTCCGGCACGTAGAGCGCATGGGTGAGCCGATCCGTGGTGCGCTCTTTGTATATGACGTGCGCCCGCACCTCTGCGGCGATGCCCCGGCCGTCCGCTCCGGAGACGCGGCCGCCAAGCTGTACCGGCTCGCCGCACACGATGCGCAGGTCGGCCGGGTCCTCCTGCACCGTGATCCAGCCGATCGCGCGGCCCTCGGGCATCGCGGCGACGTTGACCCGCCGATACGGGTTCTCGGGATCGCGCTCGACGCCCTCGATGACGAAGCGGCCCTCGGCATCGCTGCGGGCTGAACTCACCAGCGCGGGCTGCATGACCGTGGCGTCGGTGGCGAAGGCGATGGCGTGGACGGGCGCGTCGGCGAGCGGATTGCCGGTATCATCGACGACGCTGCCGGACAGCGTGACGGGGTCCGCGGCCGTGGCCGCGGCGATGAGTGCGGCGAGCAGCACGAGCGATGCGGTGCGCATCGGAGCGCCCCCGATCGACGCGGCGTAGTTCCCCTCACCCCAGTCTTCGCGAGACGCGCGGGGATACCTTCATGCCTGCGCGCGCCGTGTCACATGCCTCGCGCGCAATCCCACCCGTGCCTTGACTCCCGCTTTTCGTTGTGTATAATACTACGCAGATAATAGCAACGGGAGGTGCCGCCGTGAGCGAAGCCCGGAGTAACCGGATCACGGAGATGGGCGAGCTGCAGCTCGAGGTCTTCGAGCGGCTGTCGGAGCTGGGCGAGGGCACGGTCTATGATGTGCTCGAGGCCTTCCCCGACGGGCGCCGGCCCAAGTACACCACGGCGCTGACCGTGCTGCGCGCGCTGGAGGAGAAGGGCCTGGCGACCCACCGCCGCGACGGCCGCACCTACGTCTTCGCGCCGGTGGTCTCCGCGGGCGAGGTGCGTCGCCAGCTCCTGCGCGATGTCATGCAGCGGGTCTTCGGGGGCTCGCCGCGGCGGCTGATGGCCGCGTTGCTCGATGACGAGGCGGTCACGCCCGACGTGGTCGCGGAGCTGCGCGCGATGCTCGCCGAGGGGGCGAATGACGATGACAACGCTGATCGCTGACATTGCGCTGGCGGTGACGGTGGTGCT
>JALGVA010000233.1 GCA_029820295.1 Candidatus Zipacnadia bacterium
TCCTCGACGACCTTCTGGGCTCAGGCTGAGGCGCCGCGCGCGAGCATGGTCAGGGCGGTGTTGGCCAGCACCGCCGCGGCGGTGGGCACCACCACGTCGTCGGGCAGATCGGCGCGCGTGCTGTGCAGCGGCCAGGTCATGCCGCGCTCCTCGTCACGTGAACCAAGCTGCCCCATCACCGCCGCGATGCCGCCCACCTGCGGGAAGAACGCGAAGTCCTCGGCGCCCAGGCTGGGGTACTCGGCCTCGCTGACCTCGTCCGGCCCGAGCACTTCGCAGGCGGCGTCGCGCATGCATTCCAGCGCCCAGTCGTCATTGCGCAGCGGCGGGTAGCCCTCGGCGATGCTTACCTCCAGCCGCCCGCCCAGCTCGCCCACGATGGTGCGCAGACGGTTGCCGATGAAGTCGATGATCGCCTCGCGCGTCGCGGCCTCGTAGGTGCGCACGGTCCCGGTCAGTTCGACGCGCTCGGCCAGCACGTTGCGGCGCGTGCCGCCACGGATCGTCCCGAAGGTCACGACCTTGCGGTGTACCGGGTCCGTGCCGCGCGTGATGAACTGCTGGATGGCCGCGAGCGCCTGCGCGGCCATGGCGATGGCGTCGATGCCCTGGTCGGGGTGCGCGGCGTGGGCGGCCTCGCCGATGATGGCCAGGTTCACATCGTCGCTCTGCGCGGTGACGAAGCCGCGGTTCAGCTCGACGCGCCCCGCGGCGATCTCCGGGAAGACGTGCAGGCTGGCGATGGCGGACACCTCCGGTTCGTGCAGCACGCCGTCCTCGATCATGCGCAGCGCTCCGCCCGCGCCCTCCTCACCGGGCTGGAAGACCAGCTTGACGTGGCCGGGCAGGCCCTCGCGCATCTCATGGAGGATCGCCGCGGCGCCCAGCAGGCCCGCGACGTGAGCGTCGTGCCCGCAGGCGTGCATCAGCCCGGGCCGCTGCGAGGCGTAGTCGGCGCCGGTCTCCTCAGTCATCTCCAACGCGTCCATGTCGGCGCGCAGGCCCACGCAGCGTTCGCCCTGGCCCCAGACGATGCCGACCACGCCGGTCTCGCCGATGCCCTCCCGCACGTCCTCGATGCCGATCTCGCGCAGGCGTTCGGCGACGAAGCGCGCGGTGTCGTGCTCGGCCATGCTCGGCTCGGGGTTCATGTGCAGGTGGCGGCGCCAGCCGACCAGCGTGTCGCTCATCTCCTGCGCGCGCCGGCGCATCCAGTGCATCTCCTCAGCCACTTCGCTCACTCCTCGCCGCTCCGATCAGCCGCCGACGGGCAGGCCCAGCAGCTCCCGCGCCTCGGCTATGGGTACCCACTCGACCTCGCCGCTGACGAACAGCACGTTGACGCCCTCATCGTGCGCGCCGTAGACCGGCACCGCCTCGGGGCCGCCCACCGGGCTCGCGTCGTCGATCACCGTGTCGAACAGCAACACCCGCTCGCCCGGCTCGACGATCGCCGCGGTCGCGACACCCAGCAGCTTCTCGTTCATCGCGTAGCCCACCGCCACCTCCGGGCGCGACGGGCACCGCAGCAGCTCCTGCTCTGGGAGGTAGGGCGTGATCTCCTCAACCCAGTTCTCGCCGGGAAGCACGCCGTCGTGCGCGGCGACGCAGGCGACGAAGGCGTCGTGAATCGCGCGCAGGCGCCGGCGGCAGCCCGCGCCCTGATCGCCGCCGGGCTGGCCCTCATGGCCGCCCATCACCGACGCCAGCAGGCGCCAGATGGCGTCCGGGTCGGGCTGTGCGGCGCGCGCGTAGTCGAGCGTGTCCGTGACCTCCATCGTCGTCATGTCGATGACGAAGAGCACTCCGCCCTCGAGCACGAGCAACTGGTCGCCACGATCAACGACCACAGGCCGGCCGCCGGCGGCGCTCTTCATAGCGTTCATCAGCAGCATGAGGCCGCCGGCGTCGTCGCCGCCCCTGTCGGCCATCATCATGAGCATCACGATCTCCGCCGGGCTCATGCCCGTCTCGGAGAGGATAGCGATGAGCGTGGCCGCCTCAGGCTCCATGCCCATGTCGGTGAACCGCTGCACAGTCTCATTGATCTGCTGCTCGGCCGCCATGCGGTCGAGGTTCTCCTGCTCCTCCTGCGCGAGAACGGGGATGCAGGCATAGAGCGACGCCAGCACGACGAGCGGCGCAAGTCGCTTCATGACGAGCCACTCCCTGCGTACAGGCTGGAACGCGCACGTTGCGGCGCCTTCTCTTCGGTATTCGCTTCCTGCGCGTGGGCAGCCTGCCATGGCAGGCGTCGCCAACCTTTGTTACGAGTGTGGTTTGCGCAACTCGCGAGGTGGGTAACACTATGTTCATAGATGGCGCATGTGTGGTTGGGCGGAGTCGGCATGTCTGTGTCCGGCCCTGCTGCGGCGTGCGTCGCATCGCTGATGGGGAGCGTGGCGAACGAGCTGGCATCCTGCGCCAACTAACCGGCACACGCAGGTTCATGAATCGGAGGGAATGACCGGTGAGCGGCCAGTTCTACGTCTATGAACTCAGGGATGACGAGCGAGAGGTGCCCCGGCGCATCGGTTGGGATGGCTGGCGCGACGTGTCCGACTGGCTCCAGGAGCCCGGGTTGGACGCCGAGGGCCAGATGGCGCGGCACGTGGAGATGCGGCAGGTGCGGCAGGTGGTGCAGCAGACCGCCGCGCTCGAGGAGATCGAGGCGGACATCTACGTTGCCCCACTGCCCGACCTGCGCGGCGCCGCGCTGATGTTCGGCTTCGCGACCGAGGACACGGACTACGTGGTCTCGACGGTTGAGCTGCCCTGGCTGCTGCCCCAGGCGGTCAACGGCTGGGAGGCCGCGATGGCCTTCAGCGTGGAGCGCATCGGCGGGCGCGATGTCGAGGGCTATTTCGGCGATGAGGCCTGAGAACGCGCCCTCCGCCCGCTCCGCATAGTATTCGCGCGAGCGCGCAAGGTCGTTGCCACCTCCGCGACGAACCGGCCGGGAACTCACGGTCGCGCGGAGGTGAACCATGCGTGCTTCGTGCGTACTGCCGGCGTTTGTCGCATCCGGACTCGCCATGCTCGTCGCCACGAGCCCGGCCATGTCCGCAGACGTCCTCCGACTCTACGTCTCCCCCGATGGCGATGACGGGTGGTCGGGCCGCCTGGCCCGGCCCAATGCCGATCGGACCGACGGCCCGCTCGCCTCGCTCGAGGGCGCGCGCGACGCCATCCGGGCGCTCAAGGCCGATGGCGAACTCAGCGCCCCGGTCGAGGTGCTCATCCGTGGCGGCGAATACGTGCTGCTACGGGGCTTCGTGCTTGAGCCGCAGGACTCGGGCGCCGAGGATGCGCCCATCACCTACGCCGCGATGCCCGGGGAGCGGCCGGTGTTCTCCGGCGGGCGACGTGTCGTCGGCTGGCGCGACGGCCCGGGCGAGCTGTGGACCGCGCACATCTCGGCGGTGGCGGCGGGCGAGCGCTATCCGCGCCAGCTCTTCGTCAACGGCCGTCGCGCGACGCGGGCGCGCATCCCCGACGTGGGCTACCTGCAGCTTGGCGGGCTGATCAACCCCTACGACCGCGCCGACGAGCGCAACCGCAGCGCCTTCCGCTTCCGGCCGGGCGACCTGAGCGGCGCATGGCGCAACCCCACGGACATCGAGATCGTGAAGATGTTCTCCTGGAGCACCACGCGCTTGCCCATCGCGGAGATCGACGACGCGGCCGGAATCGCGCACCTGGGGGGCTCCACCGGCCCCGACCCGCGACTGATCGACTGGGCGGGCGGCCGCTATTACGTCGAGAACGTTTTCGAGGGCCTCGACAGCCCCGGAGAGTGGTACCTCGACCGGCCGACCGGCACGCTCTTCTACCGGCCCCACCCCGGCGAGACGCTCGACGGGATCGATGCGGTCATGCCGCTGGTCGAGCGCCTGGTGGAGTTCCGCGGCGACGCCGAGGCGGGGGAGATGGTGCGGCACATCACGCTGCGCGGGCTGACCTTCGAGCACGCATCGTGGCCGATGCCCGAGGGGGGCTGGCACGAGCGCCAGGCGCAGGCGGCCATGGAGACGGCGGCCATCTACGGGCGTGGTGCCGAGCACTGCACGCTTGAGGACGTTGAGGTGCGGCACGTCGGCGCGCACGGCGTGTGGCTCGAGCGCGGGTGCAGCCACAACCGCATGGAGCGCTGCCACGTGTGGGACGTGGGCGCGGGCGGCGTCTACCTGGGCGCAACCGGCGCCCCTGAGGATGGCTACAACGTAGTGCACAACTGCTTCATCCACCACTGCACCGAGGTGCACGGTGGCGCCATCGGCGTGTGGATCGGCAAGTCCTCGCACAACGAGATCACGCGCAACGAGATCGCCGACATGAACTACACCGGCATCTCCGTCGGCTGGTTCTGGCACTACGGACCCAGCAGCGCCCACGACAACCTGATCGCCGACAACCACGTGCACCACTGCGGCCACCGCGTGCTCTCGGACATGGGCGGCATCTACACCCTCGGCGAGAGCCAGGGCACGGTCATCCGCCACAACCTCTTCCACGACCTGTGGTGCTACCCGGCCTACTCCCACGCCTCCGGCATCTACCTCGACCAGGGCAGCACCGATCTGCTCATCGAGAACAACATCGTCTACAACTGCACCGACAGCGGCTTCATCGTGCACTACGGCAAGGACAGCATCGTGCGCAACAACATCTTCGCGTTCGGGGGACGGTTCGGCTTCAGCCTCTCGCGCCCGGAGGAACACCGCTCGTTCACCTTCGAGCGCAATATCGTCTACTGCGACCACCCGTTCATGGCCGGGCGGCGCGTGACGGAGAACGAAGAGGTGGACTCGAACCTCTACTGGTGCACCACCGGGGAGGAGCCGCTGTTCTGCGGCATGTCGCTGGAGGAGTGGCGCGCGGCGGGCCACGACCGCAACTCGATCGTTGAGGATCCCGGCTTCCGCGACCCCGAGCACGGTGACTTCACGCTCGCGGCGGACTCGCCGGCGATGCGCATCGGCTTCGAGCCCATTCTCACGGAGGGCATTGGCCTCTACGGCGATCCGGCGTGGGTGAGCCTGCCCGGGCGCTTCGAGCATCAGCCGGATGATCCGCTGCCGCCCGAGCCCGAGCCGCTCACCATCAGCGAGGACTTCGAGACGCTGCCGATGACCGGCGAGCCGGCGCCGCCGGGCGGCCATCCGCTGCACGCGTCCGTGCACACCGAGGATCGGCCGGAGCTGGTGGGCATCAGCGACGAGCAGGCGGCGTCAGGTCGCCAGAGCCTGCGGGTGCAGGACGTGGGTGACCTGGAGAAGGAGTACAACCCGCACTTCTACTACCGCCCCAACTACACCGAGGGCGTGGCGTTGTGCAGCTTCGACATCCGGGTTGATGCGGCCACCGTCTTCTATCACGAGTGGCGCGACGCGGCGAACCCCTACCTGGTGGGCCCGAGCCTGCACATCCGGGACGGGCTGCTGTCGGCGAAGGGCCTCGAGCCGGTCGAGCTGCCGACGGACGCGTGGGTACACATCGAGGTTACCGCGCCGCTGGGCGAGCGCGCGGGCACCTGGCGGCTCGCGGTCACGCTGCCCGACGGCACCGAGCATCGCTTCGACGATCTCGCGGTGCTCTCGCCAGGATGGCGCGAGCTGCGCTGGCTCGGCTTTGTCAGCAACGGCGTCGAGCCCGCGGTCTGGTACATCGACAACATCGAGGTGCGCCTGGCGGAGTAGGCCGGCTCGG
>JALGVA010000070.1 GCA_029820295.1 Candidatus Zipacnadia bacterium
CCACGCCGGCTCGCCGGCGTGGCCGGCCAGCGCCCGGCCGGGCTCTCCGGCCACGGGCGCCGCGGGCGGCTGCGTGTCCGGGGCGGCGTCGATGGTCCACGCGAAGCTCGTCGCCCCCGACTCGTCGCGCGCGACCAGTGTCGGCGCATCCGCGCCCGCGTCAAGCGCCGCCGACAGGCGCACGTTGTCGATCCACCAGCGCGTGTGCTCGCGGTTGCCTGGCCAGCCCGAGCTGGCGAAGGCCAGGGCCGTCACGGGAAGCGCTCCGCCCCCACGGGAGTGGCCCTCAAGCAGCGCCTGCAGATCCACGGTCGCGGTGTGCCACCGCCCGTCGGCGATGGCGTGGATGCTGCCGACCGGCCGCCAGGTGGCATCGTTGTCGGTGAACTTGATCACGCGCCGGGAGCCACCGACCTCGACGATCAGGTCAACGCGCAACTCTGCGGGCACGCGGTAGTCGAACTGCAGCACCGGGTAGCGCGAGGCCTCGAAGGGCGTGCAGCCGAGTGACACGCCGAAGAGGCCGCCGAGCTTCGTGCAGCGCGCCTCCAGGCACCACGCTCCGCCGGCGGGGTTGCCCTCAACGGGCGTGCGCATGCGCCGAAGCTCCACCGCCGCGTCCGCGCCCCACGGGGCCAGCGGGCCGGCGTCGGCCTCGAAGTCGCAGTCCAGCAGCGGCGCGGGCAGGCCGGCCAGGGCCGGTGCCTCCGGCGGCGACGAGTCCGCGGCCGGGTTGGGCGTGAAGGCGTAGCTCATCTCCTGCGCCGTGTTGCCCGCGCGGTCGGACACCAGCCCCACGCGCACGCGCACCTCACGCCCGGCTTCGAGCACAACTCCGGCGCGGCGCAGATCGAGGACGAGGTCGCCCGTCTCCGGCCGCCAGCGCAGCGCCGGGTCGGGCCACGCGAAGCGCCGCCCGGCGACCTCGATCGCCAGCGACTCCTCGGCCACGCCCGCCGGGCCCGCGTCGGCAAGGTGGACTGTGATTGCCGGCCCGAGCCACGCGGCGCCGTCTGCAGGCGTCAGCGGCTCGACTGCAGGCGGATCGACGTCGAAGACCGCCAGGTCGGTCGTGGCGCGCCGGCGCGAGCCGACCGTGATCGCGACCGCGCCCGAGCGGCGCGGCGTGACGCGCGTGGGCCGGCGGTCGGTCCCGTTCTTGATCGAGCAGCCCGGCGCACTCACGCTGGCGTCGCGGGGCGCCGGCACCTCGATCGTGCCGGACGTCGGCGCGCCCAGGAAGACGTTGTCCAGCCGCCACGAGGCGCCCTTGGCGTTGCCGCCGATGCCCGCATGTATGTACTCCGGCGCCGCCCACGCGGCGAAGGCCAGCCCGTCGAGCACGATGGGCTCGTCGGGCGCGAAGAAGGGCCGCATCCGGCCCAGCAGGTCGACCGCCGCCTGCCGCCAGCGGCCGTCGGCGTGCACGTCGTCGATCGGCCCCAGCTCCTCGACGCCCGGTGGCGCATCCTCGGGGCCGGTGAGCCGCAGGCGGTAGCGCTGACCATCCACCAGCGCGAAGACGTCCACGCACACATCCTCCGGGATGACGTAGTCGAAGGCCAGCAGCGGGCGCTCGCGCAAATCCTGCCCCGCGACCGGCGCCGCCAGCGCAAAGTCGCCGCCGGCCGCCGGGTTGGTCACCAGCAGGCAGCGTCCGCCCTCGCGCCCGTCCCGATCCGCGAGGGCGACGCGGCACGAGCCCTCGTCGGCCGGCGCCCAGTCGCCGACGCCGCTCTCGAAGGCCCAGGCTACATGCGGCGGGCCGAAGTCGGGCAGCGCCAGCGTGGGGGCCGGCTCGACGGGCTCGACCGGCACGATCGTCCCTGCTGCCGACTGCGCGTCCTGGTAGTACACGCGGGCGCGCGCGACGGTGATGGTGTTGTCCAGCGTCCAGATGCCCACGGCGCCGCCGGGCAAGGGGTCCGGGTCCTCAAAGCTGGCCGCCAGCCGCCCGCCCACCAGCAGGCGCACGGTCGCGCCCACGCGCTCGGCGCGGATGCGCTGCCACTCGTTGTGCAGCTTGTGCGCGTCCTCGCGGCCGGTGGTGCCCCCGAGGGAGTCGACCACGTCGGGCATGGTGAAGCCCGGCACGTGTGCTACCAGCTCGCCCTGCCGGAAGATGCCCGCCGCGGAGTTGCCCCAGCCCGCGAACACGAGGCTGTATCCGTTCCCGGGAGTGTCCTCGGAGCCGCCCAGCGTCACGCACAGGTTGCCCGGGTGCCGGTAGAAGGGCGCCCAGGGCTGGTCCATCGCATGGCCCGCGAAGAACTCGACCGCTAAGTCGCCGCGGAAGCGCTTGCGCGTCCACACCGACGCCAACTCCCGCGAGCGCCCCTGGAACCACGACCAGCGCGGGGTGCACGCCCAGCGGCTCGCCACGCCCCACTCGCCTGAGCCAATGTGCCAGTCCGTCGGCGCGGCGCGGAAGGTCGAGTCGATGACGTTGCGCGAGACGATGCGCAGCTCGGAGACCAGGTAGCGGACCGACTGCCCGGTCAGCCCGACCTTGCCCGCCGCCGGCGTGGTCGCGGTGAAGCTCGCCACCGGCGCCCCGCCGACCAGCGCCTCGACCAGATCGCCGGTGCGGCGCAACGCCACCGTCGCCGGCAGCTCCGGCATCGGCTCGGTCGCCTGGCCGCGGACCTCCGCACCCTCACGCAGCTCCAGCGCCAGCCGCCCGTCATCCGTCGGCGACAGGGCAAGGTGGCAGCCGGGCTCAGCGTCGTCGGGCGGGCTGAAGGTGTCACCCGCCACCGGCACGCAGATGTTCAGCGCCACCGGCCGACGCAGCGAGCGCTCGCTCAGGTCCCAGGCCAGCTCGACATCGCCCCAGAAGTGCCCCGCATGCCACGCGCCGCCCGCGCCCGACATCCACTGATCGCGCTCGTCGGCCCACTCCTGCATGTATTCGTCATTGATGAACGCGGCCGCCGCCGGGTCGGACGCCTCGGCGCGGTAAGACAGCACCACCGGCGGGTCCTCGCGCCGCGGGCCGGAGTATGCCTCCACGTCATCGAAGGCCACGGGCGTCTCGCCCGCCGTCCACAGCAGGGCTTGGCCATGGGCCAGCCCGGGGTCGTCGGCCGCGACCAGCTCGATGCCGTCCAGCGCGCCCGTCAGGTGGCCCGCGACACCGCTGAGCGCCAGACGATGCCACTCATCGGGGTCGGCCGCCGCCGGCGCCTCCGCCAGTACGCTCTCCTCCCCGCCGCGTACGCGCACGAGCTGCAGCGCACCCGCCGCGCCCTCGCCGGGCACGAAGCGCAGCAGGTGGCAGTCGCCGCTCGGGGCCAGGGCCAGGCCGACGCCGAAGCCTCGCGCGCCCTCAGGCGACAGCACCGCCGCCTCGACCGTCAGGTCCTCCCAGAACCAGTAGCCGGTGGCGGCCACCGCCGGCTCGGCGCCGGTCGCCGCCGCCACGAAGGTGAAGGCGTTCGCGCTGAAGCGGGCCGACTCGAGCTGGGCGACGCGCCAGTCGCCACTGAGCGCCTCCCACGTCGCCGGCCGATCGGGCAGGCGCATGAAGTCATCGCTGAACACGATCTTGTCCGTGGGCTGGAAGATGATCTCGTCAATGACCTCGTCAGGGGCATCGAGCACTCCCCAGCGCCCGCCGTCGGGCAGCTCGGCCTCCGCGCGCAGCACGGTCGTCGAGTCGTACGCGACCGCGATCCCGCCGAGCCGGCGCTTGAGCACGATCTCACCGTCGCCGCCGGGCAGCGGCGCCGGCGCGCGGCCCAGCTCGACGGAATTGCCGTCGCGCTGCAGGCTCACGCTCACCCCGTCGGCGGTCAGTTCGAAGAGCAGGCGGCCGCCGGCCTCGTCGTCATGCGCCACCACGGCCAGCGCCCCGCGCTCGTGCACCAGCGCCGCGGGTACCACCAGGTCGAAGGGCGCCTGGCACACGTCCGGGGCGAGGGTCGCGGGCTCGTCGTTGGCGGCCAGCGTCGGCAGTGCGGCTCCGCTCGCGATGGCGGTGAGGATGATTGCGCACAACATGGATCGCGACATGGAACCTCACCTGTCACGAACACGCGCCGCCCGGCGGGGCTCCACCGGTGCGGCGCGCGGAAGCGGCCGGATGGCAGGATGAATGCGCACGTCGCGGTGCGGCATGAGACCTCGCAGTCACAGACACGCTCTGCCGCGCAGTTGTTCCATCACGCGGCCCGGGCTGCCCGGGCCGTCGCCCGTCGCAGGCCGGTATGTGTATCACCGGGGATAGTCTCCCGTAGCCCACGCACGCCCCTCCGCGGGCAGCTTCGAGGGATGATCGCACGCTCACGCCCGCCGGTTGATCGGCTCGGCGAGCACATGCTCGGTGTGCCGTGGCGCCGTTGGTCGTCAGCGGCGGGGATTCCTCCTGCCTCGGGCGTGAACGATCAGCAGTGCGACCGCCACGATCGCCACCGCCGCGAGCCGGGAGATCTCGAGTTGCAGGTGCGTGCCGCCGGAGATCGCCAGCGCCGGCACGCCGCCCAGCGTCGCCCATGTGCCCACCAGCGCCGCGGGCGGGAGCACCGACCCCGTCACCGTCCGCGTCCAGGCGAGCACGACGCCCAGCAGCGCATAGGCGGTCAGGCGCAGCACCGCGCCCGACCAGTCGGTCTCACCCGCGGAGACCGCGACCCACACCATGGGCGCGCACCACACGGCCGCAACCGCCCCGCACACCAGTCCCGTCCACGCCGCCCCCAGATGGCTCAGCTCGGCGAGCAGCAGCCCGCGCCAGCCCAGCTCGGTGCCGAGCGCCACCAGCAGCCCGAGCGTCACCCCCAGCAGCAGGCCCGATGCGACGCGCCGCGGCATCGGGGTGGGGTCTTCCTCAAGGCCCAGCTTGAGTTCCAGCGCCTCCACGAAGCGTCCCTCCGCTCCGAGCCGCTCGATCTCGCCCGTGCCGCGGAGGTCGAACTCAGCGACGCGCGCGATGACCGGCAGCAGCGTGGCGAGCCCGGTGAGCACCAGTGCGACCAGCGGCGCCAGCCACAGCGCCGCGCCGGACGCGTCTCCCGGCAGACCGTAGCGGCGTAGTGGCACGCCCTCGCGGCGCGACAGGACGATGGTCACGACGGCGGGGAGCATCAGCATGAGCAGGCCGAGGGCGGCGTACGCTCCGCGCACGAGCCCGGCTGCCGGCGAGAGTTCGGCGGTGTCGGCGTCAGGCGCGGGCCCCAGCGCCAGGCCCAACAGCAGCGCCATCCCCCAGCCGACGCCGAAGGTCCACGCGAGAAAGCGCCAGGCGCGGCGCGGCTGCGGGGGCGCGTCCGGCTCGCGGACGGCATGGCCCATGCGCCTCATCTCCCACTTGCGCCTTCGCCGCAACGGGAGGTGAGTCCTCGCCACGCCGACGCACCGCCTTCAGGGAAAGGAGAAGCCCCCACCCATGAGGACGGGGGCCGATGAGGCGGATGAGCGAGATGTCGCTTACGCGAGACGTCGGCGCCGCGCGATCACACCGGCGATGCCGGTAGCGCTCAGCAGCACCCACGTGCACGGCTCGGGGACCGCGTCGTCCGGGTCGGGACCTTCGATGTGCAGGTCGTCCACGATGTAGAGATTGCCACTGTCGTGGAAGCGAACCCACGCAATCTCAGACCCGCTACCGCCCACGCTGAGCTGGCAACTGTCCGCCAGGTTCGCAGCACCCCAGACGCTGCTGATCAGGTCGTTGCTTGAGTCGTAGGCCTCCAGAGAGAGGCCGTAGTAGGATGTGTACCACGCCTCAACGTAGTTCGCCGGCGTGTCAAACGTCACGTCCAGATACGGCTGAGTCGAGACGGTCTGCAGCGCGATGTCACCCGAGTGCGGGGGGTAACTGGGGCCCGCGGGATCTACCGCCAGGACGCCCGCCCCGAAGTGTACGCCATCCGCCGCGTACTGCTCCGCCACCGTCTCCCCGTTAGCGAGGTCCTCGAAGTCGTAGTCGAGCGTGAACGCCAGCGCCGGTGCGTGCAGGCCGACCACCATGACCAGCAGTGCGACGCCTGCTATCACTGTTCGCATTCTGTGTCACCTCCCTTCGGCTGTGCGCCGATGCTGATTTCCCGGGGCAAGGGATGAGCCCGCCGGCATCAGGTGCCGTGCGGGCTCAGGGTGTCGCGACAGCCAGTCAGAGTGGATGCCATCGCCGCCGCTCGTGCCTCCCCATGAGTTACGAGCCTTCCCAAGCCACACGCGTCTTCGCGTCACGCCTGCGCCGGTCCTCCCTGGTGGCGCTCACAGGATGCTCACAATGCTCGGCGTTCACAGCGAGGGAATGTGTTGACATTACGGCCGGCGGCGCGGCCCTCAGGTCTCTCGCTCCCGCTCGACCTGCTCGCGTCGGCGCGCCGCGCACCGGTCGCGGCGCATCAGCGCGATGATCGTGCCCAGCAGGAAGAGGAGGCTCAGCGCCCTGAGCACGTGGGCGATGTCGATGTTCACGAAAGCGGTCACCTCATCTCAGGCGGGTCGCCGACCGGATCGAAGCGCGCGTAGATGCCCTCGCCCGACAGCTCGATGGTGCCATCGTCGTGCCAGGCAACGGTCAGCCCCGCGACCTCCGCCACCACGATGCCGTCGCGCTCGGCCATACTCAGTTCCACCGGTCGCGCCCCGAGCACCGTCACGGCGCGCACCAGCGTTCCTTCGGCGGGCAGGTCGATGCGCACCTGCTCGCCCTTGTGCTCAAGCTCGCCGCTCGCGCGCCTTTGTGCGTTGTGCGAGACCACCATCACCGACTCCGCGGTCATCGTCGGTTGCACCGCGCCGAGGATGCGCACGCGCCCGAAGGCCGGGAAGTCCCCGCCGGTGCGGAAGCCGCCATCGTCCTCGACCTCGAAGGGCGCGAAGGCGTGGTAGTACCAGGCGATGGGCTGCGGCTGCGCCAGCGCGATGCGGTCGAGCAGCACCAGCATGGGCTCAGCGCCCTTGACGAAGAGCATGATGCGGCGGAAGCTGCTCACGTCCGCACCCGCCGGATAGGCCGGACCGGCCTCCCCCTCGGCCAGGTCGGCGACGTCGGTGGATTGCGCCCTCACGATGTGCGGCTGCTCGGGCAGCGACAGGTACTGCTCGCCCGCGAACCACTCGCTCCGTCCGAGCTGATCCATGCCGGCGACGGTGATGGTGTTCTCGAGCGCGGTGGCCTTGTCGTGGGTGTACGCCGCCGGATCGCCGATGCGCCAGCCGCCGCCGACCCACAGGTAGATGGCGTTCGCGTCCGGGTTGTCGTGGCCGGCGCCCATGCTGGCCTCGGACATCTCATGCATGTGCGCGATGCCGGCGTGCCCCAGCGGTGGCCCGCACTTGAGCGCCGCGACCGCGGCGTCCGGGCCCCAGCCGGTGCGGAAGACCGCCAGGTCCAGGTCGTCGAACCAGTGCCAGGTGGGCAGGTCGCCGGGCGGCTGCTCCGCGACCGTCGGGTTATGCCACAGCGCGCTCTGCCACGAGTCGTAGCCGGTCCAGCCCCGCGCGGCGGCCATGCGCGAGGCGAGCCACTGGGCGTGGCCATCGCGGTACTGGGCGGCCAGGCGGCGCAGGTGCGCGACCGGGGGGCCCCACTCGGTGGGCGGACAGTCGCCGTAGTTGACTACGTTCTCCCAGTCAGGCATCCCCACGTGCAGGCGGTAGGTGGCGTAGCGCTGCAGGTAGGGGTTGTCGTAGAGGTCCTCGCCGGAGAAGCTGCGCAGCGTCTCCAGATAGTGCAGGAGCCACTGCGTGCCGTAGACCGAGTAGGCGGGGCCCTCGTGGTTGGCGCCGTCGGGGCCGAAGACCCGGAGCGTCACGTCGAACCTGGCGCGCACGTAGTCGACCCAGGTCTGCGCCTCGTCCTGGAGCACGTCCAGCAGCGCCATGCCCGCGGTGGAGAGCCCGCAGTGATTGATCCAGCAGTGATTCTGCCACCACGCCGACGACCACCAGCCGCCGGTATGTGTCACCGACTGCTCGAAGAGGATGCGCGCCTGTCGGGTCAGGCGCTCCTCGATCATGGCACGCTCCTCAGGCGTGAGTTCGTCATACAGCCAGTCATACGCCAGGGCCAGGCCGAAGCAGATGTGCCCGGCGCCCAGGTCCACGTCGCCGGCCCAGCTCGGGTAGGCGCACACCGCCTCGATCCAGCGCTTCGTGCCCGCCAGGAGGTCCGGGTCGGGCTGCATGGCGTAGGCGAAGGCAAAGGCCGCGAGGCGGTCGCCGAAGCCGCGGAAGGGGTCCTCGGTGTTGGGCGGGTCCTCGGGCGGCGCCTGCGCGGCGCGTCGCGCGGTCGCGGCATACAGCTCCTGCCAGGCGTCGCGCCGGGCGTCGGAGTTCAGGCGCGCCCGGATCGCCGGGATGGTATCCGCGGTGAGGATGATGCGCGGATGGCGGCCCGCCAGCTCCGGACGCACGGCCACAGGGATGCGCGCCAGACCGGCGCCCTCAGGCTCGGCGATGATCGCCGCCAGCGTGGTGCCGGGGCCCTCGCGCTGGCGCAGGACGATGGGCACATCGCGCTCCTCGTCGAGACGCAACACCGCCAGCGCCTGGCGCTGCCCCCCGCCGAACCAGCGGGTCTCCTCCTCGCGACCATCCAGCGAGAAGATGATGGAGTCGTTGCCCGCGTTGGTCGCCCACGCCTCGAGGGTGATGATGAAGCTGCCCGCCGGCAGGTGCAGCGTGCCGGTCCAGGTCGCCTTCTCTACGCCGGTCACCACCACGCGGCGGCCGTCCAGGTCCTCGACGGTGGCGCCCTCGCCGCCCTCGAAGTCTGCCAGCGCGAAGACATGGCGTGCGTTACCCTGCGCATCGTGGTCCACGGTCGCCGGCGTCTGCGCCCGCGCGCAGGCCACGGCCATCAGCGTTGCCAGCGCCGGCATCACGGCAGTTCTCATAGCGCTCATGGTTGCTCCTCATCGTCGTCGAGCAGGACCTTGCTCCAACCGACGAAGGCGTCGATGCGGCGGAACAGCGGGTTGGCGGCCGGAATGTCGCCGTGCGCGGCGCGGGCGCGCATGAGCAGGTCGCAGAAGCGCACGCACCGGGAGCGGCAGCACATGGCAGTGCGACGAGCACGACATGCATGGTGACTCTTCCGCCGCGATGAGCTGCAGCGGCCAGAGGAATTCAATCCGGCGTGCGCACTCACCTCCGTGCCGGACGCGCGTCCGCGGAACATCCGCGCGCCTGCGGGGTCAGTATGTCCGTACGCGCTGCACAGGTAGACTCCGGAGGCCACGCAGATGATCCGCACCGTGGCAGTGCTCGCAGTCGCGCTTAATGGAACCGCCTCGTGGGCCGTTGAGCTGGGCATCGACGGCACGCGCTTCACCCTCGACGGCGCGCCGACGTTCTTGCTGGGCGTAAGTTACTACGGCGGCTGCGCGCGCGCGCCCGAATTGATGGCGGGGGACTTCGACGCCCTGCGCGAGCGCGGCGTCAACTGGGTGCGCGTGTGGGCCACGTGGGACACTAACGGCACGCAGCCCTGCGTTGACGGAACGGGGGCGGTACAGGAGCCCGCGATGTCGGCGCTGCGCGAGCTGGTGCGCCTGGCCGACGAGCGCGGCATGGTGGTGGACGTGACGCTGCACCGCGGCGGGGTGCTGACCACTCAGCAGGCCCACCTCGCGGCCGTGCGGACCATCGCGAGCGAGCTGCGACCTTGGCGCAACGTCTACATCGACGTGGCCAACGAGCGCGACGTGCGCGACGCGCGCTACGTGAGCCCCCAGGAGTGCCGCGAGCTGCGCGACGCCATCCGGGAGATCGACCCGCAGCGGCTGGTCACGGCCTCGTCAACCTTCGGATCAGCCGAGGAGCTGGCGGAGTTCCTGGAGGTCACGCAGCTCGACTTCATCACCCCGCATCTGCCGCGCAATGCAGACGATCCGACGAAAACGGAGGAGCGCGTCGAGCGCTACCTGTCCTGGATGCAGGAGGCAGGGCGGCTCGTGCCGGTGCACCTGCAGGAGCCCTTCCGGCGCGATTACGGGAACTGGCAGCCGAAGGCCGAGGACTTCCTGACCGACCTGCGCGGGGCGGTCGCGGGCGGGGCGGCGGGCTGGTGCCTGCACAACGGCTCGAACCGCCACGCCGACGATGGCGAGCCGCGACGTTCGTTCGACCTGCACCCGGGGCGCGGCCCCTTCCTCGACACGCTCGATGCCGTGGAGCGTCAGGTGCTCGACGCGGTGGCGAACACCGTGGCCGCCGGCTGAGTTCAGGGCGCGAGATCGACCACCAGGTCGTCGAAGTAGAGCGTCATCTCGCTCGCCGCATCCATGGAGATCTCGACCACCAGCTCCATGGTCGGACCGTTCTGCCGGCCGTCCTCGTTGCCACCCGAGACCGGCGGATTGATGTCCAGGTCCCAGACGATCTCCTGCCATCCGGTCCAGTCGATCCTCACCGGGCGGTCGTAGAAGCCTTCGCCGCCGCCGTCGCGGATGCGCAGGCGCGCGCTGCGGCCGGAGCCGTCGCCGTAGAGCCAGTAGCTGATGCGGCGCACCGGTCGGTCGTAGGGCAGGCGCTGGGAGAACAGCTTGATGTTGTAGCCGACCGGCGGCGGGTCAGGGGTGACGACGTTCAGCCTTGCGGAGCGCTCGCCGCCATGGGCCTGCTCGTCAGACAGCTCGGAGGTGCCGGTGACGGCGATGCCGGCCTCGCTCTGCTCGGGGACGGGGTAGATGCGGGACCAGGGGTTCTCGGTTTCGAAGTCGTAGGTGAATCTCCGCCCCCCGTCCTCTGTTGGCTGCCCCTGGGTGACAAAAACCGGAACTCCGGTGGCCGCCGTGGAGGCCGCCGCCGTCGTGCGATCTTCGGGGCCGATGCTGATGCCGCCGTAGGCGGCACTGTCGGCGCCTGCGTAGCCCGGCGAGGCCGGGACCAGGTGGCTGCCGCTGTCGTCGAAGACCGGCTCGCCGATGACCGAGTGGGCGTCATTCCCGGTCGCGGCGCGGTAGGCCGCGAACTGCTCAGGGCCATAGTCGACTCCGCCGATCAGGAAGCGGCCGGGGAAGTAGACATTGTGGTCGCCCAGGTAGCTCCCGGCCGCCACGACCTCGCGCTCCCCATTGCCCCTGACCACCGAGTTGGCCACGAACGACGTCCCGTCTTCCTGCACATCGATGACGGGACTGCCGCCGTCGAGCAGGCAGTGCTCAATGACGGCTTGCGCCCGAGGCCCGACCTGCACACCGATCTCGGCGGCGGTGGAGCGCACGATCGTATTGCGCAGGTTCGTGGTGCCGACGGACAGCGGATGGCGGTCGGCGAGCGGGAAGGGCGTGGTCGAGGCCGCCTGCAGCCCGACGTTCACCGGGCTCCCGGAGATCTCGCAGTCGGTCATTGAGTGCAGCCCGCCCAGGAAGAGCGCGCCCGCCGCGCGGTTGTCCCGGCAGACCACGCCGGTGAAGTGCGTGCGCGAGAAGATGATGTCGGCGATGCCGTGCCAGTAGTTGTGCGAGAACTCGCCCCCACGCACGTAGCACTCGGCGTTCTCATGGGCGGAGAAACCCTCGTCACCGTTCCAGTTGCCGGTGATGTTCTCGAACCAGATCGGCCCGGTGCCGCCGTGGAGGTTGAAGCCATCGTTCCAGAAGTTGACGCAGATCAGGTCCCGCACGATGATCCAGCCCGCGCCGTTGGTGGCGATGCCCGCCGAGCGCCCCGCCACGCAGGCCAGCAGCAGCCCGTAGTCGTTCGGATGCTTCCCCTCGGCCGGGCGGAAGTGGAAGGTGCCGCCCGCCCAGAACCACTGCTCCGGCTCAAGCTCAGTGGCGGAGCGGCCTTTGATGAAGTGGCGCTCGGGGCCGAAGACCATCATACGGTCATGCGCGGCCAGCGGCACCGACCAGATACCGCCCTCGCCCTCCTGCCAGCCCTCGGTGGGCGCCGGATCGGAGCCGCACAGCGTGGCGCCGCCGCCCTCAATGATGATGGGCGCGTCGGGCAAGCCGTGGCGGCGCAGCGACATGGTCTCGCGGTAGGGCTCGTCCATCGGGACCAGCACGAGCGTGTCGCCCGGCCCGACGACCGCGACGCCCCGTGCGATCGTGCGGAACGGAGCGGTCACGCCATCGTTGGCGTCATCGCCGCGCACGCCATCGACGGTGTAGGTCTCGGCGCAGGCGAGGGACAACGGCACGAGGGCTGTGAGCATGGCGGTGAGCGCGAGCAGCGAGCGCTTCATCGGTCACCTCCGCGCGAGGGTGGGTGGCTGTGCGGCTTAAGGGAGGGTTCGTGCCGGGATGGTGCGGTCCTTCCGGGCTCGCTCACACGAACTGCAGCACTATCACGCCGGCGATGAGCAGCACCGCACCAATGGCCACGCGCGCGCTGAGGCGCTCCTTGTAGAGCCACCAGCCCACGATGGCCGAGATGAGCGGGTAGGTCGATGTGATGATGACCACGCGCGGCGGCCCGGCCATGCCGATCGCGGTGACGAACAGGGCGTAGGCGGCTGAGAAGCTGATCAGCCCGTGGGCCATGTAGCACCAGATGTCGTGGCCGGGCATGTCGAGCAGCTCGCGCCATGCGCCTGAAATGAGGGCATAGATGCACCAGGCAATCAGTCCGCAGCCGAGCATCATGCCGTTGGAGGCGATGGGCGGGATGCGGTCGGGGAGCGTGCCGATGAGCGTCTCGCCCACCGCCCAGACGAGGCACGCGCCGATAGCGAAGGCGATGGAGCGCCAGTGGTCGCCGCGCTCGGCGTGATCGGCCTTCGAGCTGGGCTTGCCCAGCAGCGCCCCGCCCAGGAAGACCAGCGTCGCCGCGCCCAGCAGCCCCCAGCGGAAGACCTCCAGCCCGAGCGCGATGGACAGGAAGAGGATGATGAGGATCTTCACGCGGGTGATGGGCACCGCGATTGACAGACTGCCGTGCTGGATGGCGATGTAGTAGAACATGCAGCCGAGCGTGAACTGCAGGACGCCGGTGGCGAAGTAAAGGCCCAGCTCGGGGTAGCTCAGCGTGACCAGCAGGCGCAGACCTTCGCCGCCGTCGGTGAAGATCGCCAGCAGGAACATGGCGATGGTGCCGGTGGCCATGGAGATGGCGATGCCCAGTCGCCCGGAGGTCTTCGCGGCCTTGATGGGGATGACGACGAAGCCCCACAGCAGCGCGGCGAGTCCCGCGAGCGCGTAGGCGACGACGTACTGGCTCATCGGCGCATCCCGCTCACGGGCGCAGCTCCACGAGGACCGCGGCATAGGCGCCCAGCGTCGGCAGCACGAAGCCGCCGTCGCTGGTCGCGATCTCCTGCGGCTCCTGCCCCGGGACTATGAACGTCAGGCGCGACATGGTGGCGCCGTCCGGCGGGCTGAAGCGCACGCGCAGGTTCTCGCACGGGATGGTGTGCTCGGCCTCCTGCTGCTCGAACTCGTCCAGCTCGGGGTGCAGCTCGGCATTGTAGTTGATGAGCTGCAGCAGCGCGCCGCCGTCGGTCAGCGAGACATCGCAGTAGACCTGCCCGGCGCCCTCGCCCTGCACCGAGAGCATGGGCGCATCCGGCAGCACCGGTGCGAGGAGATCGAGCGCGGCCTGCTGGGCGTGCGGCGCCGGCCGGTGCATGTCGGTGACCTGGATGGCCGACCGCCCGGTGCTGACCATCACCACGGGGCCCTCGCCGGCGATCTCCTCGATCTCGAAGCCCTCGCCGTAGGGGCCCCACGCCGGGCCTTCGGCCTCGCCACGCGGCGAGAGCGCCGGGCTCAGCAGGTTCTCAGTGATCTCGCCGGTCTGCGCGTCCCACGGCCCGAAGCGCACGTTGCGGAACCAGGCGGTCCCGGAGTGCCCGCGGAAGAGCATGTGCACGTTGGCGCTGCGCACCGGCTTATCGGGCTCAATGACGAAGCGCGAGAACTCCCAGTCGTGCGTGCCGGTGCCGAAGGTCGCCACCTGCCCCCACAGGTTGCTGCCATCTTGATAGGTGATGTCCACGTAGAGCGAGTAGTTCGAGTCGCTCGCGCCGGTCACGCCCAGGGCCTTGCTCTCGCCCTCGATGGCCAGCGGCGCCGGCTCCTCCTGGTTGAGCACCACGTTCTGGCTGGCGCCCAGCGCGTGGCCGGCCAGCGGATTGCCGAGCGCGTACCACACCGGCGCGCCGCCGACGTCCCTGCTCGCCACGCCCTCGTCGCCCTCAGGCTTCACGAACAGGTCGGGCACGTCCGCGCGCTGCGTCCAGTCGGCAGCCAGCTCCGGCATGGTGCCGACGAACAGGATGCGGCCGCCGCCCGCCTGATAGCCCTGCAGCGCCGCCATGCCCTCATCGGTCATGGCGGCGGCGTCGAGCACCACGGTGCCGCCGTAGGGCGCAAGCGCGTCGGCGGTCAGGCCAACATCGCCGAAGATGGTGAACGGGATGTGCCCGCGCATGAGCGTCTGCCCGATGGCATAGAGCTGCTGCCGCGAGGCGCCGGACGTGAGGAAGCTGCGCGGCGAGAAGACGATGGCCACGTCCCCGACCTCGCGCCGCGAGGTGAGCTGCGGCTCCAGCGCCGCCCACGTGGCGTACACTTCCTGCACCATGGGCGCGTGCTCGCGCAGCAGGTTGCCGGTGTTGGGGCCGCCCAGGCCCAGCCACGAGACGCCGCCCTGGCTCATGATCTCGCACAGCGCCAGCCGTGCGCGGTCCGGGGCCATGCGCCCGTGGTGGCGCGCGCCTCCTTCCTCGGTGATCAGGTGGTAGGTCACCGACATGGCGATCTGCCCGCGGGTGAGGGCGTGGGCGAGCTTGAGCCACAGGATCTGCTGGCTGCGCGGCGGGAAGGGCCCCCAGGTCGTGCCCTCGATGCACATCAGGTCGAAGTGGTCGCCATAGGCCCACTGATAGGTCGAGCCCGAGTCCTGGTGCCAGGTGCCGTCGGTGCCGAAGCCCGGGCGGATCGCGCGGGCCTCGTCGCGCACCATGGCGAGGAAGTCCATGACGCAGCGGATGCGGAACTCGCGCTCGGCCATGCGGTGCTGCATGTCCGCGGGCAGGTTGAGCAGGTCGGTGCCGGGGAGGCCACGTTCGGTGGCGTATTCGGCCCATGCTGCCTGGCAGTACTCGCAGTAGCACGGCTCGTAGTGGGAGGCGTAGTCGATATGGCAGCCGTCGTAGCCGTCCTCGGCCATGGTGCGGAAGCGGCCGGCGGCGTACTCGCGCCACGCGGGCTTGTTGACGCAGGCGGTGTAGTTGCTGGCGACGGTGGGGAAGAGCGGATCGTAGGGCCGGCGCAGCGTCCCGTCGCGGTTCTCGGCGGCCATGGTGCGGATGACCTCGAGATCGTCGCCGAAGGTCTGCGGGCGGATGGAGTTCATCGTGAACCAGGTGCGGGTGCGCAGGCCCAGCGCGTGCGCCTGGGCGGGGTCGGTGCCCATGACGCAGTTGACGCCCGTCTGGGCCCACTGCTCCAGCGTCACGCGCTCGATGCCGTTGACCAGCAGTTCGCGCACATGCCCGCGGCGCCAGAAGTCCTCCAGCGGCTCCTCCTGGGCCCACGCGGCGGCGCAGCCCAGCACGATCAGCGCGACGACGGCGATCTTCATGACCCGGCCTCCGTGCGACCCCGCAGGGGGCTTCAGGGAGATCGACCTCGGTGCGTGTTTCACCTTGTCCGCGCGCGAGACCTGTCGCCGGCAACACAAAGGCCGCCGACCCATCGCAGGCCCGCGACCGTGAGTGCGTCGTCGTCCGCCGCCCGGAGGCTACGCGTCCGGGTCCCCGATCCCGGTCTGGGCGCGGATCTGCTCGGCGGCCGACTTTGCGCCCTCGTGATCGGGGTGCAGCGCCAGCTCCATCTCCAGCTCCGCCATGGCCTCGGGCATGCGCCCCTTGCGCCAGTAGGCGATGGCGAGGTTGTAGTGCACGTCGCGCATCTGCGGGTCAATCTCGAGCACCTGCAGCAGCAGGTCGATGGCCTCGTCGAGCTGGTCGAGCGCACTCTTCGCGGCGGCGAGGTTGAGCAGCACCTTGGGCGCATCCGCCTTCAGCTCGCGCGCGGCCTCGAACTGCCGCACTGCGGCGACGTACTCACCGCTCGAGTAGTAGGCGGTGCCCAGGTTTACGCGCGCGGCGAAGTTCTCGGAGTCCTCGCGGACGACCTCAGCGAGCGCCTCGATAGCCTCGTCGGTACGCCCGTCCTCCAGCGCCCGCGTGGCCTCCCGAAAGGCGGTCTTGTGGTCGCGCTTCTGCTCGCGGTCCTCGGCCTTCTTGCGCCGCCCGAATGGCCACATGGTCCGCCCTCCCGCCGTCGGTGCGCGCGTCAGGCGCATTATAGTGCCCGCGGGACACGGGGGCAAGTGGAGGCGGGGGCAGCCTCGCGTGCGGAACCACCTCCTCACCCCCGCCCGAGCAAGCTCGGGCACTCTCTCTGTCGCGTCCGCGGCGCGAGAGCGGGAGAGGAGCGAGACGGCGGCGGCGGCGGCAGGGAGGACGCCCGCACCACGACCACTTCCCGTGGCGGGGACTTCGAGCCCGCGTCGGGCGGAGGACCCCACGTGCGCGGAGGCGAATAGCGGCGCACGCCCGGATGGACGTGGATGAGCGAGGAGGGCCCTCGATGGCGGCCGATCGAGACGAGAAGCTGGCGCAGGCGCTGGTGTCCATGGGACTGCTCACCCCCGAGCAGCTCGATGAGGCGCAGCGTGTCGTGGAGGACGAGAACACCAGCCTGGTGCAGGCGTTGCTGCGCCTGGGCTACGCCACCGCCCAGGACCTGGCGCGCGCAGCCGAGCAGGTTCCATCCGAGGCCGAGGACAGGCCCGTGCCGGCACAGCCGCGCGCCGAGGATCTCGCCGCCGAGCCCGCACAGCCCCCGGACCGCCGACGGCGTTCGCGTAAGGTCTCGCTCGACAACTACGAGATCGACCCCGAGGCGATGCGCGATGTCCCCAAGGCCGTGGCCGAGCAGCACCTGGTCCTGCCCATCCAGGTCAGCGAGGACCGCATGCTGGTGGCCATGGCCGATCCGGGCAACGTCTTCGCGATCGACGACATCCGTGCCCGCACCGGCAAACGCGTGGAGCCGATCGAGGTGGACGAGGTCGAGCTGCGCAACGCGATCGACCACTACTACGCCACACGCGCGCGCTCGCAGGTATCGATGCAGGCGGCCACCAGCACCAGCCTCGACATGCAGGTGACCGGCAGCGAGTTCGCCGTGGACGTCGATCAGAAGCTGGCCGAGATGCTGGATCAGGCGCCGGTGGTGGCGATCGTCGAGCAGATCCTCGAGCAGGCCATCCAGATGCGCGCCTCGGACATCCACATCGAGCCGCGCGCCGACAACGTGCGCGTGCGCTACCGCATCGACGGCCAGCTCATGACCTACACGACGCTGCCCAGCGACATGCACCGCTATGCCCTGTCGCGCATCAAGATCATGGCCGGCGCCGACATCTCCGAGACCCGCCTGCCCCAGGACGGGCGCTTCGCCACCGAGGTGGACGACCGCCCCATCGACGTGCGCGTCTCGACCCTGCCCACCTACTGGGGCGAGAAGGCGGTCATGCGCATCCTGGACAAATCTCGCGCGCTGGTCTCGCTCAACCAGCTCGGCATGAGCCAGGAGACCATGCATACCTGGGAGCGGCTGCTGCACACCCGCCAGGGCATGGTGCTGGTCACCGGCCCCACCGGCAGTGGCAAGAGCACGACGCTTTACGCGTCGCTGCACACCATCAACGATGACACCAAGAACATCACCACGGTCGAAGACCCCATCGAGTACCAGGTCGCGGGCGTCAATCAGACGCAGGTGCATCCGCGCATCGACCTGACCTTCGCCAACGCCCTGCGTCACATCCTGCGGCAGGACCCCGACATCATCCTGATCGGCGAGATCCGCGACATCGAGACCGCCGAGATGGCCTTCCGCGCCTCGATGACCGGCCACCTGGTGCTGTCCACGCTGCACACCAACGACGCGCCCTCGGCGGCGACGCGGCTGGTGGACATGGGCGTGGAGCCCTACCTGATCGCCTCATCGATGATCGGCGTGGTCGCCCAGCGGCTGGTGCGGCGCATCTGCCCGCGCTGCCGCGAGGAGGTCGAGCCCAGCGAGATGGAGCTGGAGCGCCTGGAGCTGTCCGCCGACCAGGCGAAGAAGATCAAGTTCCACCATGGCCGCGGCTGCGCAATGTGCCGCAACACCGGCTACTCGGGACGCATCGGTGTCTACGAGCTGATGGTGATCACGCCCGAGCTGCGCGACGCCATCGCCGCGGGCGCGAACGCCTCGGAGCTGCGCCGCCTGGCCCTGCGCGGCGGGATGCGCAGCCTCAAGTACGACGGGCTGTCGAAGGTCAACGCCGGCGTCACCACGGCCGGCGAGGTGATCACGCTGTTGTTCGCCGGCGAACAGAACTGAGTCGCCAGCCATCAGCAACGGCGACGGCAATGACCACGGCAGGAGGGCTGAGTATGCGCAATGTGAGGTACGAGGAGCTGCTGCCGCACCAGATCGTGGCGGCGCGCGAGGAGTGCCCGATCGCCTACCTGGCCATCGGCGGCGTCGAGTGGCACGGCGAGCACAACTGCGTGGGCCTCGACACCGTGAAGGCCAACGAGATCGCCATCCGCTGTGCCGAGGCCGGGGGCGGCCTGCGCTTCCCACCGCTGTTCTACGGCGAGAACCGCGAGGCCTACCTGATGGAGACCAACCACGACCCGGAGGGGCTCATCAAGCAGAAGTACGCGCTCCCCGCGGAGAACTTCGCGCCCGGCTACATGGGCCGGTCGGTGCAGGAGCAGGACCGGGCGTATATCGAGCTGCTCATCCACATCCTGCGCGAGATCAAGAGCCTGGGCTTCGAGGTGATCACGCTCATCGCCGGCCACTACCCCCTGCGCCAGCACGCGAGCGCCGCCGCCGAGTGGTTCAACGTGATGTGCCGGCCCACGCGCGCCTGGGCGACCAGCGGCTATGAGCTGGTGCGCGACATCATCCCCACCGCCGGCGACCACGCGGGAGCGTGGGAGACCTCGCTGATGATGGCGCTGCGTCCCGAACTCGTGGACCTGAGCCGGCTGCCGGAGGATCCGGAGGAGAGGCTGATCGGCATCGGCGGCCGCGATCCGCGCGAGCATGCCTCGCACGAGTACGGGCAGGAGGGCGTGGCGGCCGTGGTCGAGGCGATCACAGGCCGGGCGCACGAGATCCTGGGGGAGATGCGGGGGTGACGGGCCCCTGCGCCCGGAGTTCGCTGGCGCGAACTCCCCCCTCCCCCCTCGCGGCGTCGTCCGCCGCGAAAGGGGGGGGCCTGAGCTTGCTCGGGCCGGGGGAGGATGCCGTTCCGCGCAGAGGAGCACCGCCATGACCTGCTGGCTGATCTGCTGCACGATCATGCTGACAGCGCTGACCGCGGGCGCCCAGGAGAACCTGGTGCGCAACCCGTCCTTCGAGGAGGGCGCGACCAACGAGGGCTTCCCCGTCGGCTGGACGGTGCGTGTCCCCGAGGGCGTCGAGCTGCGCGCCGACGGCGGGCACTCGGGCGAGAGCTACGTGCACATCGTGGATCGGGAGGCCGACGCGGGGCAGTTCGTCGAGAGCGAGCGGGTGGCGTGCCGGCCGGGTGGCAGCTACACTGCCTCGGCGTGGTTCCGCACATCGGACGCCTGTCGGCCCGGCGTCTACATCAACATCTACGACCGCCTCGGCACGCGCATCCACAATGTCTACGAGCGCGCGAGCGGTCCGACCGACGGCTGGGTGCAGGTGACCGTCACGGCCGAGGCGCCCATCGACGCGTGGGAGGTGTCCGCCGCGGTGTACGCATACGTGGGTGACGTCGGCGACTTCGATGCGGACGATGTCGAGCTGACCGTCGAGGGCGGGGAGGAACCCGGGAGCCTCGGCTTCGAGCGCGCGCAACCGGGCGACCGCGAGCCGGTGGAGATCGGCGATCGCCTGGAGCTGTTCGTGGACAGCTTCCTGGTGGATGCGATGACCGGCGGCGTCGAGCGCCGACTGCACCACCCGGTGCCGCGCGAGGTGGTGCTGCGCTGCGACCGGCCCTGGGAGGGCGAGACCTCGGCGTACATCGTGGTCTTCCAGGATGGCGACCGTGTGCGCATGTACTACCGCGGCAGCGCCGGCTCGGGCAGCGACGATCAGGTCTGCTGCCTGGCCGAGAGCCCGGATGGCATCAACTTCGAGCGGGTGGACGTCGGCCAGTACGAGTTCGACGGCTCCACCGACAACAACATCGTCTGGCGCGGGCGGGCGGCGCACAACTTCACGCCCTTCCGCGACCCGAACCCCGACGCGCCCGCGGATCAACTGTACAAGGCCGTCGGCTACAGCGAGGCGGGCAAGGGCCTCGGGGGCTTCGTCTCGCCCGACGGCATCCACTGGCGCGAGGTCGTCGATGAGCCGATCATCACCGACGGGGCCTTCGACTCGCAGAACCTGGTGTTCTGGGACGCCCTGCGCGGGCTCTATGTGGACTTCCACCGCAAGGGCCGCGCGGGCGTGCGCGATATCATGACCTGCACGAGCGAGGACTTCGTGCACTGGACCGCGCCGGTCTATGTCGAGTACGCCGATGGCCGCAAGGAGCACATGTACACCAACGGGATCATCCCCTACTTCCGCGCGCCGCACATCTACATCGGTCTGCCCGCGCGCTTCGTGCCCGGCCGCACCAAGATCGAGGGCCGCGAGGACCCGGGCGTAAGCGACGGCGTGCTGATGAGCAGCCGCGACGGCCTGCACTTCGAGCGCTGGGAGGAGGCCTTCGTGCGGCCGGGCCTCGACCCGGAGGTGTGGACCGACCGCAACAACTACCCCGCGTGGGGGATGATCGAGACCGCGCCGGGTGAGATCTCCGTCTACTGGACCGAGCACTACCGGCACCCGACCATGCGCGTGCGCCGGGGGACCATCCGCACCGACGGCTTCGTGTCGGTGCACGCCGGCGGCGAGGCGGGGGAGATGCTCACGCGGCCGCTGATCTTCTCGGGCGACGGCCTGGTGGTCAACTACGCGACCTCGGCGGTGGGCTGGCTGCGCTTCGAGTTGTGCGACGAGACCGGAGAGCCGATCCCGGGCTTATCGCTCTTCGAGAGCGAGGTGCTGTTCGGCAACGAGCTGGCCCACGAGGTCACCTGGCGGGGGAGCCCGGATGTGAGCGCGCTGGCGGGCCGTGCGGTGCGCCTGCGCGTGCAGCTTCAGGACGCCGACCTGTACTCGATTCGCTTCGCGCCGGGCGACTGAGGGCACCGGGCGGAGGTCTCGCCGGCCCGGGCGCGAATCCGCCCGACGGCGCACTCACGGGGAAGCCGCCGCGCAAGGAGGGTTCGCAATGCATCGTGTCCCCGCGCTCGTGATACTGGCGCTGCTGTTGGCCATCCCGGCCTTCGCGCAGAACGTCTGGTCGTTCGAGGCACGTTCGCTGGCCATGGGCAACGCCGTGGTCGCCGTGGCCGACGACTCCGCCGCCTGGCTGCAGAACCCCGCCGGCCTGCCCTATCTGCAGATCTCCCCGAAGTCGCACATGGCGTGGCCGATGCGCGTCTCGGCGACGACCGACGCCGGCCTCGAGGTGGACACCATCGGCGCGAACATCTCGGCGCGCGACCGTGGCGGCCGCCAAGGCTGGGGCGTGGGGTACTGGCACCTGGGCGACTACGAGCTGGGCATGGGCGTGTCGCTGTCGATCGAGCGCTACGGCGCGGGCTACGGCGCGCGCGTGTCGGATGACTGGAGCGTGGGCGTGGCGGTCGCCGACCTGGAGATGCTCTGGGACCTGCCGCCGGTGATGATGCCCGATCAATCGCCCGAGGCCATGGCCGCGTACAACGGCCGCGAGACCATCATCGACGTCGGCGTGATGTACCGCGGCGTGAGCGACGAGGGCGAGGCGAAGTTCGGGATCGTGGCTCGTGACGTGGCCGACAACATGCAGGCCACCGTGGACGTCGGAGCCTCGTTCCGCAGTCCCGAGGGCCTGCTGCTCACTACCGAGCTGCGTGATGCCACCGACGCCATCGACGCGATGTTCAACGTGGGCGCCGAGTGGCAGGTGCCGGGCGTGCCCGGCCTGAGCCTGCTGGCGGGCCTCGCCGATGGCGACGCCACCTACGGCGCGGGCTACGACTTCATGCCGTGGACGGTGTCGCTGTCAACTCAGCACCTCGACTTCGCCACCGAGACGGCGGTCACGTTCTGTGGCTCGTTCTGAGCGCGCCGGCCACGGCCTGAGCCGGGCCCGGCCGCGCGTGGCCGCCCGACTCGCGCTCGGGCGGGAGGGCGACACCCCTGGACTCCGGGGAGTTCGACAACGGGGCGCATCAGGCCGACCCCACGCCTCGCTGGTCGCTCTTCGGGCTCAGCGGGCCGCCGTCGAAGGTCGCGTACTTCATCGCCGGGCTGGCGGTGCTCTTCCTCTCAGGCATCGGCACGCTCTACGTCGCGCGCCCGGTCGGCCTCGACCCGATCACCATCTGGCCGCCGGCGTTCTGGACGCTCCCCGCCGCGGTCATCGCCATCCTGCTGCTGCCTCTGCTGCGCGCGCGGCTGACGGTCCTGGTGGCGGGCTACGCGCTGCTGGTCACGCTGGCGATCTCCGAGGAGCCACGCTTTCTGCTGCGCGAACTGTGGCGCGATCCCGAGCCCGCGATCGTGGCTGCGCGAGCAGAGGGCACGTTGCTGCGCGTGGTGACCATGAACTGCGCGGGCGGAAGCGAGGACGCGATCCGCGACGCGCTTGCACAGCGGCCCGACGTCCTGCTGCTGCAGGAGAGCCCCGGCCAGGCGGCGGTGGCGTGCCTGGCGCCTGAGGGCTGGCAGAGCGCGGGATGGCTCGACCCGGCGATCATGGTGCGCGGGCGGCTCGACGCGGAACACCTGCCGCCTCACCTCGCGCACTTCATGTACTACGGCATCGCCTGGCCGGACGCGCTGGGCGGGCGGACGCCGGTGGCGGTGCTGTCCACGCGGCTGAAGCTGCCACTGCTGCGCGCCGACCTGTGGCGGCCGACCACCTGGCGCGAGGCGGCGAAGCTGCGCGAGCTGCGGGCAACCTCGATGGCGCAGATCGCGACCCAGGTGCGGATGTGGGGGGAGGGGCCGATCATCGTGGGGGGCGACTTCAACACGCCCGCGGGTGACAGCCTGTTCGCGCGGCTGCGGGCGCAGGGGCTGACTGACGCCTTCGCGGTGGCGGGAGCAGGCTGGCCGAACACGATCACCAGCGACTTCCCGGTGTCGCGCATCGACCAGGTCTGGGTGAGCGAGCACCTGCGCCCGCTGGCCGGGCGGGTGGTCGTGACGCCGAACTCTGACCACCGCATGGTGGTCGTGGACCTGGCGCTGCGCTGAGGCTCAAGGATTGCCGGTGTTGAGCACGAGGCACTCGGCGATGACCGCCGAGGACTCGTCGCAGCCGAGGAAGACCGCCACCGACGCGACCTCCTCCGGGAGCGTCAGCCGGCCCAGCGGCAGGCGCTCGTTCTCCAGCGGATCGCCCTCGTGCCAGTTGCTCATCGCGGTTGCGACCGGTCCCGGGCAGATGGCGTTGATGCGCACGCGCTGGCCCGCCCACTTGCGCCCGAGGCCGCGCGTCAGGCCCGCGACGCCCCACTTTGACACGCCGTAGATCGTGGTCGC
>JALGVA010000234.1 GCA_029820295.1 Candidatus Zipacnadia bacterium
TCGCCCTTGGGCGTGCCGGGGGCCTGGTGGGTGTAGACGTGCACCCCGTCCGCCAGCTCGTGGCCGCAGTTCATGACCTCTTCCACGTACTCGGGTGTGGTCTGGCCCAGCCGCGAATGGCCGGTCGCGTAGAAGCCCAGGATGATCGGGAAGTCCGCGCCGAAGCGCTCGCGCAGGGTCGCGATCTCGTCCGGGCAGAGGCTCGGGTCAGTCAGGTTTGCCCCGGCCGACTCGTGCCGATAGTAGAACAGCAACCCGTCGAGGATGTCCGAGTAGCGGTCGGCGAAGTCCTGGGTGGCCGCCGGGAAGTAGGTGCACGGGACGAAGGCCAGCAGCGGGTTGTGCGCGTGGGCCGCGTCCATCATCTCCTGCAGGTACTCGGGCGTGTAGAAGCGCAGGTTGTGGGTGAAGTCGTCGATGCTCCAGGCGACGATGCGCGGATACTGCGCGCTCAGCTCGCCGATGGCGTCGGCCCACTGCACGTAATCGAGCCCGAAGGGCTCGGACTTCTTCGTCCGGGATTCGCTCGGCGGGACCAGCGACACCCAGACCTTCAGGTCGGTGCCCTCGGTGGCCTCCATGAAGGCGTGCAGGTCCTCCCAGTCCGTCTCCGCGTGCCAGATCAGGAAGTCATACGTGTTGGCGCTCAGCTCCTCCAGATCCGCAACCAGCCGCTCGATGTCCACGTGGCCGTTTTGCAGGCGCGGTTCACCGTCATAGGTCGCCAGCGTACCGCGGAGCGCCTGCCGACGCGCCGCCCGCGCCTGGTCCGGCGATAGCGCATCCTGCGCGCCACCGTCCTGGGGCGCGGCGCAGGTCGCCGCCACGATCAGCATCGCCACTGCCGGAGCCGAAACGTGCTTCATGGTCGTCACTCCCTCTCCGGGCCCGGGATCGGACCCTCATGGACCGGCGTCTGGTGCAGCTCGGTGATGAACCGGACCGCATTGCCGACGAGTATTGCCTCGGTCTCGGGCGCGCAGGCGCTGGAGGTGACCTCGTAGCCGCCTTCGGGGTACTGCGCGGCGTCGATGATATAGCCGCCGCCCCAGTGCGTGTACCCGCACGGCCAGACGCGCAGGTCGCTCAGCTCGCGCTTGATGTGCAGGCCGATCTGCGAGCCCAGCTCGCACTGGCTGCCGAAGAAGTACAGGTCGCCGATGCGCCAGGCGCCGTTGTAGATCTCGTGGACCTTGCTCTCGGGCTCAGTCCTGTCGGGGACCTCGACGAGGCGGGTGATCCCGCCCAGCACGACGGGACCGCCATCGGCCGGCACTGGCTGCGGGGGGACCGCGAGGGCGGTGAGCACCGCGCGGCCCAGCTCATGTCCGAGTTCCCGCACCATCTCCTTCGGCTCGAGGAGCACGTAGCCGAAGCGGCCGTCGGGTGCACAGTAGCGGGGCTTGATGTCGCCGCCGCAGCCCTGCAGGAAGATGGGCAGGCATTCCGGGTATGCGGCCGCGATCCACTCGCGCGCCGGGCCGGGATAGTCGGGGCCGACCTCCTGGCCGCCCATCGTGGTCGGGTGGCAGGCGTAGCCGAAGATGACCGCGCGCACGTCCCCCTCGGGGGTCAGGACGCGCAACACGGGGACATCCGGGTCGATCGGCTTGCGCGGCTCCGGGCGCATCCCGGCGTAGCGGCCCTCGGCGTCGAGCTGCCGGCGGTTCACGCCCACCAGGCATGAGCCGACGGTGTAGTCCAGCGCGGCCTCCTGCAGATCCGCCACCGCACTCGCGAGCAGGCCGCAGACCTTCTGCTCGAAGACGGGGAGGTAGTCGGGGTTACTGTCGCCGATGATGGTCGGACCGCAATGCGTGTGCGAGCTGTTGATCATCACATGCTGGGGCGGGATGCCGACCGCCTCGGCCGCCGCGCGGATCTTCTCCATCTGCGGGATGCCGATCTTGCAGACGTCGATCGCGACGATCGCCACCCGTGTGACCGAATTGTCGAAGACCACGCAGGAGGCGAAGATCGGCGCGTAGACTCCCTCGGACGGCTCGGTGCGCGCCCGGAAGCCGGCCATGTACACGGGTCCCTCAGGGGTGATATCGACCGTCGCCAGCCCGACCTTGAGAGGGCCCGGGGCCTCGGCGACAGGCTGTGCGCCGGCGAGCTGCGCCGCGGCGCACACGGCGCCGGCGATGACAGTGAGGGTCAGCGGATATCGGACGATCATACGCCTCGTGCTCCCTTCCGTCGTGTGGGCGCGCGCGATACTACAGCAGCGCCCGCTTGGCGCGCTCGACGATCGCGCGCATCTCCGCGAGCTGGTCCTCTCGGCCCTCGGGCTTCTCGTAGGTCGCGAGCAGCCGATCGACCTCGCCCGCGGCCTTCTCGAGCAGCTCGTCCTCGCGCGCGTGGCCCGCGTAGCCTGAGCGGTCCATGAAGCGCGGCAGCCAGACGCTGTCGCGGAAGCGCTTGGCGGTGCGCATCGTCCCCAGGTGGCTCTCGTGGACGCCGATATCCACCTCGACGATGTCGTCCAGCGCCATGTTCTCGGGCGTCGGGTTGAACTCGCGCGCGAGGTGCCCGGCGCCCGCGGCATACTCGCAATCGAGCAGCAGTTGCACCGGCGACATGATCTTGCCCTCATCCAACATGCCGGTCCCCACCGACAGCGGCTGTCCGGTGAAGGCGGTTACGGTCATCGACTTGTAGGCCTTCTCGAGCGCCGCGTAGAGACTCGGCACGCGCGCGTCGCAGTACTCGCCCGAACCCATCGGGATGGTGAAGCCCACCCAGCGGCGCATGAACTCCACACAGGCGAAGCCGTAGAACATCGCGTCCCACGCGGAGTAACTGACCGCGCCGGTGGCCATGTCCACTGTTCCCGGCCACATGCTCCCGCGCAGCGGTACCTCGGGATTAATCGCGCGCGCGGCCATCCAGGTCGCGACGAACTCGGCGGAGGAGACCACCACGAAGCCCTCGACCGTGATGGGCGTCGAGACGCCCGCGACCGGCATCGCGGTCAGCCCGCACGGCTCGCCGGCGCGGGCGCGGGCCACGTACTTGCCCGCGGTGTCCCGGTCGAGCCGCAGCGGATGGGCGAAGCACACCGCGCCCCACGAGAACCAGCGCTCGCGGCCGATGATCTCCCCCATCTCCTGCAGCCAGGGGATCTGGTCCACGTGCCAGGCGAAGGGCACCTGCGGGATGGTGGCCCACTCGGTCAGCAGCAGCCCGGCGACCAGCGGCTCGATCTTCGGCGGGCAGTCGGTCAGGGACAGTACATGCCCGACGCCGCGCTCGCCGTGCAGCACCTCGCCGAGCTTCACCAGGGTGATCATGTCCTGCTGGTTGGCCTGGCGCTCCTCACCGGTGCGGTGGTCGAGGTAGAGCTGAGCCACCTGGGTGCCGATGCCCGGCAGCCCCGGCGCGCGCAGACGCTGCAGCTCCAGTTTCGGCTCACGCGCGAACTCGTCGCGGATGTCGTCGATGAACTCGGCGGTCATCTCGCGCGGGAAGTGAACGCGTTCGGCTGCGTAGTCCACGTGCGCGCCGAGGGCGTCGAGGCCGCGGGCGATTTCATCGTTCTGGCAGAGGACGCCGACCTGTTCGAGCGTGGTGAGCACGCCCTCGGCGATCGGCTCCACGTGGTCGTCGGTCAGGAGCTGTCGGGCGAACATGGATGGGTTCCTCCGCGTTCATGTGCGTTGTGCGGCAGAGAGTTGTGTCCCGCCTGCCGTTGTCGTGACGGCTACGGCTTACGGCTCGGCCGGTCTGTAGGCCAGCCGCTCCAGAGGGGAACGGCGCTTTCGCGCCTAGTCCTCATCCCCGTACGCTCGCGCAATCGCCGACCGGTGATCGAACATCTCCTCGATTGGGCCGAGCTGCTGCTCCAGGTCACAGGGCGGCTCGTAGCCTTGCAGGTCCTCCCCGTTGCAGAAGCCTTTGGCCAGCTCCACGTAGTAGAGGAAGTTGCGCAGCGGGATGTCCGGCGGCACGCCGTGGTCGCAGGTGGGGATGTAGGTTCCGTGCCGCCACGCACTCTCGTAGCGCGTGCGCACCTCGGCGCGCAGGCGCTCGCGCGACTTCGCCAGCTCGCGCTTGTCCACGCCGCCGTGAATGAAGATGCCCGGGTAGTTGGTCAGGATCTCTTCGGGATCATTGCCGGCCGCGATCTCGATCGGGTTGATGCCATCCAGCGCCTCGGGGTAGAGCACGTCGAGGATCTGGTTGTTGTAGCCATCCGAGTCCATGGTCATGGCCTCGACGCCGCGCTCCTTCATGAAGACGTAGAGCTTCCGGTAGGCCGGCAGCAGGAACTCGCGCATCAGGGGCGGCGACATCATCGCCTGCTTCTTGTACGCCATATCCTCGCCGATCACGAACTCGTCGACCTTGATCGCGCGCAGCGGTTCGTCGAAGATCTCCATCATGAACCAGATCCAGTACTCGAACATCTCGTGCACCAGGGAGGGCTGGTCGTAGAACATGATCGACAGCCCCTCCATCCCGCACAGGTCGCGGATCGCCCAGTACGGTCCATAGAACGTGGCCTTGACCGGGAGGTCGGAGCTGTTGCAGCGCTCCACCAGCTCGCTCCAGTGCGTGCCGCCGGCGGGGTGGTGCCGATAGCCGTCGGGGTTGAGGCTGGGCCGGACCTGGTGGGCCGCGATCGGGTGAGTGCGCTCGGGTGAGTGCGGGTCGAAGTGGGGCTTGATGGCCTCCCAGTCCGCGCGGTTCTTGACCGGGTACTCGAGGTAGCGGCGCGTGGCGAAGCCCTCGGTGGGCTGCTCGATCGCATCCTCGCGCAGCGCCCCCCAGGCGTCGCGCCAGATGCGGCGGTTCCCCTTCTCGCTGATGACCTCTTCCTCGCGGCCCGGCCAGGGCCCGGCGAAGAATTTGCCGATGCCCATACCCCCGTCGGCGCCGGTGAAGCTGCCCCAGGTGCGCTGCTGCTCCGCGCTCAGGCCCTGCTTGCGCCACGCCGCGAACGTGGAGGCGCGCGGGCCGCCGAACATGTAGGGGATGCGGTCGAACTCCTCACCGTGGACTATCGCCAGAAAGCGCTCACGCGGGGTCATCGGCCATCCTCCGGAGATCACGTGCCGGGCTGGCGGCAACAGCGGGAGACGTTTCCACGCACGCAGGCTCATGCCTTCGGGGAGGGGGGGGAAATGGCGCGGGCCACTCAGGAGACCATGACGTGCCGGCGCACACCGAGCCGACCGAGTCGTTACGCGCTCACCGCGCTGCCGGCCGCCCACTCGGGGAGGCCGGCGTGGGCGATGATGCATGTGCCGGCGCGCCCCAGCAGCTCCTGAGCGGCCACTGGCTCGATGGTCATGACCCGCGCGATCTCGGGGATGGTCAGATGCTGCTCAAAGTAGAGCGCGGTGGCAAGCTGTTGATCGGTGGGCAGATCGACGATGACCTCAACCATGCCCTGGAGCGCATCGCTCCGGGCAGGCAGCAGCGCCGCCGGGTCGATAAGGAACACCAGCGCGGCATCGACGAAGAGCGCGGCGATCTCACCGGTGCCGATGTGCAGGCGCGCGCACAGCGTCTGGTCGGTGGGCCGGCGCCCCGC
>JALGVA010000071.1 GCA_029820295.1 Candidatus Zipacnadia bacterium
CCGCCACCGTCGCCACGAAGGCGAGCGCCAGCACCACCATCGGCCCGACCGCGAATCTGCTCGCGCGCACTGAGGTCATCGTGTCCGCCTCCTCAAACGCGGCAGTCATGCCGCGACAAACAGTCCGCTCCACGCCAGCCTGCTCCGCCACCGGCAGGCCAGCGCGATCGCGCCCAGCAGCGCGACGTTCATCGCCAGTCCCCACGCCAGCGGCGCCGCCAGCGCCTCACCCAGCAGCAGCGCGCCGTGCGCCACGCTCATCGCCAGCCCCGGCAGCGCGCTCGCAACCGCGGCCAGCCCACCCCACGAGACCGCCAGTAGCGTCAGCAGCCACAGTCCGGCGACCACGCTCGCCGCCGTCCCCAACGCGCCCGCCAGCCCCAGCGCCCAGGCGATACGCGCCGGCGACGCCGCCTGCCCGCGCTCGGGCAGCCGCGCCATGACCGTGGCCACGAAGTCCTCCGGCGCCGCCGGCTCGGCCAGCGTCTCCAGGCGCTCGACCGCCACGACCAGCGCGCCGTATTCTGCCGCGCAGCGTGCGCACTCGTCGAGATGCCGCGCGACCTCGCGCCGCTCGCGCTCGCTGAGCTCGCCATCGAGCCAGGCGTCGATCCGCTCATCGATCCGTCTGCAGTCCATCGTCATCTCCTGATCCCGCCAGGCGCTCGGCCAGCCGGCGCCGACCGCGATGCGCGTGTGACTTGAGCGTGCCGACCGGCAGGCCGGTGACCTGCGCGATCTCCTCGTAGGTAAAGCCCCGCACGTGTTTGAGCAGCACCGTCATGCGCTCGATCTCGCTCAGCCCCCGCAGTGCCCGCGCCAGCCCCTGGTCCTCCAGCGCGGTCTCGGGCGAGTCGGCCTCGGGCGCGGGCGGGTCGGCGGCCTCTTCGGCGTCGAGGCTCAGGGCGGGCCGGTGCCGGCGCAGCATGTCGGTGCACACGTTGGCGGCGATGGCGAACAGCCACGGCTCGAAGCGACGCGTGCGGTCGAAGCCGTCGAGTCCACCCCAGGCCTTCACGAAGGTCTCCTGGGCGGCATCCAGCGCCTGCTCGCGGTCGCCGAGCATCCGGCAGGCGAAGCCGAAGACGCGGTCACGGTGTTCGGCCACCAGGGCGCCGAAGGCGTCCCTGTCCCCGCGCAGGGACCGCTCGATGAGGCTGCGCGCCCGTGCCGGCTGCACGTCTGACCTCCCGCCCTTCACGCGTTCATACGCACGACCGTGCCGGATGGTTGCAGGCGTTGCGGACAAGATAGGGCGGAGGGAGGTGGAGTGCAAGCGGCAGACGGGCTTGACGGCCGCCGCCATGGTGCTATAATAGGACCATCCGACTTTCAGATTATCGCACGGAGGACCGAGATGGCGCTGGTGAAGGTGAGAGGGAAGGGGCAGATCACGCTGCCGGCTGAGATCCGCGAGCGGCTGGGCATCGAGGAGAGCGATCTGCTGGAGGCCCGCATCGAGGGCAGACATGTTGTGCTGGTGCCCCAGGTGGTCGTCCCGAAGTTCGGTGCAGTCGACCTGTCGTCGCAGGGCGAGCGCATGGTGGATGAAGCCCTCGAAGACGTTGGAGAAGGCCGTGTGCGCGAGTACGAGGACGCCGAGGCACTGATCGAGGACCTCCACCATGAGACTGCGGGCGACTGAGCGCTTCGTCAGCGACTACCGCGCCCTCCCCGCCGACATCCGGGAACGCACCGACCGGAAGCTGCGCTACCTCGCGGCCGACCTCCGACACCCGTCCGTGCGCGTGAAGCGGGTGCGCAGTCGTCAGGGCGTCTACGAGGGCAGCATCAACATGGACTACAGGTTCCTGTTCAGCGTAGAGGGTGACGCGATCAGTCTGCTGCGCATCGGCCGCCACGACATCATCGACAAGCGGTGAGCCCTCGCGCTCTGGCCCCCGTAACGGCAACGGTAGTGCGGCACGGCGCACGGGCAGGAGTCCCCGCGCCACCGAACGGCTGTGTGGTTACCGCCGTTACCGTCTTTGCGGTCGTTCCCTTCGTTGCCTTCGTCGCCGCCTTATGCTACCATTCGGGCAATGAGCATCGATGAGATCGCGCGGTCGAGGCGGCTCGCCGTCATGGGCGGCACCTTCGACCCGATACACTTCGCCCACCTGCTCATCGCCGAGGACGTGCGCCGCCGGTTCCGGCTGCCACGGGTGCTGTTCATGCCGTCCGGGAGCCCGCCGCACAAGGACGAGGGCGAGGTCACGCCCGCCGAGCACCGCTACATCATGGCGCTGCTGGCCACCTCGGACAACCCGCACTTCGAGGTGTCGCGCCTCGAGATCGACCGCCCCGGCCCGTCGTACACCATCGACACGCTGCGCGCGCTGAAGGCCGAGCTGGGTGAGGGCGCGCAGATCTACTTCGTGACCGGCGCGGACGCGGTGCTCGAGATCCTCACATGGCGCCGGCCTGACGCCATCCTCGACGAGGCGAAGCTGGTGGCCGTGCACCGGCCGGGCTTCGATCTCGCCAGGCTCGACGAAACGCTCGGGGCCGAGCGAGCGTCCAAGATAACGGTGATCGAGGCGCCGCTGGCCAACATCTCCTCGACCATGATCCGCGGCCTGGCCGCGCGGGGCGAGTCGATCCGCTACCTCACCCCCCGACCGGTCATCGACTACATCCGCAAGCACCGGCTCTACCGGCGCGACGGCGTCGCGCCCGAGCCGTTCGAAGAGACGACAACATGAGAGCACTGATCGACTATCTGATCTACGTGTGCGCCTTCTCCGTCATCGGCGTGGGGGCGCTGGGCGCCTGGGACGCGCTATCCGGCCAGTCCAGCCCGGTCACCGGCAGCATGCTCGAGGCCGCCGCGCAGAGCACCTCGGTGTGGCCCGAGCCCTTCCCGGGCCGCGGGGTCATCACCACGCTCGTGGTGGGCGCCGACGAGCGCCCCGAGTACGATGACCCCGGCCGCTCGGACACCATGATCCTGTTCTTCGTCAACCCGCGCACCAGGCAGGCGGCGCTGCTGTCGGTGCCCCGCGACCTGCGCGTGCACATTCCCGGCCACGGCACCCAGAAGATCAACGCGGCCTTCCCGCTCGGCGGCGTGGAGCTGGTGCAGGAGACGGTCGAGGACCTGTTCGACCTCGACATCGACTACTACGCCAAGGCCAACTTCGGCGGCTTCGTCAAGATCGTGGACATGCTCGGCGGCGTGGACATCGACGTGCCCGACGTCGAGGGCCGCGGGCGCGGCATGAATTACGACGATAACTGGGGCAAGCTGCACATCCACCTCAGGCCCGGCCTCCAGCACCTCGACGGCGAGCAGGCCATGGGCTTCGTGCGCTACCGCAAAGGTGACTCGGACTTCAAGCGCTCCGAACGCCAGCACCAGTTCATCAAGGCGATGGCCGAGCAGAAGCTCAAGATGCGCAATGTGCCCCAGCTCATGCGCGTCGCGCCCACGGTGCTCGGGGCCATCGAGACCGACATGAGCTGGCGCGAGGCGGTGGACATGGCGCGCGTGCTGCGCGAGGTGCGCCCCGACAGCCTGCTCTCGGCGAGCCTGCAGCCCTATCTGCGCGACGTCAACATCGGCGGCATCTACTACGTCGAGGTGTCCGACTCCAACATCGCCCGCGTGATGGCCGAAATCAACCAGCACCTGCGTTCGCTGCCCGGGCAGCTCAACGTGGTCGAGGTGCTCAACGGCAGCGGACAGACCGGTCTCGCGGCCGCCGCTGGCTCCGCGCTGTCGGCTGCGGGCTTCGACCTGCTCGACACCGGCAACGCCGACAGCTTCGACCACGAACGCACCCTCATCTACCACCCGGCCGACGGCCTGCGCGCGGCACGCAACGTGCAGCGCGTGCTGGGCGTGGGGCGGCTCAAGGAACTCGACGCCGAGTCGAGCTTCAGCCCCGACCGCATCACCGTCATCGTGGGCGCGGACCTGAACCCGGACGCGCTGGAGAGCGCCGGATAGCGGGTCAACACAAGCCAAGGGAGGCGTAGCGTATTGGACCTGGAGCCGAGAGAGCGAGCCCTGCGCATCGCGGAGGCGGCGGAGGACCGACGGGCGGAGGACGTGATCATCCTGGACATGCGCGGGCTGACGACCATCTGCGATTACTTCGTGATCTGCAACGGTCGGTCGCGGCTGCATGTGGACGCTATCGCCGAAGAAGTTGACGAGCAGATGAGCGCGCTGGGGATCGAGCCCCGGCACATCGAGGGCATCCCGGACTCGAGCTGGGTGATCCTCGATTACCTCGACGTGGTGCTGCACATCTTCGAGCCCGACGCCCGCGTCTTCTACAACCTCGAGAGTCTGTGGGGCGACGCCGCGCGGGTCGAGACGCCCGCGCGCGAGCAGTCGGGCGCGCAGCAGCAGGGGTAGATGCGACCATGCCGCGCGGTGATGGCGGTTCGATCGAGGACCTCGAGCGCGAGCGTCAGCTCGGCGACCTGGTGCGACGCGCGCGCCGCGCCATCGGCATGGGCCGCCCCGATCAGGCCGCCAGATTCGCCGAGCAGGCCGCCGCGCTGGCCCCGGAGACCACCACCGTTGAAGAACTGCTCGGCGACGTCGCCATGGACACGGGGCACTTCGTCGAGGCCCGCGAGCACTACCGGCGTGCCCTCGAGATCGAGCCCAGCAACGCCGACGCCGAGGAGAAGTACGCCGAGGCGGTGCTGCGCATCGAGTCCACCACGCGCCGCGTCGAGCGCATGGAGGAGGTCGTGGACAGCCCCGACGAGTACACCGCCTTCCGGCGCAACCCCGTCTCCGCCGCCTTCTGGTCGGTTATCCCCGGCTTCGGCCAGCTCTACAACCACGAGTATGAGAAGGGCCTGACCATGCTCGGCGCCGCCATGGTGCTGCTCGCCTGGCTGCTGGCCAAGCTGCTCTCGTACTCCGGCGCCAGCCTGATCGCCGGCGCGCGCAACCCGCGCCTGGACACCGAGAGCGCGCGCCGGGTGGTCGAGGGCTACGGCCCGCTCATGTGGACGCTCATCGTGCTGGCCATCATCGCCTACGTCGCTATCTGGGTGTACAGCATCCTCGACGCCTACCGCGTCTGCGCCGAGCAGGCCAGGGAGGCCGACGACCTGGGCGTGGAGCTGGGACCGGGGCGGTAGGTCCGTTCGGGTCTCCGGCCGTCGTGCGCAGTGAGATCAGTAAGCGCCCGCGGGCGCAGGAGGCACGCACGTCACAGACGTGCGTGGCGATGGCGCGGCGGTGCGGCCGTCGTGCCGACCGCAGGGAGGCGCGAGGCCGCACCGGCACCGGCGAGGCGCGCGGAGGTCCGTCCGAAGGACGGGGCGTAGCGCGCGAGCCGGCCGCGGGTACCGGGCGACGACCGGCCGATTCCTTCCGCCGACCGCAGACGTCCGTGCCGTTCGGCTGGTTCCGCGCGCAAGCGGGCGCGATGGGCGTGCGCCGAAGGCGCGCCCCGGCGCCACGGTTGCGCGCGAGGCGTCCCGTGCGCGAAGATGTTTCAGGTCTCCCGTCAAGCCGCCGCGCGCAGATATGAGTTCTTTGGGGGAGGGGGAGACCGCATAGCGGTCGGGGGAGGGGGCTTTCTTCCAAGAAAGCCCCCTCCCCCACGCCGTTTGCCGTTGCCGTCGCCTGCGCCCAGCGCCAGCTCGTCGCGCCGGCCATCCTGATGACCGCGACTGCCGCGAAGGCAATCCGTCGGGCCGTCGCCGCCCTGCGCAGGGAGCTGCAGGGCGGCTGCGCCGATTCGGTGCCGGGCGGCGTGAATGCGCTCGTCGCGCGGCTCGCCGGTGACCTGGCCGAGGCCGACCTGCCCGAGCGCGCCCGCGAGTCCCTGCGGCGCCTGGCCCGCGACACTGGCGACTACGCGTCTCTTCCTGCGGACCGCCGCCGGCCCCTCGTTGAGCGCGCGCTGCGGCTGCTCGAAGCCATCGCCCCCGCGCGCCACGCTCGCCCGACGCGTGCCCGGCCGGCCGCCTCGGCCGATGTGCCGGGCCCGCTCGCGCCCGATGACCCGGTTACGAAGCTGGTCGGCGTCGGCCTCGCGCGCGCGGAGCTGCTCGAGCGCCTCGGCCTGCGCAGCGTCGGCGATCTGCTGCTGCACGCGCCCGTGCGCTACGATGACCGCCGCCAGGTGCTGGCGCTGCGCGACCTGCATCACGGCCAGAGCGCCGTGGTGCGGGTGACCGTTGCCGGACGCGGCCGGCGGTCGAGTCCGCGGCGCGGCGCGGCGGCCATCGTTCCGGTCGAGTCCGAGGGCGCCGAGGGCGAGCTGCTCTTCTTCGGCCGGCCGTGGATGATCGAGCGGCTCAAGCCGGGCGAGGAGTTGCTCGTGGTCGGCGCCGCGCGCGTCGAGAGCGGCAAGGTCGCCATCGCGGTCGCCGAGTGCGACGCCATCGACCCCGACGGCCCCATGCAGGCCGGCGGCATCGTGCCCGTCTACCCGACGACCGAGGGCCTGTCGCAGCGCATGCTGCGCGGCTGGATCGCCCAGGCGCTCGAGCGTTGCCCGCCCCCCGCCGACCCGCTGCCCGAGCGTCTGCGGGCGCGCCGCAAGCTGCCGGACCTCGGCGCGGCCATCCGCGAGATGCACGCGCCCACTGACCCGCCCGCCGCGCGCCGCGCCCGCCATCGGCTGGCCTACGACGAGCTGCTGGCGCTGCAGCTCGCGCTGGCCCGCCGCCGGGCCGAGGCGCGCGCGCCCTCGCCCGAGTCGGCCCTGCGGGCGGACGGCGTGGTCGAGGAGTTCGCGGCCACGCTGCCCTTCACCCCGACCGGCGCCCAGCAGCGCGTGATGGCCGAGGTCGCGCACGATCTGTCCGCCGACGAGCCCGCCCACCGGCTGGTCCACGGCGAGGTCGGCTCCGGCAAGACGGTCATCGCCGCGCTGGCGATGGTCGCCGCGGCGCGCGCGGGCCGGCAGGCCGCCATGATGGCGCCCACCGAGCTGCTCGCCGAGCAGCACTGCGAGACACTGCGCGAGCTGCTCGCGCCCGCAGGCATCGAGCCGGTGTTGCTCACCGGCGGCATGACCCCGGCCGAGCGCGCCGCCGCTCACGAGGCGCTGGCCGACGGCCGGTTCGCGTGCGCGGTGGGCACACATGCGCTGTTCTCCGAGCAGGTCTCCTTCGCCGACCTGGCGGTGGCGGTGATCGACGAGCAGCACCGCTTCGGCGTGCGCCAGCGCGCGCGCCTGTCGGGCAAGGGCGCGCGCCCCAACGTTCTGGTGATGTCCGCCACGCCCATTCCGCGCACGCTCGCGCTGGCCGTCTGGGGCGACTTCGACGTGTCGGTGCTCGATGAGCTGCCACCCGGTCGCAAGTCGCCGCAGACGCGCCTGCTGCCCGCAGGCGAGCGCGCCGACGCCTGGGAGTTCGTGCGCGCGCAGGTCGCCGAGGGGCGCCAGGCCTACGTCGTCTGCCCCGCCATCGACGAGTCCGAGCAGGAGATGGCCGCCGCGACCGCGACTTTCGAGGAGCTGGCCGATGGCGCGCTGAGCGATCTGCGCCTGGGGCTGGTGCACGGGCGGCTGGACACGATCGTGCGCCGGGAGGTCATGCGCGCGTTCCGCGAGGGCGCCATCGACGTGCTGGTCGCAACCAGCCTGATCGAGGTCGGCGTGAACGTGCCCAACGCCACGACCATCGTCATCGAGAACGCCGAGCGCTTCGGGCTGGCGCAGCTCCATCAGCTTCGCGGCCGCGTGGCGCGCGCGGGCCGGCAGCCGCATTGCCTCCTGCTCTCGGGCACGCGCGGTTCCGAGGCGCTGGAGCGGCTGGCGGTCCTGGTGCGCACCGCCGATGGCTTCGAGATCGCCGAGGAGGACCTGCGGCGGCGCGGGCCGGGGGAGCTGGCCGGGGTGCGGCAGAGCGGGCTGCCCGACCTGCACATCGCCAGCATTATCGCCGACACCGCGGCCCTGGCCGACGCGCGCGAGGACGCCTTCGACGCCATCGCCCGCGACCCGGAGCTGGTAAGGCCCGAGCACGCCGGCCTGCGCACGCTCCTCGAGCGCGCAAGCAGCAGCGAAGTGTGGACGCTGTGACGCCAGGTCGCGACGTGGGATCCCTCCCGTGCAACGGGCGTCTCGCCCTTCAGCCGGTGGTCCGCAACGGCACATCGGCCGGCCGTCCCCACCCGTGGGGCGGGCTTCCAGCCCGCCGACATCACAGCTATATTGCGCATACGGGCGGTTTCGCGTAACCTGAGGCCGACTGAAAGCGAGGAGGCCCGACCCATGCGCGTCATCGGCGGCAGCGCGGGCTCGCTGCGCCTGCAGTGCCCGCGGGGGTTGCAGATTCGCCCGACTGCTGATATGATACGTGAGGCCCTCTTCAACAGCATCGGGCCGCGCGTCATCGAGGCGGCCTTCTGTGACCTGTACGCCGGCTGCGGCAGCGTCGGGATCGAGGCGGCCAGCCGGGGGGCGCGGTCTGTCGTGTTCGTGGAGCGCGACCGGCGCGCCGTCGCCGCCATTGAGGCGAATCTCGAGCACACCGGCCTCGCCGGGGCCGCGGTCGTGCTGCACGGCGATGCGCTGGCGAACTACGCCGATGCCGCGCGGCGGTGGGGGCCGTTCGAAGTCGTGTTCGCCGATCCGCCCTACGGCCTTGCGCAGCTCGAGGAGCTGGCGCGCCAGGTGATCGTTGCGGGCGAGGGCGTGGCGCGTGGCGGGCTGGTGGTCATCCAGCACAGCGGCCGGCACGAGCTGCCGGGGTTGCCCGCGCCCACGCGCGTGAAGCAGTTCGGCGAGAGCGTGCTGTCATTCTTTGAGGCGGCGGGCGAGGCCCGGTGACGGCATGAGCGAGCGCACGGCAATCTGCCCGGGCACCTTCGATCCGCTCACCCGCGGTCACCTCGACGTCGTCGAGCGTGCCGCGGCGCTCTTTGATCGCGTCATCGTGCTGTGCGCCGCCCACTCGGGCAAGCGCCCGCTGTTCTCGCTGGCCGAGCGCGTGGAGTTGACGCGCGCGGCGGTCGCGCACCTTGACAACGTTGGCGTCGATGCCTTCGAGGGCCTGCTGGTGGACTACGTGCGCGACGCCGGCGCATGCGCCATCGTCAAGGGCCTGCGCTCCATCGACGACTTCCACCACGAGCAGCAGATGGCGATGATGAACCGCCACATGCTCCCGGACGCGGACACGGTCCTGCTGGTCACCTCGCCCGACGTGCAATACATAAGCTCATCCCTGGTCAGGGAGATCTGGGCGCTCGGCGGCGACGTGGGAGGCTTCGTCCCCGCGCCCGTGGCCGAGGCCCTGCAGCACAAGCGCCAGACATCGCAGCACAGTTGAAGCAATCGGCCGCCCGACGGCGGTCAGCGCACCATGCGCCCCCGGTCGCGGCCCGCGGCCGGAGCCTGCGCGCAGGGAGGTCGCCTGATGGAGATCCTGAACCTGCTGGATGAACTCAAGAACATGGCCGAGGCGGGCGAGAAGTGGTACTGCCGCATCCCGCCCTTCATCGGCAAGACGGTGCTGGACGCGGGCGATCTGTGGGACCTGATCTCCGAGATGGAGCGCAGCCTCCCCCAGGACATGACCGAGGCCCAGCACCTTGCCCGTGACCGCGACCGCATCATCGAAGAGGCACACGAGCAGCGCGCCAAGATCATCGAGGCTGCGCGCTCGCAGGCGCAACTGATGACGTCCAACGACGAGCTGGTCAAGCAGGCTGAGGCCAAGGCCGCCACCATCATCGAGGAGGCCGAGGTGGAGGCCGATCACATCCGCTCCGAGGCCGAGGCCTGGGCCCGCAGCGTGGTCGAGCGGCTCGAGAACTATACGGATCGCATCCAGGCCACGATTCAGAAGACGAAGAAGATGCTTCTCGCCCAGCAACCCGGACGCGACGTCGGGGAGCCCGATCCCGCCGCCGAGCAGTAGCGCGGCGTCCTACCCGACTACGGGCTACCCGGCCCGCCCGGCCGCACCCGCGGCCGGGTCTGCGTGTGTCCATCCCCTGCGCCTGTGCGGAGGTAACCTGTGAACGTACTGGTCATCAACTGCGGCAGCTCCTCGCTCAAGTACGAACTCTACGACATGACCACCGAAACCTCGCTCGCCAACGGCCTGTGCGAGCGTCTCGGCACCGACGGCGCCAACATCGAGCACGAGCGCGCCGATGGCGTGGTCTACGAGGCGGACGTGGCCATGCCCGACCATCGCGTGGCCATCGGCCAGGCGGTCGAGGCGCTCACCAGCCCCGAACACGGTGTGATCGGCTCGCTGGACGAGATCGGCGCGGTCGGCCACCGTGTGGTACACGGCGCCGAGGAGTTCGCGCAGTCGGTGCGCATCGACGAGCAGGTCGAGGATGCCATCGACCGCTTCAGCGGGCTGGCGCCGCTGCACAACCCGCCGAACCTGCTGGGCATCCGCGCCGCCCGCGAGTTGCTGCCCCATGTCGCCCACGTGGCCGTCTTCGACACCGCCTTCCATCAGAGCATGCCGCGTCACGCCTACATCTACGGCCTGCCCTGGGAGATGTACGCCGAGCACGGCATCCGCCGCTACGGCTTCCACGGCACCTCGCACCGCTACGTGTCGCTGCGCGCCGGGCAGTTCCTCGCCGAGCGCGCTATCCCGGTCGCCGACCAGAAGATCGTCACCTGCCACCTGGGCAACGGGTGCTCCATGGCCGCGGTCAAGGGGGGCAGGTCCATCGACACGACCATGGGCTACACGCCGCTCGAAGGCCTCGTCATGGGCACCCGCTGCGGCGATCTCGACCCGGCCATCGTCCTCTACCTGGCCCAGGACCTGGGCATGACCCTGGACGAGATCGACCATATGCTGCAGAAGCAGAGCGGCCTGGCCGGGCTCTCGGGCGTGGGCAATGACATGCGCGACATCCAGAAGGCGGGGGCCGCCGGCGACGAGCGCGCGCGCCTGACGCTCGACCTGTTCGCCTACCGGGTGCGCAAGTACATCGGCGCCTACGCAGCCGTGATGGGGGGCCTCGACTGCGTCGTGTTTACCGGCGGCATCGGTGAGAACGACTACCTGCAGCGCCGCTGGTGCGTGCAGGGGCTGGAGTTCCTGGGCATCGTCGAGGACCCGCAGAAGAACCTGCCCAAGTCCGAGCTGGTGTTCACCGACGGCATCGCGGACATCGGCGCCGACGACGCCCGGGGCTGTCTGCTGGTGATCGAGACCGACGAGGAACTGATGATCGCGCGCGACACCGTCGAGGTGCTGGCGGCGGGCTGAGGCCAGTACGCGACGTGACCTGCGACCATCGACAACCGCACCGATGCCGATCTCCCCGTGGGGGAGGTGTGGGGGCCGGGCGCACGGAACACCCGCGCGCGGCGGCACCCGCCGCCGGCATCGACACACCAGAGGGTCGGTCCGAGCATCTCCATGACGCCGCGCGGCGGCATGGAGATTGTCGCTAGACGTCGTCGGGCCATACGGCGGAACGCAGTCCCGGGCGCAGCGACGTCCCGGGCGCACCACGTTCCGCGGGCAAGGAGAACCTGCAATGGGAGCGATCCCTATCCTGGAATGGGCCGCGCTGGTGCTGGTGCTGGTGCTGGCGGTGCTGGCCGTGCACCTGCGCGACCTGCTCAAGGGCGCGCTCGCCCTGGCGGTCATGTCCGCCATCCTAGCCACCATGTTCTTCCACTGGGGCGCGCCGTGGGCGGCCATGTTCGAGCTGAGCGTGTGTGCCGGTTTCATCACCGTGCTCTTCCTCGCGGTGATCGCGCTGACGGAAGCGAGGGAGCAGGATGAGTAAGCCGCTGGGCTTCATCGCCTCCGTCGTGATCCTCGTGGTGCTGCTGGTCGTCTTCCTCCTCGAGCCGGCGCCGCCGGTGGTGGTGAACCTGCAGGCGTCCTTCCGCACCATGATGTGGGACGACCGCGCCGTGGACCTGCTCGGCCAGATGCTCGTCATCCTGGCCGGCACCTTCGGTGTGCTCGTGCTGACCAAAGAGAGGATTGAGCGCTAATGCCCGCGTATGCCGGCGTCGGCATAGCTCTCTTCGTCATCGGCCTCTACGCCACCATCACGCGCACCAACCTGCTGCAGCTCGTCATCGGGCTGGAGGTCATGGCGCGCGGGGTGTCGCTGGTGTTCATAGTCGGCGGGGCCCTGACCGGTTCAATGAGCGCCGCCCAGACCATCGTCATCACCACCATCCTGATCGAGGCCGTCACCGTTGCCATCGCACTCTCCCTGGTGGTCGCCGCCTGGCACCATAACCGGAGCCTGAGCATCGCGGCTCTCAGGCGGCTGAAGGGGTGAGCCGTCACGTCTACTGAACTGCTTGCGCTGCTCACCGTCATCGTCCCGCTCGGTGGGTGTCTGCTCATTCCTATTCTGGGCAGCATCAACGAGCGGCTCATGAAGTGGTACACGGTGCTTGTCGGCTTCGTCACCGCGGGCCTGACCATCGCTCTGGTCACCCGCGGCATAGGCGAGCCCGTGCCCGCCGCACTGTGGATCCCCGGCGTCAACGCGTACTTCGCGCTGCAGCTCACCGGCATCGGCGTCTACGTCGCCGCCATCGCCGGCTGCATCGGCGCACTGGCGATCCTCTACTCCATCAAGTACATGGAGCCGCTCGAGGAGGAGTACCCGCCCACGCGCTACTACTTCCTCACGCTGCTGTTCGTCGGCTCCATGATCGCCCTGGCGCTGGCCGACAACTTCCTGGTGCTGTATATCTTCTGGGAGATCATCGGCTTCTGTTCGTTCGCCCTGATCGCCTACGAGTACCACCGCGCCAAGGCCCGCGACGCCGGCACCAAGGCCTTCATCGTCACCCGCTTCGGCGACATCGGCCTGCTGGTGGGCGTCGTGGTGCTGTGGTCGTGGATGAGCCAGATGGGCTCGGACAACCCGTTCAGCATCTCCGAGACCATCCGCGCGGCGATGTCGGGCTACATCCCCATCGGCGTGTTGTCCGTCGCCGCCTTCGGCTTCCTCGCCGGCGCGGTGGGCAAGTCGGCGCAATTCCCGCTACACGTGTGGCTGCCCGACGCCATGGAGGCGCCCACCACCATCAGCGCGCTGATTCACGCCGCCACGCTGGTCAACGCCGGCGTCTACCTGTGCGCGCGCATGCTGCCGATGTTCGCGCAGGTGTGGTGGTGGCTGCCCGCGGTCGCCTGGATCGGCGCCTTCACCGCCCTGCTCACCGCGGTGCTCGCGCTCTTCGAGAAGGACCTCAAGCGCGTGCTCGCCTTCTCCACCATCAGCCAGCTCGGCTACATGATGGCGGGGATAGGCGCGGCCTCGGTCTTCGCCAGCCAGTTCCACCTGCTCAACCACGCCATCTTCAAGGCCCTGCTCTTCCTGTGCGCCGGCGCGATCATCCACGCCGTGCACAGCAAGAGTATGTACCAGATGGGCGGTCTGAAGCGGTCGATGCCGGTGGTGCACTGGACCTTCCTGATCGGGACCCTGGCCCTCGCCGGCATCCCCATCTTCAACGGCTTCTGGTCCAAGGACGCCATCTTCGAGGCGCTGCTGGAGCACCACGACTACGGCGTGCTGGGCATGCTCATCCTGACCGCCTTCGTCACCGCCGCCTACTCGTGGCGCATGTACTGGCTGACCTTCCAGGGCGAGCCGCGGGCCGAGGCGGAGCCGCACGACCCGGCGTGGCAGATGGCCGTGCCGCTGGGCGTGCTGGGCGTGGGCGCGCTCATCTCGTGGCTCTACGTGGACGGCTATGCCACCAACCTCGGGATGGGGCTGCCCTACCACCCGGTGCACGACATCGGCCTCGTGTCGCTGGTCCGGCACACCTTCACCAGCCCGCTGCTGCTGGTGGCCGGCGTGGCGGTGGTGATCATGGTCGTGCTGGGCACCCGCTGGCGGGCCCTCGGGCCACCGGTGCCCGCCGGGCCGCGCATCTGGGCCGACGTGGTCACCGACACCAAGGCCTTCGGCGACTGGTTCTGGGGCTTCTGGGTGGTCGCCATGAAGACCGTGGGCATGGTGCTCGGCCTCTTCCAGTCGGGCGATCTCAACTACAACAGCCTGTGGCTGGCGATCGGGTTCATCGCCGTCCTGCTGATGTTCCTGGGTTGGGGATAAAGCCATGGAAGCCCTGCTCCCGCTCGTGATCCTGTCCGGCGGCGCGCTCTTCACCTACCTCGTGGGGCGGCTGTCGCGCAGCCGCACGCTCGCCGGCTTCGTTGCCTTCGTCACCGTGCTCGGCGCGGCCCACGGCGTCTACCAGGGCTGGCAGTCCCTGGAGGACGGCACCGCCGGTGGCTGGCCCTCGTGGACGGCCACCGCGCCGCTGCAGGCTTACCTGGTCACCAACTACCTGGGCGTCTTCCTGGCCGCCACCGCCCTGCTGCTCACCGGCCTGGTCGCCGTCTACTCGATGCGCTACATGCATCGCCTGAACATCGGCAAGTTCTACGCCCTGTTGCTGATCATGACCGCGGGCATCGTCGGCATCGGCTTCGCCGGCGACCTGTTCACCCTCTACGTGCTCTTCGAGGTCATGAGCATCGCCTCATTCGTGCTCGTCGCCTTCGAGCGCGAGGAGTGGGAGCCCATCGAGGCGGGCGTCAAGTACCTGGTCATCAGCACCTCCGGATCGCTGCTGGCGCTGCTGGGCATCGCGCTGATCTACTCCTACACCGCGACCCTCGACCTCAGCGCCATCGCGCCGATGCTCGCCGCCGGCGCGGGTGGCCCCACCATGATCGCGCTCACCGCCATGATCATCGTGGGCTTCGGTGTCAAGGCCGCGATCGTGCCCATGCACACCTGGCTGCCCGACGCCCACTCGGCGGCGCCCTCGGGCATCTCCGCCATGCTGTCGGGCATCGTCATCGAGGCCGGCCTGATCGCCATGCTCAAGGCGCTGGTCGCCATCGGCGCCGTGGACTTCGGCCTGGTGCTCGCGGTGCTGGCGATCGTCACCATGTTCGTGGGCAACCTCATCGCCCTGCGCCAGGACGACCTCAAGCGCATGTTCGCCTACTCGTCGGTGGCGCAGATGGGCTACATCCTTATGGGCGTAGGGCTGGCGCTGGGCGTGCCCCACCTGGCCGCCTTCAGCGGCATGCGTGGCGCGCTGTATCACATCCTCAACCACGCCATCGCCAAGGGCGGCGCCTTCCTGTGCGCCGGCGCCTTTCTATGGCTGCTGGGCACGCGCGACATGCGCCGGCTCTCGGGCATCGGCCGCCGCTTCCCGGTGGTCGCGGTCGCCTTCATCATCTTCGCTCTGGCGCTGGCCGGCACCCCGCCCTTCAACGGCTACTTCTCCAAGGTCCTGCTCGTGCGCGCCGGCGTTGACGTCGGCGGCTGGGGCCTGTTCATGGCCGTCATGCTGGTGCTCAACAGCGTGATCTCACTGTTCTACTACCTGGGCGCGGTCAACACCGTGGTCTTCGGCCCGGTCCCCGAGGACGGCCCGAAGTCGATCAAGCCGCTGCCCTTCATGATCGTGCTGCCCATCGTCGTGCTCGGGGTGCTGGCCGTGCTGCTGGGCGTCTACCCCGAGATGGGCCTGGACCTCGTGGATCCCGCCGCCGAGCAGGTCGCGCTCGCCATCTCCTGGGTCTTCCGGTAGCAGGCCGGCCGCGTGGCGGACGCAACTCGACCAAATTAGCGAACAATAGGCCGCGTCACGCTGTCCCTGTACGCGTGACCGGTTGGCGTGCGGAGGTGCCGACAGATGACGGCATCGGCGGTGCTCTACCATCCGGTCGTGGTGTTCACGCTGTGCATGATGGCCGGCTGGGGCGTGTACGCCCTGGGCCGCGCGCTGGCGCCGGCGTCACGGGTGATCGGCGGCAAGCTCAAGACCTACGCGTGTGGAGAGAACGTGGAGGGCGAGTCGTTCCCGACCGCCTACCACCTCTACCACGCCGCCTTCATCTTCACGCTGCTCGACGTGGTCGCGCTGGTGCTGGGGACGGTCACGGGCACGGCCATCGTGTGGATGGTCGCCGCCTATCTGCTGGTCGGGCTGATCGCGATCGTCATCCTGTTCAAGGACTGAGCGGGCCGGTCCGCCGCGTCGGCGTGTACGCGTGGCGGCGCCCGCGGATAGCAGAGGCAATACCATGCTTGATGGACTGGTCAAGTGGGCGCGGGGCAAGAGCCCGTGGGTATGCCACCTCAACTGCGGCTCCTGCAACGGCTGCGACATCGAGATCGTGGCGGCGCTGATGCCACGCTTCGACCTCGAGCGCTTCGGGGTGCTGCTCGAGGGCAGCCCTCGCCATGCCGACGTGTTCCTGGCCACCGGCCCGATGACGCGCCAGATCCGCGACCGCGTGGTGCGCGTCTACGAGCAGGCGGCCGACCCCAAGTTCGTGGTGGCCGTGGGCACCTGTGGCGTCTCGGGCAGCCCGTTCTACCCCGGCTACAACGTGCTCGGCGGCGTCGATGCCGCCATCCCGGTGGACATGTACGTGCCCGGCTGCCCGGCGCGCCCCGACGCCATCAGCTACGGCGTGCTGCGCCTCCTGGCCACGCTGGACCCGAAGGCCGAGGCGCTCGTCAAGGAGATCGAGGAGCGCTACGACACCGAGGGCCTGGTGTACACGCCCGAGGAGATGGCGCAGCAGCGCGACCCGGTCGAGGGCGCGCGGGGCTGAGCCCGCGCCTGTGAGGGAGAGAAGATCGCTGTGACCGCATCCGAGCTTATCGAGCAGGTGCAGGAGCAGTACCAGGGCGAGCTGATCCAGGCGCGTACCTCGTCCGAGGTGGATGCCTGGATCGATGTGCCGCCCGCCGACGTGCAGCAGATGGCCGGCTTCATCATGGACGCCTGGCCGCCCGTGCACCTGTCCACCATCACCGGCTATGACAACGGCCGCGAGATCGAGATCCTGTACCACTTCGTGGCCGACGGCGTCTCGCTCACCGTACGCGCCGCCGTCCCGAAGGACGTGAACCGCATCGATACCATCACGCCGGTCGTGCCCGCGGCGGTGCTCTACGAACGCGAGGTCATGGACCTGCTGGGCGTCACCATGGTCGGCCACCCCGACCCGCGCCGGCTCTTGCTGCCCGAGGACTGGCCCGAGGGCGACTACCCGCTGCGGCGTCATGACGTTGAGGATGAGGAGGGCCCGGAGGACAATGGCTAAGCTTTCGTTCCCGGTGGGGCCGCAGCACCCGGCGCTCAAGGAGCCCGAAAACCTGCGCTTCACCGTTGATGGCGAACTGGTCGTGGACGCCGACATCCGCATCGGCTACGTGCACCGCTCCATCGAGCGGAGCTGCTCGGAGCGCAACTACGTGCAGGACATGTACCTGTGCGAGCGCGTCTGCGGCATCTGCTCGAACGCGCATACCCTGTGCTACGCCATGACCTGCGAGAAGCTGGCCGACATCGAAGTGCCCGAGCGCGCGCAGTACATCCGTATGCTCATGCACGAGTTCGAGCGCATCCACAGCCACCTGCTGTGGCTGGGCGTGGCCGGCCACGAGGTCGGCTTTGAGACGCTGTTCATGTACGTCTGGCGCGACCGCGAGATCATCCAGGATATCCTCGAGATGGTCTCGGGCAATCGCGGCCACTACGCCATGACCACGCTCGGCGGCGTGCGCTACGACATCACGCCCGAGATGGCCGACAGGATCCGCGAGGGCCTCAAGGTCCTGCGCCAGCGCGCCGAGCGCTACGCCGACATCGCCACCACCGAGGCGACCTTCCTCAAGCGCGCCTCGGGCGTGGGCGTGGCGTCGGGCGAGGTGTGCCGGAGCCTGGGCGCGGCCGGCCCGACGGCGCGCGGCTCGGGCGTCCCCTTTGACATCCGCACCGCCTTCCCGTATCTCAAGTACCACACCGTCGAGTGGCAGGTGCGCACCTCGGAGCTGTGCGATGTGCTGGGCCGCACCCTGGTGCGCGTGCTCGAGGTCATCGACGCCTGCGACATCTGCCTGCAGGCGCTCGACATCATGCCCGAGGGCGACATCCAGGCGCGCTTCCCGCGCAAGGTGCCCGAGGGCGAGGCCATCGCGCGCGTGGAGGCGCAGCGTGGTGAACTCATCTACTACATCCGCAGCGACGGCTCGGACGTGCCCGCGCGCGTGAAGATCCGCACCCCCACCCTGGCCAACCTGCCGGTGTCGCTGGAGATGCTGCGCGGCGGGCAGATCGCCGACATCCCCATCGCCTTCGCCTCCATCGACCCGTGCTTCTCCTGCACCGACCGCATGGTCGTGCTCGACGACGCACACACCGGCGAGGCCCGGCAGATGACCTGGCCCGAGCTGGTGAAGCTGGGCCGCCAACGCTGACGTGGCATCCAACCCGGGCGCGCGGGGCCGGCCCTGCAGGCGCCCGGGCATCAGCAGACGAGAGGACCGTCCATGCAGGTGGTAACGCCGTTGTTTCACGTGCTGGTCTTCCCGGGCTTCCTGTTCCTGGTTGCCTTCGGGCTCTTCGTGTCCTGGGTGGACCGCAAGCTCATCGCCAAGTTCCAGAACCGCGTGGGCCCGCCCATCCTGCAGCCCTTCGCCGACCTGATCAAGCTGCTGGCGAAGGAGGACATCATCCCCGAGCACGCCGACCGCGCCATGTTCGCGGTTGCTCCGTTGATCGCGCTCGCGGGCGTGGTGGCCTCGATCATCTACATCCCGCTGTGGGCCCCGGTCGCACTCAAGGCCTTCAGCGGCGATCTGATCGTCGTGGTCTATCTGCTCACGCTCCCCGCCTTCGCCCTCTTCCTGGGCGGCTGGTACTCGGCGAATCCGTTCGCCACCATCGGCGCCACGCGCGTGCTGTCGCAGCTCTTCGGCTACGAGGTGCCGTTCTTCCTCGCCTGCCTGGGTCCGGCCATCGCCGCCGGGAGCTGGTCGATCAGCGAGATCACCCGGGCCCAGGACAACGGTCTGTGGCTGATCAGCGCCGCGCCGCTGTCGTTCGCGGTGGCGATGATCGCGCTCATCGGCAAGCTCGAGCGCGTGCCCTTCGACATCCCCCACGCCAAGACCGAGATCGTCACCGGCCCCGAGGTCGAGTACACCGGCCGGCGCCTGGCGGTGTGGAAGCTCGCTTTCCTGAGCGAGACCATCGTCGGCGCGGCGCTCATCGCCGCGCTGTTCCTCGGCGGCCCGCACATGTGGGGCCTGCCCTACCAGGCCATGCCCGCCTGGCTCACAGCCATCGTCGGCATGGTCGTGCTCGCCGTGAAGATCCTGCTGATCGTGTTCTTCCTGTCCCTCGCCCAGGCCGCGATGGCGCGCATCCGCATCGAGCAGATGGTGCAGTGGTGCCTGCTGTGGCTGGGCATCCCGGCCCTCATCAACATGGGCGTGATCGCCTTCGTGATCCGCCAGGTGGGAGCGTAGACTGATGGCCCAAAAGTACACTATCGCCGCCATGGCGATGGAGCTGATGGAGAGCCTGCTGCTGCGCAAGCGGGCCACCGTGCTCTATCCGGTGGAGCGCCTCACCCCGCCCGAGCGCTTCCGCGGCCGCCTGCGCTACGACCCGGAGGCCTGCAACCTGTGCGGGTTGTGCCAGCGCGACTGCCCGGCCGACGTCATCAACGTGGTGCGCAAGCGCGTGGAGAAGGAAGATGGCACCAAGGAGCTGACCGGGCACCTGGAGTTCGAGATGGACCGCTGCATCTTCTGCGGGCAGTGCTCGCATAGCTGCAACTCGAACGCCATCACCTTCACCCGCGAGTTCGAGCTGGCCCAGCCCGACCGCGAGCTGTTCATGATGAAGAGCGGTGGTCCCGAGGTGGACGAGGGCGAGTGCGACGCGGACCCCGACGTCTCGCCCTAGCACAACCGCCCACGCAGTGAGCGACGGGCGCGGCATCCGCCGCGCCCGTTTCGTCTGTGGCAACCGGGATTGCGTGAGCTACCGGCTGGCCCGGAGAAACGCGCACAGCGTCGCCACGTTCGCGATGAAGCTCTGGCTGTGGATCACGCCCGTCGCGGGCTCGAGGTCGTGCCCGTCCATGACGGTCATCTCCACCCACGCCCCGCGCTCGTCCATCGCGCCGATGATGCGCGCCACCTCCGCCTGCAGCTCAGGCGTCAGCTCCGGCGCATGCTCCGCCCCCAGCTCCGCCGGGTCGGTCGCCAGCAGCGTCTGGTAGCGCGCCTCGATCGCATCCAGCCGGCTCTCGCGCAGGAAGCCGTAGTGCGCAGGCATCTCGCCGAGGTCGTAGGTCATCTCGTAATCGCGCGTGAAGTAGAGCGGCCGGTTGGTCTCCAGCTCGTAGAAGCGCGCCAGCCGCCCGTCCGGCAGCATCGAGGCACGCAGGTACTCGATGGCGCGCGACACCGGCTGCAGGTAGCGCGGCTTGGCGGTGCGCTCGTACAGCAGCAGTAGCGCTTCGAGCACACCCTGCGACTCCTCGCCGGTGATGGCCGGCGGCTCGAACTTGCGGTCCCACACCGGCTGCATGAGCCGGTTGTACTGCTGGCACCACGCCGGCTGGGGCTCGGGCATCTGCGCCAGCAGCAGGAACGAGCCGGCGTTCTCGGCGGCGGTCAGGTAGCGCTCGTCCCGGTAGATGTCGTGAACGTCCAGCAGCATGGCGATCATGTCGGACGTGAGGTCGTCGTTGACGTAGTAGCAGCCGCTCCAGTCCCTGGGCCAGGTGCGCGGCCAGTCGTGGGGGACGGAGGCCGGGAGCACCGGGTAGCGGTCGAGGTCCGGGCGGTACGCCGGGAAGCGGTCGTAGTTGTGCGACCACGCGCCGATGGGGTACTGCGCCATCAGCACCGAGTCGAGCGCGTACATCACGGCCTCGTGGATGGCCGCGTCGGAGAAGTCGAGCGCCCGGTCGAGGCGGGCGAGGAAGCGGATGGCGGTCTGGGTGGTGTTGTCGTCGAGCAGCGTCTGATTGCCCTGGTTGCGCCGCTTGCGCCAGGCGTGCCAGCCCTCGCCGTCGTCCTCGGTGGTTGGCCCGTGGCCTGCGTTCGGGTGATCCACGCGGTACATCCACCCGTCGCGCAGGGCCGGGGCGAAGGTGATGTAGTAGTACCATCCGCCTGACAGGAGCTGTCCCTGCAGCAGCGCCCGCGCGGCGTCCGTGGCGGCATCGAGGAACATCTGCTCGCCGGTGGCGTCCCAGGCGTCGAGGAAGGCCAGCCCGACGGCGGGCGTGCCCGGCGGCTGCACCCAGATCGCCATGCGGTCGTCGGTGCGCGCCTCGCCCTCGCGCAGCGCCAGGTCGCCCGAGTAGCGCCAGACGTAGCCCCTATGGTCGGAGACCTGGTCGTGGAAGAACGAGACCGCCGCGTTCAGAGCCCGCTCGGCCGCGGCCGCGGTCGCCTGCTGTGCGAGCGCGCACCAACCACTCGCCAGCAGCAGCGCGGTCACGACCGCCGGCAGCGAACGGTACATGACGCCGCCTCCGCATCGCTGCCTGTTTGCGCGCGTTCAGTCGTCCTGTTGCTCCATGTAGTCGCGCAGGATCTTGACCAGCGCCATCATGGCGTGCGCCTGCACCCCTGCGTAGCGTTGCTCGATCGGGCGCTGCATGTCGTTGAGGATCATCTCGGCTTCCTTGATGTGGTCCGCAATCGTCTGCTCGGCCATGTCGAGCCCTCCCTGCGTTGGTGCGCCGTCTCTCACTGGGTGTCCTGGTTGCGCCTGACCCTGACCTTCACGTCGCTCTGCGTCACCGTGCTGCCCGGCTGGACCGATTCCACCAGCCACACGTTGGAGCCGATCACCGAGCCGCGGCCGATGACCACGTCGCCGCCCAGGATGGTGGCTCCGGCGTAGACGATCACGTCATCCTCCAGCGTCGGATGGCGCTTGATGTCCTTGATCGGGTTGCCGTGCTCATCCAGCGGGAAGCTCTTGGCGCCCAGCGTCACGCCCTGGTAGAGCTTAACGTTGTCGCCGATCTCGCAGGTCTCGCCGATGACCACGCCGGTGCCGTGGTCGATGAAGAAGCTGCGGCCGATGCGCGCGCCCGGGTGGATGTCGATGCCGGTCTCCGAGTGCGCCCATTCGCTCATCATGCGCGGGATGACCGGCACGTCCAGCTCGTAGAGCACGTGCGCGATGCGGTGCACGGTGATCGCCTGCAGGCCCGGGTAGCTCAGGATGATCTCGGCGTAGGTGTGCGCCGCCGGGTCGCCGTAGTAGGCGGCCTGCACGTCGAGCACCAGCAGCTCGCGCACGTCCGGGATCGCCGCCATCATCTGGTTCGCCAGCAGCGCCGCGGTCTCGGCCACGTCGGCCTCGCCGGCCTCATCGCCCTTGCTGCGCGCGTAGGCCCCCGTCCAGCGGAAGGGCAGCGCGCGGGCGATCTCCAGCCGCAGCAGCCGGTAGCCCCGCGCCAGCCGCTCCTGCACGAAGCCCTCGGTGGATGCGCCCCGCTCCAGCTCGGTCGCCATGCGCCCGGGGAAGAGCACGTCCATGTAGCAGTGCAGCGCCTCCAGCACCCGCCGGCGCGAGGGCACCGGCGTGCCCACCTCCTCGGGCGTGTCGATGCCCGCCACACCGAAGCTCTCGTTCAGCCGCTCCACCACGTAGCACGAGAGCTGCGCCGGCCCACGGCAGGCGCACACATCGCGCGCGTCGCAGGTCTCGCAGCGCCTGAGCGGGTAGCGTTGCTCGTCCATCACTCCGCCTCCCCGGGCGCGGGCGGGAAGGGAATCTCCCGGCCCGCGTCCATGCCGTCGCCCATGTAGTACAGCCGCACGTCCTCGGTCTCCGGCGGCTTGCGCGAATCGCCGCAGCTCCAGATCGCGCGCACGTCACCGGGGCCCTGCTGATGACCCATCACCGGCTTCACCTGGTTGTGCGACCACTGCGAGTTCTGCGTGAGATGCCGCGTGTTGGTCCAGGTTGCACCGCCATCGGTGGACCGCCACTCCTCGATCTCCCCACCGTCCTCATGCGGCTGCAGGTCGGTGGTCGGCGCCCAGATGCGGATGTCGTCGTCGGCCAGCATCATCAGGCAGCCCGCGTCATACATGTGGTCGCTCTCGGTGAGGTGCACCACCTCCCAGCCATCGCCCACGTGCCGGGCCACCTTCCACGCCGAGCGGAACGTCTCCACTTCGGAGTCGAGGAACAGGATGTACGGGTTGCCCTGGGTGTCAAGCTGCAGGTCCTTGAGCCACACGCCATGCTCGCCGCAGTCCCAGAGCTTCTCCGCCTGGCTCTCGTCGATGGGCGACGCGTAGGGCGTGCCGTCCGAGCGCCGCCACGTCCGCCCGCCGTTGTCGGAGTAGGCGTAGTAGACATTGTAGCGCCGCGCCCACAGGTGCTTGCGCTCAATCTCCTCCGGCGTCCCGCCGCCCAGCCGCGACCACGCGAAGTGGATGCGCCGCGGATACTCGCCGCCGGCCGCCACCGTGATGCCGTAGATCGAGTACTCGGC
>JALGVA010000072.1:0-21437 GCA_029820295.1 Candidatus Zipacnadia bacterium
TGGGTGAAAGTGCTGTGCGCCATGTGGCGCGACGACACGCTCTATGACGAACAGCTCCACCAGACCAACCGCCTGCGCGCCGCCGCCTGAACCAATCGCACCACACTCTTGACATACACAGTCCGTACGGCAGACGGCATTCTCTGCGACCCGTCGCGGTACCGGCAGGATGTGCGCAGTGCACAGGTTCCGGAGCGGGTTGGCCCGGCACCTCACTCCCCGCGAATGAAATCGATCCGCACGCGCCCGAAGGACTCGCCGCCGGTCGGGTCGAGGCGCACGCCGGTGATGGTCCCGGCCCAGCGCTCATGCTGGCCCACCGGCGCCACCAGTTCGTGGAACTCTCCATCTGCGACCGCGCGGAAGTGCAGTGACTTCGCTTCGTCGAAGCCGGGATCGGCGGCGGTGGTCCAGAAGAGTTGCGCGCCTTCGGCCATCCCCGGCTCGAGCGCCATGCGGATGCGCACCGCACGCACCTGCGCGGCGTCGATCCGGCAACTCGAGCGCACCATGTAGGGGTCGGCGCCGATCGTGCGCGTCTGCAGCGCGCCCTTGGCGACCGTGAACACGTCGAGGTCGTTACTGGGCCGCCAGCCGTCGGGAGTCCGGTCGAAGTCGAAGCGCAACTCCGTCGCGGTCCGGGCGCCCAAGTTGGACGCCTGCCACGCCACGCCGGTCAGTTCGATGTCGTGGCGGCCCGAGCCGTCGAGACGCAGCTCGATCATGGCCGCGTCGCCGAGGTAGCGCCAGCAGGGCGCGGGCGCGTCGGCCGGCCTGTCCACCTCGGCGGCGCGCACCCCGTTGTCCAGCACGGCCTCCGGCCGCGAGACGTTGCACACCAGCACGAAGCCGGTCTGCGGCGGCCGGTAGGTGATCTCGCAGCGCAGCGTACCATCGGCCAGCTCCGCGGAGCCGAGGTCGCCGGCGGCGCTCACCAACACCGGGCCATCGGCGGTGTCGGCGGCGACGGTCATCGGCGAGGGCTGCATGCCCATGAGCCGGTAGACGTTGTGCAGGATGCGGCGCGGCGCGAAGTTTGCGCCCGAATCGCTCCCGTCAATGGCGCTGATGCTGTCCGGCCACAGTGCCTCGTGCTCGGGGTCGGTGTACTGTTGGTACATCCCGCTGACCGTGATGCCCTCGGCCACGGTGCGCCAGTCGAGCGAGTCGTCGTACTCGGCGAGCTGCAGCAGCGCACGGGCGTAGACCAGCCCGTTCCACTGCACCGGGCGGCCGAACCAGCTTCCCGTGTACCAGGTCGCGCCGAAGACGGGGATCGAGGCGTACTCCAGGAACTCGAACCCCTCAACGTCCCACATGTACACGAAGGGCAGCCCGGTCCATGCCCAGTAGACCGCGCGGTCGAGGTAGTGCCGGTCGCCGGTGACGAGATAGCCCCCGAGGTACGCCTCGCAGGCGTCCGCAGAGGCGAGGATGTCGGGGGTATGCACCGGCACCTCCCACACCTGCGCCGCGCGCGGCACCTCGAAGCGCTCCATGAACGCCAGTGCCCGCAGGCCGGCCTCGCGGGCGCGCTCGTCGCCCGTCATGCGGGCCAGGCGCAGCACGCGCCAGGCGTTGCGCGCGCAGGTGCCGACCTCGGCGGCGTTGTCGGGGCCCAGCTCCCCGTAATCGCGGCCCTTGAACACCCCAGCCTTCTCGATGCGCGCGTGGAAGCGCCACGAGCCGTCCTCGCGCTGGCCGCCGATGAGGCCGCTCACCGCGTCGGCCTCTCCCAGCACGCGCGCCGCCGGACCAGCGTACTGGAAGCCCAGGTCATCGGCGACGGGCGCGATACCGCTCAGCTCGACCACGCGGTCGTGGCGCTCGCGCAGCTCCCGCGCCAGCACGGCATCGTCGGCCAGCTCGGCGCCCATGCGCACGTCGTAGAGGAAGTCGGCGGACCAGCGCGGCGTGCGCCACTCAGGCGGGCCGAAGAAGATCGGCACCCACTTCTCCTCCTCCGGCACCCACAGCGAGCGCAGGTAGGCGGCCATGTCCCACTCGACCTCATCGCGCAGGTCATCGCCGTGGGGCAGCGGGTTCGGCTCCGGGACCCCGTGCTCGCCGAACCACTGCAGCACCGCCGCCAGCGCAGTCTCATCCTCGCCTGCATCGAGCACCGACACCTGCGCCGCCAGCTCGATCGCCTCTCCCGCGGCCAACTCGAGCGGCGTGTGCGCCACACGCTGGTTCGCGTCGATGTACTCGGGCATCGACGGGGCGAAGATGCCCATCGTGGTCGCGCGCCGGCCCTCGAAGCGATCGGGCGAGGCGAACACCGCGCTGGGTCGGTTCAGGTCGCGGGCGTAGGGGCGGAGCTGGTCCCAGGCGTACGAGACGGTCGCGTCCGGCCCATCCGGCGTCGCGAAACGCGCACACATCATGGGCACGGTGACCATGTGCGGGTGCGGGACGTAGCGGATGCGGTGCGCGTGTTCGGGCGCGATGTCGAGATCGCTGGAGGACACCTCGCCCTCGACCAACCACTCCAGCCCCGGGAAGACCGCGTCCAGCCGCTGCGTGCCTTCGGGCGCACCCTCGCCCGCGAGCAGCAGCGGCCCGTCCAGCGCCAGCACCTGCGCCGCCGCGGCGGGTGTCGCGACGAGCCGCAGCGCGAAGCGGTCGGGGTCCGCGAAGAGCGAGACGGTCTGCACGATGCGCCACGCGCCGCCGGCCGCGTCGGTCACGTCCCCGGACAGCTCCAGCGCGCAGGCCGCCCCGTCCGGCGGCTCGACCGGACGGGCGGCATCGGCGTACGCCAGCGTCTCCTCATCGGCGTCGTGCACTACGATGCGCGTCAGGCGCGGCAGTGTCGCCACCGTCTGCCAGTCATTGCCGATCCGGCGCTGCACGAGGCCGATCCCCCAGCCGAAGTCGGCGCGCGGGAACACGATGCGCACTTTCGCGTTGCCGATGACCGCAGCGTCGTCGGTGACCTCGGCGGTCGGGCCGGCCGGCGCGTCATCGAGCGCGGGCGCGGGCGGCGCCAGCACAAGCGCCGTGGCGGCGCGGGCGGCCTCAGCGTTCTCGGCGCGCACCGATACCTGCACGCGCGCGGCGCGGGACTGCTCGTCCGCAGTCAGCGCCCAGCTCAGTGTCGCCTGCGCCTGCGGCCGCAGCAGATCCAGGGCCCGTCGCGCCGCGTCCTCGGCCAGCGTCAGGCTCGGTCCGGCTCTCAGGTCGGCGGTCAGCCCGGTGATCATCGCATTGCCGGCGTTGCGCACCGTCAGATCGACCCGCGTGCTCTCCCCCATCGGCAGCACCGAGCGCTCCGCCATCAGGCCGATCACCTCCAGCCGCGGCGCCACGTCCACCACGCTCGCCGCCACGTGCTGCCCGGCCTCGAAGCTGACGGTGATACGCCCCTCACTCTCGCGCCGGCCGGTGACTGTCCACGCGACGGTTGCGGTCTCCTCGGGCGCGAGCGCGGCGACGGGACGGGTCGTCTCGCCCTGCGCCGACAGGCCCCCGGGCAGCTCTATGCTGGCGGTCGCGCGCTCGGTAGGCCGGTCGCCGGCGTTGGCCAGCGTCGCCTCGATCACGCACTGCTCGCCCTCGCGGCCGGGGGTCTCGCGCAGCTCCAGCGACTTGACCGCGGGCATTGGGCCGATGCTCTCGACCCAGATGATGTCGTCGAGGAGCAGCCGCGCGCCGGCTCCGCGCAGCCGGGGCGAGATGTGCACCCAGCGCACGCCCGGCTGGTCGGCGTAGTCGTAGGCCAGCGCGCCCTCGTGCCACTGGCCGTCGCCGATGTGCTGGGGCGGGATGACGTAGCTGGCGCGCAACCCGCCGACCTCCAGGGGCTCGTCGCTCATCGGGATGACATAGAACACCAGGCCGCCGGGGTCGGACGCCTGCTCGGCCCTGTACCAGAAGCGCACGCCGCCGCGCAGCTCCGACAGCATCGTGCCCTGCCGGCCGCTGCCTTGCTCCCACACGCGGTTGAGCCCGCACAGGCCGTCGGCAGAGTGGCGCTGCAGCAGCATGGCGTGCTCGCCCGAATGCGCATCATCGGTGACCGAGCAGTCGCCGAGCAGCTCCCAGTCAACGGGGTTGCCGCGGGGGTCGAGCGTCTCGAAGCCGCCGTTGGTGATGGACTGGGCGGCGGCGAGGCAGGGCAGGGCGAGGGTCAGCGCCAGGGCGCGGATGGCGGCTCGCATCGTCATCACCTCAGCGTTGCAGGGGCTTCGACGGCGATCGGTGCGGATGCTTTCGCCGGCGCGAAGCGCGCACCTGCGGGCAGGCCGACACCGGCGCGGCGGGGAAGCGTCCCGCACATCTGACCCGGGAGGTGCGCCCTATGGCGCTGCGCAAGGTTGGCGACGTCGTGATCTACCGCGATGACCGGTGGTACTCGACCTTCCCGTCACTCGTGCGACTGGGCGACGGCAGGCTGCTGTGCGGCTTCCGGCGCGCCCCCGAGCGCCGGCTGCAGCCCGGCGGGACGGTCAGTCACACCGACCCCAACTCTCAGGCGATGTGCGTGACCTCCGCCGACGACGGAACGACCTGGGATGCCGAGCCACGGCTGATCTACGCGCACCCCGCCGCGGGCTGCCAGGACCCGAACCTGCACCGACTGCGCGGCGGCGCCATCGTCTGCAGCCTGTTCGCGTGGCAGATCTTCCCGGTGGGCTTCGCCCAACACATGGCCGGTCCACACGTGGTCAGAGATGGCGAAGAGCACGGCTGGCCGATGGCCAACGTGGGCGTGCATGTGCTGCGCTCGGAGGACGATGGCGCGACCTGGAGCCGGCCGGTACTGCTGGACTACCCGGAGGGCAGCACCCGGCGGCCGGTTGGCGCGGTCGAGCGCGGCGGTGCCCGCGGCGGCGGCGCTGACCGTGCTCATGACTGCGCTCAGCCGCTATCAGGCGGCCGGCGACGTGGCGGGCCTGGCGGAGCTGGCCGGGCGCCTGCAGTCGGAGGCGCCCGACAGCGCGCCGACCGCGGCCGCCCAGTTCGCGCTTGGGGCCCTGCAGGGAAATCCGCCTGCCAACCTGGCGACGAACCCGGACTTCGAAGCCACCGAGGGCGCGGGCGGCTCGGAGGCCGGGGCGGGCTGGCAAGCCGAGGGCGCGCCGCCGGGCTGGTCGACCTGGCAGGGCGGCAACAGCAGCGGCGAGTGCCTGTGGCTGGAGGAGGAGGGCAACCGCTTCGTCGCGCTCCAGGGCGTGGCTAACGGCGTCTTCCTGCAGAACATCCCGGTGACGCCGGGCAGGCGCTACTTGCTGGCCTGCAGCTTCCGGGGGAGCATCGGCGAGGGCGTGCGGGCGCAGATCCACATGGCGTGGCGGGACGCCGAAGGGCACTGGACGGCCGAGGACCAGCGCAACGGCGTTAGCTTTCCGAACGGGGAGTTCGCCTGCTGGCTGCGCGCGGGGATGATCATCACCGCGCCCGAGAGCGCCGCCAGCGGTGTGCTCATGCTCACCAGCGCCGACCAGGTCGGCGACGCGCGCATTGACTGCGATGACGTACTGGCGGTCGAGCTGCCCTGATGCCCGGGGCCGCCCCTACTTGAAGATCGCGCGCGCCTGCCCGCCCTGGAACTTCACGTGGCCGTCGAGATAGCAGACGTTGATCGATGAGTTGTGCGACCCGTGCAGGGTCACGCCGTGCTGAACGCGCGTGAGCTTGCACCACGGGTCGCCCCACAGCCAGCACATGGGGTCCCACATCTCGCTCATCACGCGCGGCTGGTCTCCGCGCGAACGCAGGAAGCCCCATGAGATCCAGGTGTTGAAGTCGGGCCGGCCCGGCGTCACGGTGCTGGGGACCTGGTCGAAGCTGAAGCAGTAGTAGCCGATGTTCCCCGCCGCCTTGTTGGCTTCGGTCGGCAGGTAGTCGGTCATCCACGCGCCGGTGGCCGCGATCGACGGGCAGTAGAACACCGCCATGTTGTTCACGTAGGGATAGATCTGCGTGAGCAGCCGCCGGTGCGTGGTGCTGGAGTTGCAGGCGTAGTAGTCGCAGGGCATCAGCTCGTCGTAGTCCTGCGAGTACATGCGCGAGGCCAGCCCGAGCTGGCGCAGGTTGGACGTGCAGGAGGCGCGGCGCGCCTGCTCGCGTGCCCGCGCGAACACCGGGAACAGGATGGCGGCCAGGATCGCAATGATGGCGATGACCACCAGCAGCTCAATGAGCGTGAAGCCACGTCTCACAGGCGTCCTCCTCTTCATTTGCACTGACTGACTGCTCTCACGCGCCTGTGATGCTTCTTCCGCGCGCGCACCGTGAAGCCCTCCCTGGGGGAGGTGACCCGGCTCCGACCGCGGAAGGACATCGGCAGGCGAGATTCCGGGCGTGCGGCTTGGGGGATACCACCATGCTCACCACCCGCGGACGACGTAGCCTTACCTGTCGTGTTCTGCGCTCAGCTACGCTGGTGACGCTCGCGGCGCTCGCCGCCTGCGCCGCCGCCGACGACTGGCCCACCTTCCGCCACGACAACGCCCGCAGCGGCTGCACCGCCGACTCAGTCGCGCCTCCGCTGCGCCTGCGCTGGGCCTTCCGTCAGGCCTACCCGCCGCAGCGCGTCTGGTCCGGACCACGCGATGAGGCCGTCGAGGGCAACTGGGAGAAGGACCGCGTCGCCTTCGATGCCGCCAACCAGGTCGCGGTCGTGGGCGAGTCGGTGTTCATGGCCTCATCGGGCGACAGCAAGCTCTACTGCCTCGACGCTCGCACCGGGGATGTGCGCTGGGCGTTCATCGCCGGCGCCCCGGTGCGCCTGGCGCCGACGGTGGTGGGCGGGCGCGTGTACTTCGGCGCCGATGACGGCCACGCCTACTGCCTGCGCGCCGATGACGGAGCGCTGGTGTGGAGCGTGCCGGGCGGGCCCGAAGATGACCGGCTGATCGGCGGCGGCCGCATGGTGTCGCGCTGGCCCATCCGCACGGGCGTGCTGGTCGATGACGGCGTCGCCTACTTCGGCGCGGGCGTGTTCCCGCACGAGGGCGTCTACCTGTGCGCGGTCAACGCCGACGACGGCCGGCTGCTCTGGCGCAACGACACCACCCCGACCGCGGCCGAACGCGGGCTCTCCGGCGGCCCGGGCGGCAGCGAGCTGTCGCCGCAGGGCTACCTGCTGGCCTCAGAGAGCCGCCTGTTTGTGCCCTCGGGACGCGCCCTGCCCGCGGCCTTCGACCGAGCCACGGGCGCGAAGCTCTTCCAGTCGCGTGATAGCTGGCGCAGCAGCGGCCTGGTCGGCGGCACCTTCGCGGTGCTGGCGCACGATCACATCCTGGTCGGCGCCAACCAGGCGGTGGGCTACGACCAGGAGACCGGTCGCGGCGGCTTCGCGTGGTTCCCGTGCCGGCGCATCGTGGTTGCCGACGAGGTCGCGTACATGACCACCGACACGGTGCCGACCGACACCAACAGCCCCGCGCTGGAGGCGCAGGTGCAGTGCGTGAGCTTCGAGCCCTACGCCGAGGCCACGCGCAACAAGCGCGCCACCGAGCGCGAGATCGCGGCCCTGACCAGGCAGCGCTCGACCGCGCAGACGGCGCTCAACGCCGAGAACGCCAAGCCCGAGGACGAGCGCGACACTGAGCGCATCGCCGAACTCACCGCGCAGCTCGAGGAGTTCGCGACCAGGCTCGAGGCCGCCGAGGAGCGCCTGGAGGAGATCAGCGGCCAGGCGCTGCAGGCGCAGATGAAGTGGCAGACGCCCACGAGCTGCGCGTCGAGCCTGATCCTCGCGGGCGACCTGGTGGTCGCGGGCGGTCCGGCTCTCGTCGCCGGCTATGATGCCGCCGACGGTGAGGAGCGCTGGCGCGCCGAGGTCGAGGGCGAGGCCCACGGCCTGGCCGCCGCCGGTGGCGCGCTCTATGTGAGCACCGACGCGGGCATGCTCTACTGCTTCGAGCCGGGCGAGGGCGCGCCCGGCCCGGTCATCGAGCAGCAGGCCGACGGAGCGGGCTTCGCCGCCGACGGGCCGCAGGCGCAGCTCTACCGCGATGCCGCCGACGCCATCCTCAGACATTCGAACGTGAGTCGCGGCTTCTGCCTGGTGGCCGGGGTCGAGACCGGGCGCCTGGCCTATGAACTGGCCGAGCGCACCGAGCTGACCATCTACTGTCTCGACCCCGACGCAGGCAAGGTGCAGGCGGCGCGTGCGGCGCTGGACGCGGCCGGGGTCTACGGCGGCCGCGTCTTCGTTGACCAGGGCGAGTTCGACGCCATCCCGTACTCGAACTACTTCGCGAACCTGATGGTCTCCGAGCGCCCGCTGCACGGAGACGCGCTCCCGCCCGTGACCGCCGACCTGGTGCGCAAGCTCAAGCCCTGCGGCGGTGTGGTGTGTGTGGGCCGCCCGGGGGACGCGCCGGAGGGTCCGGACGCCGGGGCGCTGGCCGCGTGGGTGCGCGAATTCGGCCTGGGAGAGCCCACGGTAAGCGCTGACCGGCGCTGGACCATGCTGACGCGCGGGCCGCTGCCGGGCGCGGGAAGCTGGACGCATCAGTATGCCGAGCCGGGCAATACTGCGTGCGGCGATGATGACGTGCGCTGTCCGCTCGGGCTGCTGTGGTACGGCGACCCGGGTCCGGACAAGATGATCAGCCGCCACGCGCGCAGCGTCGCGCCGCTGTCGATCGATGGCCTGCTGCTGATGCAGGGCAGCAACGTGGTCATGTGCTACGACGCCTACAACGGCACGCGCTATTGGGAGCGCGAGATCGAGGGGGCCATGCGCGGCTCGATGCACAGCCGCGCAAGTAACATCTGCTGCAACTCCCGGCACATGTTCGTGGCGGTGGGCGCGCAGTGCCTGCGCCTGGATGTGCACACCGGCGAGACCACCGCGACCTTCGAGCAGCCGGGCCTGGCGGAAGGTGAGGCCCCCGCGTGGGGCTGGATCGCCACCGTCGGCGACCTGCTCTACGGCAGCAGCGGCGTGGACTCGATGCACAGCCGGCGTATCTTCGCCCTCGACGCCGAGAGCGGCGCCCCGCGCTGGATCTACGAGGGCACGCGCATCACCGACAACACGATCGCGATCGAGGGCGGCCGGCTGTGTTTCGCCGACGCCGTCGAGATGACCGACGAGCAGAAGCGCGCGGCGACCGCGGAGAGCGGCGGCGACCCCGAGAGCGCGGATGTGCGCATGGTGGTGTGCCTGGACGCCGCCACCGGTGCGAAGCTGTGGGAGCGGCCCGCCGACCTCACCGACTGCGGTGCCGAGCGCGGCGTGCTCATGGCCATGTGCCATGACGGCGTGCTGGTGTTCAGCGCCGCGCACTGGAACGGTCACTACTGGAACCAGTTCCTGGCCGGTGACTACGGCACCCGCCGCGCGGTGGCGCTCGACGCGCGCGACGGCAGGATGCTCTGGCACGACCGCCTGGGCTACCGCATCCGGCCGCTCATCATCGGCGACCAGTTCATCGGCGAGCCGTGGTCCTACGACCTGCGCACCGGCGAGCAGCGCATGACCACCCACCCTATCAGCGGCGAGCAGGTGCCGTGGCAGTTCGAGCGCCCCGGCCACCACTGCGGCTGCATCTCCGGCTCCGAGAACATGCTGCTCTTCCGCTCCAGCTACACGGCCTACTACGACCTGATCCGCGATGAGGGCAGCGCGCACTTCGGCGCACAGCGGCCCGGCTGCTGGATCAACGCCATCGTGGCCAACGGCCTGGTGCTGGTGCCCGAGGCCAGCTCGGGCTGCCAGTGCCTCTACGCCGTGCAGTGCAGCCTGGCCTTCGAGCCGGTCGAGGAGCCGCGCACCTGGGGCATCTTCAGCGCCGCCGGGCCGCAGACGCCGGTGCGCAGCCTCGCGCTGAACCTGGGCGCGCCCGGCGACCGCCGCGCCGACGACGGCCTGCTGTGGCTGTCCTGGCCGCGGCCCTGGTCGCGCATGCAGCTCCAGCCCGAGCTGAAGGCCGCCTTCCACGAGGAAGGCGGCTACTTCGCCCAGGACACACGGCTGGACCACGTGGCGGGCACGGACACGCCCTGGCTCTACGCTTCGGGGGCGCGCGGCCTGCAGCGCCTGACCGTCCCACTCGTCCGGCGTGGCGACGCGCCAGCCGGATACACCGTGCGCCTGCACTTCCTCGCACCCGCGCCGGGCGAAGGCCCGCCGCCGTTCGACATCACGCTGCAGGGCGAGACCGTCGCCGAGGCCGTGGACCTGCGCGCGGAGGCGGACGGGGCGGACCGGCCGGTGGTTCGCGAGTTCGGGCCGGTGCCGGTGCGCGACGAGCTGGAGATCGGGTTCGCCCCGCGCGTCGCCGAGCCCACCGCCGACAGCGCGCCGCCGCTATGCGCCATCGAGCTGACGCGCGTGCCCCTGCCGGGGATGGACGCCGCGCTGCCGCCGCTGAACGCGCCCCTCGAGCGCTACAACCTGGGCTACTGGCTGGCGGAGACGCTGCGCGCGGCCGCCGGCGCCGACCTCGCGCTCATCCCCGCCGACAGCGTGTGGCTCCAGGGCGATGCGCTCCCCGCGGGAGAGCTGACGATGGGCGGACTGCTCGCCCATGTGACCGATGCGCGACTCATGCGCCACGAGGTCACGGGCGCGCAGCTCCTCGCGTACTTCGCGAACCCGCGGATCGCCGACCGCCTGAACCCGCTCAGCCACGGCCGCGCCTCGGCCGAGCCCAACGCACTCTACTACGCGGGCTTCGAGGTGACCTGTGGCGCCGACGGGCGCGATGTGACCGTGGCACTCGACCCCGCGCGCGCGTACACGCTGGTGAGCGTCTGCCCGTTCGATGCGCCGGGAGCGAACGCGCCGCTTGATGCGCAGGCGGCCGTCGGGTATGCTGGCATTCCGTCGCTGCAGACCGAGGCGACCGCCGTCCTCGAGCAGACCACCTGGGACGTGCTGGAAGCGCTGGGGCCCGCGGGCATCAGGCTCACGCGGCGCTTCGCGGAGCCGCCCGAACTGTGGCGCACGTGGCTGGCGCGTGCCGAGGAGGAGATGGGCTATCACCTGACGCAATGGCCCGGGGATCTGCCGACGGTGACCATCGACGCAAGCGCGGACGCCTCAGTGCGCAAGTCGGCGCCCGGTAGCAACTACGCGAGCGAGGCGGTGCTGCCGACGGACGGCGGCAACCTGGAGATGTGCGATGACTCGCACGCCCTGGCCTACCTGCGCTTCCCACTGGAGGTGCCCGGCCGGCCGGTGATGGCCATGCTGCGGTTGCGCACGCACGATGGCAGCAACTCGCAGAGTGCCGACGCGGGCGCCGTGCACATGGTCGAGGCGCCGTGGGACGAGACTACGATAACCTACGCCGACCGCCCGACCCCGGGGGAGCGGGTGGGGGCGCTGGGCGCGGTCGAGCTGGGGCAGGTGAGCGAGCGCGTGCTGCTCATCGACCTGCGCGCGCGCGATGAGGTGTCGCTGGCGATCGTGCCGACTTCCACGGATGCGGCCACCTTCCGCTCGCGTGAGAGCGAGGACCCGCCGCAGTTGATCGTGGCGTACGAGCCGGAGTGACCGGAGAGAGAGCGAGTACCGCGATGCGCCTGACACGGACGGCGCGCACAATCGGCCCGATCGCGCTGGTGCTGGCGGTCGCGGCTGCGCTGCAGGCCTGCGACACGCCGGTGTACCAGTACTCGATGTACGAGTGGCGCCCCGACCGCTACGAGGTGCGTTACTTCCATCGCGCGGGCGAGCCGCCCGCCGCCGACGCCGCGGCCAACGAGCGCCTGCGGGCGGCTGGCCCGGCCAACCTGAGCTTCTACGCAGTCGAGGTGGCCGCCGATAGCAGCGTGGCTGCGCAGCACGCGTCGGCCTGGCGCGGCCACCGCACAAGCGAGCTGCCGCTGCACGTGGTGAGCCTGCCCGGCCATGGCGCGATCTTCGCCGGTCGTCTGGATGCCGCGACGGTCGGGCAGCTCATGGACTCGCCCGGGCGCCGCGAGCTGGCCGGAGAGCTGAGCGCGGGGCGCGCAGGCGTGCTGCTGGTGCTGCTCGACCGGGCCGCGGGCGATGACGAGCGCGTCCTGCAGGTCGCGCGCGATGCGGCCGCGCAGGCGGCCGACGGCGAGCGCACCGTGGGCCTGGTGAGCGTCGATCGCGCCGACCCCGCCGAGCGCTGGCTGGTGCGGCAGCTCCTGGCCGTCGAGGATGACCTGCCCGAGATCGCCGGCTCGATGGTCTTCGGGGCCTTCGGGCGCGGGCACGTGTTGCCGCCCTTCGTGGGCAAGGGCGTGACGCCGCAGGGCATGCGCGACCTGATCGCGTTCATCCAGGGCCCGTGCGCGTGCGAGCTGAAGGCCGCCAACCCCGGCCTCGACCTGCTGATGAGCTGGAGCTGGGACGACCACCTGCCGCAGTGGGCGACCGCCTCCTCCACCCAGCCGAGCTTCGTGCTCTTCGACTTCACCGCCGAGCCCGAGAGCAGTGCCGGACCGGTCGATCCTGACGCCTCCGGAGACGAGCCGGCGGTCGCGTCCGCATCGCAGACCTCCGTGTCCGCCGAACGCCCGGTGACCGACGCCCCGCAGACGCGCATCGAGCCACGAGAGGCGGCCGGTGCGCGATCCGCCCAGCAGGCGTCCGGCGCCGCGCCCACACGCGCAACGCCGCCGCCGGCGACCATCGAGCAGGCGCCACGCCCGCAGCCGGGGGAAGCGCCCCCGGCCGCACGCGCACGACCGGCGCAGACCACCGCGGAGCCACCGGCGTCTCCCGATGCGCAGCAGCCATCGCCGCCCGGCGAGCCGGACGCCGCGCCGGTGAACGCGGCCGGGCCCGAGTCGCCGAGGCTGGTCGCGCGCGCCCCCGACCTGCCCACCGCCGGCCAGGCCCGGCTGGCGAGCCGACTTCCGGCCGAGGAATCATCGTTCACAGGAGTGCTGGCGCTGCGGCTGGGCCTTACGCTGCTCACGGTCGCGGCCGTGGCGCTCGCCGGACACATAGTGCTGCGCCGCAGCGGCGCCACGGACCGCTCGGGGAGCGCCGACAGCGATGGGTGACGGTGGGCCGATGTTGCTGCGCATGATGCTGGCGGAGATCGTGCACCGCAAGGGCAACTTCCTCTCGGCGCTGATCGCGGTGGTCGCGGCGGTGGCGATCTCCGTGGGCGTCGTGACCGTCTGCGACGCCTCCCGCCGCGAGACCGTGCGGCTGATGCGGGACATGGGCTTCAACCTGCTGATCGTCCCCGAAGGCACGGATATGGCCGACTTCTGGAGCCGGAGCTTCGCCGAGGGCGAGATGCCCGAGGACTACGTCTATCGGCTGGCGGATTCGGGCCTGATGACCATCCGGCACCTGGTGGCCCGCCTGCAGAAGCGCGTGACCTGGCGGGGCCGCGACGTGCTCCTCACCGGCGTGCTGCCGGAAGTAGGGATGAAGGGCCGGCCGCCGAAGTCGCCCATGGGCCTTACCATCGATCCCGGCACAGCGTACGTCGGTCGGCACATCGCCGACAGCGCCGGCGTTGCGGTCGGCGACGAGATCGACGTGCTCGGCCGCCGCCTGCGCGTCGCCGCGGTCATCGACGAGCAGGGCAGCATCGATGACATCCGCATCTACGGGCACCTGCACGACGTGCAGGAGATGCTCGGCCGCCCGGGGCGCATCAACGAGATCGAGGCCCTGCAGTGCCTGTGCTGGGGCAAGCACACGCTCGCGAACGTTCGCGCCGACGTGCGGTCGGTGCTGCCGGGCGTCGAGGTGACCGAGATGCGCTCCATCGCCATCGCGCGCGCCGAGACGCGCAAGATGGTTGAGCGCTTCGCCGGCGTGCTCATCCCGGCGGTGGTGCTCATCGCCACCGTGTGGGTGGGCCTGAGCACGCTGCGCAATATCAACGACCGGCGCGCCGAGATCGGCATCCTGCGCGCCCTGGGCGTCTCCTCGCGGCCGATCGCCGCGTTGTTCCTCGGGAAGGCGACGCTCATCGGGCTGCTGGGCGCGGTGGTCGGCTGGGCCGTAGGCACCGCGGTCGCGGTGCACTACGGGACCGACATCTTCCCGCACACCGCCAAGTTCATCGCGCCGATCTACGGGCTGCTGGGCTGGGCGCTGGTGGGCTCGGCGCTGCTGTGCCTGACCGCGAGCTGGCTGCCCGCGATGTCGGCGGTCATGCAGGACCCCGCGGAGGTGCTGTCGGAGGAGTGACCATGATCGCCCTCGACGGGGTCAGCAAGGTCTACGACGGCACCAACGGTGAGGTGCGCGCGCTCGACGACGTCAGCCTGACCATAGCCGCCGGGGAGTTCGTGGCGGTCCGCGGCCCCAGCGGCTGCGGCAAGAGCACGCTGCTGCTGACCGTGGGCGGCATGGTGCGCCCGACCGCGGGCACCGTCGGCATCGACGGCCGCGACCTCTACGCGCTCAGCCACGCCGAGCGCGCCCGTCTGCGCGCCGACCGCATCGGCTTCGTCTTCCAGATGTTCCACCTGGTGCCCTACCTGAGCGCGCTCGACAACGTGCTGCTGCCCACCCTGGCCGGGATGCGGCCGGACCGCGGACAGGCGGCAGCGGTGCTCGAGCGCCTGGGGATGAGCGAGCGCATCCACCATCGGCCGCCCGAGCTGAGCACCGGAGAGCGCCAGCGCGTCGCCCTCGCCCGGGCGCTCATCAAGCAGCCTGACATCATCCTCGCCGATGAGCCCACCGGCAACCTCGACCCCGAGAACGCCGCGGCGGTAATGGGTTACCTGGCCGACTTCCATCGCGAGGGCGGCACCGTGCTCGTGGTCAGCCACGATGCGCTCGCCGAGGAGCACGCCGACCGCACGCTGCGCCTCGAGCGGGGACGGATCGTGTGACGCCTGCCCGGCTCATCGGCGGCGTAGCGCTGGAACGGAGACTGACCATGTTACGGTTGAGCAGGGCTGTGGCGGCGCTTGTACTTATCTGCGCGTGTGGGGCGTCGGCCGCCGACTGGCCGATGTGGCGCTGCGACCCGATGCGCGGCGGAGCCACCGCCGAGAGTCTGCCCACGGAGCTGCACCTGCAGTGGGTGCGCGAGCTGCCGCCGCTCGAGCCCGCGTGGCCGGACGAGCCGCGCATGCGCTTCGACGTCGCCTACGAGCCCATCGCCGCCGGTGACATCCTCTTCGTCGCCTCACCGCGCTCGGATCAGGTGCTCGCCCTCGACGCCGCCACGGGCGCGATCCGCTGGCGGTTCTTCGCGGGTGGGCCGATCCGCTTTGCCCCCGTCTTCTGGCGCGACCGGCTGTTCTTCGGCTGCGATGACGGCCACCTCTACTGCATCAACGCCGCCGATGGCGCGCTGCGCTGGAGGTTCCTGGCCGGGCCGTCCGAGCGCCTGGTGCTGGGCAACACGCGCCTGATCTGCACCTGGCCGGTACGCGGCGCCCCGGTGGTCGCCGACGACACCGTGTACTTCGCCGCCGGCATCTGGCCGTTCATGGGCATCTTCATCTACGCCCTCGACGCCGAGACCGGCGAGATCGTCTGGGTCAACGACGGGCAGGGCGCCGAGTACACCGACCAGCCGCACGGCGGCGCCATCGCCTTCGGCAGTGTCGCCCCCCAGGGCTACCTGGCGGTCAGCGGCGACCGGCTTATCGTACCCAACGGGCGTGCCACGCCCGCGGTCTTTGACCGACACACCGGCGCGATGCACTTCTTCCACCACGCCGAGAACAACAAGATCGGCGACTTTGCGGTCTCTGCAACCGACGAGCTGTACTTCAACAGCGGTCGCGCCTACCCACTCGACACCGGGACGCCTTCGGGAGCTGTCGGCGCCCTGCCGGTGCACACGAGCGAGGCCGTCTACGCGCTGGACGGCGGCGAGATCGTCGCCCGCGATCCGCGCGGCGCCCAGGTCGAGGAGTACCAGGACAGCCAGGGCAACGCGCGCACCCGCCTGGCGCTGCGCTCGCTGTGGCGCAGCGAGCAGGGCGTCGAGCGCATCCACGCCCTCGCCGGCAACCTGCTGCTGTGCGGCGCGGGCGACGGGCTCAGCGCGATCAGACTGACCGACGCCGAACCGCGCGCCGAGGTGGCGTGGCGCGAGGATATGCCCGACGACCCGGCCTCCGTAATCGTGGCGGGCGGCAGGCTCTTCGTCTCGACGCCGGGCGGCCAACTGCTGTGCTACGGCGCGGCGGAGGAGGCCCAGGTCCGCCGCTACGCGCCTGAGCCGCCGGGCGCGACGCCGGACGATGCCTGGACGGCTCGGGCCGCCGACATTCTCGAGCGCACCGGCGTGCGCGATGGCTACGCCCTGTGCCTGGGCATCGGCAGCGGGCGGTTGATCGAGGAGCTGGCGCGCCAGTCGCAGCTTCACGTGGTCGGCATCGACGCCGATGCCGCGAAGGTCGATGACCTGCGCCGGCGCATGGATGCACTCGGCCTCTACGGCCCGCGCGTGGCGCTCATCGTCGCCGATCCGGCGAGCGTGCAGCTCCCGCCCTACCTGGCGAGCCTCACCGTCTCCGAGGACCCGGCCGCCATCGTTGCCGACCCCACCGCGCTGCCGCACCTGTTCGCGCCCATACGGCCCTACGGCGGCGTCGCCTGCCTGGGCATGTCACCGGGGGAGCATGAGCGCTTCGCCGCGGCCGTGGCCGCCGCGGAACTGCCCGGCGCCGAGGTCGAGCGCGCGGGCGCATGGACGCTGCTGCGCCGCTCAGGCCCGTTGCCCGGCGCGGGCGCGTGGACGCATCAGTACGCCGATGCGGCCAACACCGTGGTCTCGCCCGACACGCTGGTGCGCGCGCCGCTGGGGCTGCTGTGGTTCGGCGGCTCGTCGAATGTGGACATCCTGCCCCGCCACGGCCACGGCCCGCCCGAGCAGGTCGTCGGCGGGCGGCTGTTCATCGAAGGCCCGAACAGCATCCGCGCCCAGGACGTGTACACCGGCCGCGTGCTGTGGAAGCGCGAGCTGCCCGGCTTCGGCCGCGCCTACGACAACACCGCCCACCAGCCGGGCGCCAACTCGCTGGGCAGCAACTTCTCCTCCGCACCCGACGGCATCTATGCGGTCTACGAGGGCCGCTGTCTGCGCCTGGACCCGGCCACCGGCGAGACCATGGCGGAGTTCACGCTGCCACCGGCGCCGGGCGAGGAACGGCCTCAGGGCTGGGGCTTCGTCAGCGTCTACCGCGACCTGCTCATCGCCGGGGCCAGCCCGCTCATCTTCGACGGCGAGCAACCCATCGGCACACGGAGCAACTGGGACGCCACGTGCAGCGCATCCATCGTCGCCCTCAACCGCTACTCCGGCGAGGTGCTGTGGAGCCACGACAGCCGCCTGGCCTTCCGCCACAACGCGATCTGCGTCGCCGATGAACGCGTGTTCTGCATCGACCGGCTGCCCGACGCCATCGTGGCGAAGATGGCGCGCCGGGGCGAGGAGCCTCAGATCGAACCGCGCCTGATGGCGCTGGATGTACGCACCGGGCGGGAGCTGTGGAGCACCGCCGAGAACGTCTTCGGCACCTGGCTGTCGTGCAGCGTCGAGCACGGGCTGCTGCTGCAGGCCGGACGTCCCTCGCGCGACATGCTCGCCGACGAACCCGGCGATCGCATGATCGTCTACCGCATCGCCGACGGCTCCGTGGTGTGGGACCGCGCGCACGACTATCAGGGCCCGCCACTGCTGCATGGCGACACCATCATCACCCAGGGGCAGGCCTTCGGGCTGCTCGACGGCGAGCCGCGCACGCGCCGCCACCCGCTCACCGGCGCCGAGGTGCCGTGGCGCTGGGAGCGCGCCTACGGCTGCAACACCGCCATCGCCAGCGAGGCGCTGCTCACCTTCCGCTCCGGCGCCGCGGGCTTCTATGACCTGACCAATGATGGGGGCACGGGCAATCTCGGCGGTTTCAAGTCCGGCTGCACCTCGAACCTGGTGGTCGCCGACGGTGTCCTCAACGCCCCCGACTACACGCGCACCTGTACCTGCAGCTACCAGAACCAGACCTCGCTCGCGCTGGTGCACGACCCGGACGTCGAGGTGTGGACCTTCACCGGGCTCAAGCTCGATGACGAGCGCATCATCCGCCTCGGCCTGAACCTGGGCGCGCCCGGCGACCGCATGGCCGACAACGGCACGTTGTGGCTGGAGTACCCGGTGACCGGCGGCCCGTCGCCGGAGGTCCAGGTCAGCATCGAGCCCGAGCAGCCGCGCTGGTTCCGGCGGCATACCTCGCGCATCGCGGGCGCGGACCACCGCTGGGTCGGCGCTTCGGGGGCCGAGGGCCTGAGCCGGCTGACCGTCGGCCTCGGCGGCGATGGCGAGCAGCGGGCGCACGTGGTGACGCTCTACTTCGTCGAGCCCGGCGATCTCGGGGCGGGGCAACGCGTCTTCGACGTGGCGCTGCAGGGACAAACGGTGCTGCGCGGCCTCGACATCGTGCAGGAGGCCGGGGAGCCTGATCGCGTGATCGCCCGCATCTTCGAGGGCGTCATGGCCGGCGATGAGCTGACCATCGCCCTCACCCCCGCGGACGGCTCCGCGCCGCCGGTGCTGTGCGGGGTCGAGATCGTGGCCCGGCAGCCCTGAGCACGCGGATGGGCTGCGCTCACCACTGCGGTCGGCACTCCCACAAGGCCGCGGTCGAGCGCCCGGTCATGTCGGTCTCCCCGGTCCAGATGGTGCCCTCATCGTCGATGGTCATGTCGTGCGGGATGATGCAGCGGATGTCGAGGTCCGGGTCGGCGATAGCACCGAGGTTCCAGAAGCGCCGTGCCTCGCGGTCATAGGCGAATACCTCCGTCCCGTACCAGCCGCCACAGCCGTAGAGCAGGCCGTCGTTGCCCACGCCCAGCCCCTCGATGCGCGAGTCCATCATGGGCTTGCCCAGGTAGTCGAAGCGCACCGCCTCGGTGTCGAGGGCCATCAGGGCGCCGCCGCTGGTGCCGATGTAGCACAGCTCCTCGTCGGGCGCCTGATAGATGACGTTCATCGCCTGCACTGAGCCGTTGAGTTCGGGCATGAGCAGGTCGGTGACCTGCATGCCGTCCTCGGGGTTGTAGCGGAACACCGTCGGCTGGTGGGCGCCCACGGTGCCCCACAGGTTGCCGCGGGCATCGCAGCCGGCGCGGTGGGGCAGCGTGCCGCGCCCGAGCGGCACGGTCTCGTCGCGGTCGAGATGATACGCGAACATCTGCGGCGTGGGGTAGCAGTGGCCGTAGATGATGCGCCGCACCGGGTCGAGGCAGATGGTCTGGATGTACTCGTGCGGCACGGGAATGGCGAGCCGCTCGGTGCGGTCGGCGGCCGGGTCGTGACGGAAGATCTTGCCGCCGGGCGCGTCGAGGTAGTAGCGTTCATCATGCAGCCCGGCGCTGGCGGTGTAGAGGCTGCCATCGGCGGGATCGAGCGCAAACGAGCGGTGGATCTTCACGTCGTACTTCTCCGCCACCTCGACGAAGTGCCGCTGCGCGAACCCACCCGTGGCGGGGTCGTAGGTCCACAGCAGCTCGTTGTCGTGGTCCGTCAGGCCGAGATAGATCAGGCCGTCGGCCGGGTTGTGCAGGACGGAGGTGATGGCGAGCACCGCGCGCACGTCCGGAATCGCGGCCCGCAGCTCGTCGGGCGTGGCGCGCCACAGGGCGCGATCAACCTGGTCGGCCTGAACGCCGTCGGGCAGCATGATGCGGGCGTGCACCTGCATGGTGGGCACAGCCGGTCTCTCCTGTCTTGCGGCGGTGCAGCTACGCCTCATCCCAGCCGCCCGCAGGCTTCACCCCCGACCGCGTACAATCTCCCTCGCCGTGGAGTGCCCGCGCGGTGAAAAGGGAGCGCGTCGCGTGGGAGCGAACCACCGGACCACCAGGCGGACGACACGATGCGACGCCCCGGACACGCACGACGACGAGAGCCGGCAGGGAGGGCGCCTTGATGAGGAACACGCAGATGCTGTGCGGAGCGATTGCCCTGTGCCTGACCGCCTGTGAGGGGATGGCGGTGGGCGAGCCGACCAACGCGGCCGAGCTTGCCGAGCAGTACGGCGACAAGATCACCTGGGAGCAGTACACGGCCTACCGGGCGATCGTGGACGCCCTGCCCAACGACGAGCGGCGGTGGGAGCAGGCACTGGAGAGCCAGCTCGGCAGCTACTACTTCCCCCTGCATGTGCGCGCTCGCATCCAGCCGGACTTCGACCCGGCGACCTATGAGGCGGGGTGGGGCTTCGTGCGCGATGACCCCGCGCTGCCTCGCGTGATCCTGATCGGCGACTCGATCTCGCGCTCGTACACCATGGGCGTGCGCCGGGCGCTGGCGGGGATCGCGAACGTGCACCGGGCGCCCGCCAACTGCGGCTCGACGGCGACCGCGCTGGGGTTCGAGATACTGAAGCTGTGGCTCAACCAGGGCGGCTCGCAGTGGGACGTCGTCTACTTCAATTTCGGCATCCACGACCGCAACCGGGACGGCGAGGAGTACGCGGCGAATCTCGTCAATATCATCGACCACCTGCGGGAGACCGGGGCCACGCTGATCTTCGCGCGCACCACACCCTTCGAGAACGAGGACGCGCCCGGCGTGGATGCCAGCGTCCCGCTCAACGCGATCGCCGACGCGGTCATGGCCGAGCAGGGAGTCGCGGTCGATGACCTGCACGCAGCGGTGGCGGAGCGCGTCGCGGAGCTGCAGGGCGAGGACCACGTGCATTTCACCGCCGAGGGGATCGCGGTGCTGGCGGAGCACGTGGCGGCGACCATCAAGGCCGCGCTGGAGGGGCGGGCGGACGCCGCCGGGGGCGAGTGACGCTGAGACCTGCCTTCAGCCGCCGAGGATCTCCTCGACCATGCGCACGTTCTCCTCGACCATGTCGTCATTGTCGCCGCGGTAGACGCCGACGTTCACGCAGTCGCCGGGCTTGATGTTCGCGAAGGCATACTCGAAGGCCGCGCGCGCATCCACGCGCCCGGCGGCCATGATCTTGTAGCCGATGCAGGGCTTGCCGATCTGCCGGATCGCCGCCACCGCGCGCGGCGGGTCCTCGGGCTTGAACTTATCGCCCCTGCCATCGTGCAGGCTGCCGCAGTTGTAGAAGCACACCACATGGAAGTCCAAGGGCAGGTCCAGCTCGTGGGCCCACAGGTGCGCCTCGGGGGAGTGCCCTGCGGCGCCCACCGGCACCCCGCCCTGGCGCATGATCTCCACCAGTCGCGCGAAGCCCTCGGCGTCGCGGTCGGCGAAGCACGCGTCCAGCAGCCCACCGTGCAGGTAGGCGGCCTTCGCGCCCGCGGCCACCGCCCGGCGCGCATCCACCTGGAAGTCGGGCGACGAGCGGTCGCCGGGCACCTGCGCGATCCACTGGATCTGTCCGCCCTCGTTGTAGTACTCGCGCAGCAGCCGGTGGATGTGCGCGTCCGAACGCATGATGGTGGTGTTGATGCCCGCCGCCTCGGCCCGGGCGAGCGTCTCCTTGATGCGCGCGACCGTGTAGTAGTCGAGCATCTCCTGATCACGCTCAGGGCTCTGGTGGCTGAAGCCCGAGAACGGGTTCCCGCCGATGATCAG